>NZ_JBVIGX010000014.1:0-152276 GCF_055570595.1 Streptomyces sp. NPDC031132
TGACCGACAGATCAAACGCAAGGCATAAGAGCCAGTCGTAGCGCGAGTCAGGCCACCGCCCAGAGCGGCACCCGAACATCCTCACAGTCGTAGCGGGTGGCCACCGCCCGGTGCTGCTTGAGCCGGTTGATGGCCCGTTCGACAGTGTTGCGTTTCTTGTACCGCTCTTCATCGAAGCCGGTTGGCCGTCCGCCGTGTGATTCCAGACTGTCGGGCTTCTTACGTGGCCTGCCCGGCCCGGTTCTCGGGACGCGGATCTTCTCCCGGACCGGCTTGAACTGCGTGCAGTCCGCCCGCTGACCTGGTGTGATCAGGGACAGCGGGCGGCAGCGACCGTCGGCGCTCAGGTGGAGCTTGCTGGTGAACCCGCCACGCGAGCGGCCCAGGCCAGCACCACCTCCACCAGGTGGGCGTGAAGGCTCTGCCACGGAGTCTCGTCCTGGTGTTCTGCTGGTGCGTCCCCCTTTGCTCGGGGGCCGGCGGGTCGGTTCGGGCGCCGGCCGCGTGCTGGTGGGCGCGGACGATGGTGGAGTCGACCGAGACGTCCCAGTCGATCTCACCCGCCGCATCCGCCGCGGCCTGGACCTGCTGGAGCAGACGCTCCCACGTCCCGTCCGCCGACCACAGCCGGTGCCGTTCATAGACGGTCTTCCACGGCCCGAACCGTTCGGGCAGGTCACGCCACCGCACGCCGGTCCGCGTCCGGTGCAGAATCCCGTCGATCACCTGCCGATGGTCCCGCCACCGCCCACAACGCCTGTTGCTGACCGGCAGGAACGGTCGCAGCCGTTCTCACTCGGCACACATCAACGACCCGGACCCGAAGTAGTCGCATGATCGGCCGGACAAGTCCTAGCCGTCCCAGTCCGGCGCCTCTGTGAGCGTGAGGGTTCCATCCTCTGCCTCGACGACTCTCACCAAGAACCCCCCGCGGTCCTCGCCGGGAAACGCTATGGAGAAGTGGGGGTCCATCTCCGTGAGGAAGTCCCAGCCCTCGCGCTGGGTCGTGTCGAGGGCGCTGGCATGCCGACCGGTTGCCCACCACGTTCCGACCGCGTCGACAGTGACGGTGATGTCGATGTCGTACATCTCAAGGCACGTCGCGTCATTGGCCCACCATTCGAGGCGGGCCTGACCCACGAATCGATCCATGAGCACACTATGCACGGTGCCCAGGACGGACGGGCGAGCGAGTCCGCCGACTTCGGACCTCATTCTGAAACGATCAGTGAGTGGTCACTGATGCGATGTGGGACCGGATCGAGCCGTCGATATCGGCCGATCGGGTCCGTGGGCGGCGGTGAGCCAACCACCGCCGAACTCTTGCAGCCATCGCGTGGAAGTACCGCACCAACTCGCCCTGGCGGGACCTGCCCGACGAGCTCGGCCCTTTCCAGACCGCCCACAAACGGCTGATCAGGTGGGCGGTCGACGGAACTTGGGAGACGATCCTCGCCCCCCGTTCTGGCGGCGCCGGAGGCCGCCGGCGACATCGACTGGACCGTGTCGGTGGACTCCGCGGTCGTCCGATCTCACCAGCACGCCGCTGGAGCACGCAAAAGGCGGCAACAGGCTCCGGCGAACCCGCCGATCACGCGCTCGGACGTTCCCGCGGCAGGCTGAGCACCAAAGTCCACCTCGCCGCGGATGGTGCCGCACGCCCTCTGGCCGTCACCGTCACCGCAGGCCAAGCCGGTGAAGCCCCCGCTTTCGAGACGGTGATGGCCCGCATCCGCGTGCCTCGCAGCAGCCCGGGCAGGCCACGAACCCGACCCACGTCCGACGGCGCGGCAGCCGTGGGGCCGCCCTCCAGGCTTAGAGGTCCTAACAAAGGCGTTGGACGTGTCGGTGGGTGATGAGGCAGGTGGCGAGGCCGAGGAAGGCTTCATGGATGTTGTCTCGTCGTTCCCATCGGACGCGCAGGCGTCGGAAGCCGTGAAACCAGGCGATGGTCCGCTCCACGACCCACCGGTAGACGCCGAGACCGGAACCGTGCGGGACTCCGCGGCGGGCGATCACTGGTTTGACTCCGGTCGCCCAGACCAGGCGGCGGTACTTGTCGTGGTCGTAGCCGCGGTCGCCGAGGATCACGTCGGGGCGGCGTCGCGGTCGTCCGACCAGGCCAGCGACGGACGGAATCTTGGCGAGCAGGGGCATCAACTGAGTGACGTCGTTTCGGTTTCCGCCGGTCAGTGACACGGCAAGCGGGATGCCCTGCCCGTCGACGAGGATGGTGCTTGCTGCCCGGTCGGGCTCGGTCGACCGGACTGGGACCACTTTTGGGCCCCGCCGAGCTGCCCTGACATGACTAGAGTCGATCACCGCCCGGGACCAGTATCAACTGCCTCAAGCAGTGGCGCGGCCTGGCCACCCGAGCCGACAAGCTCGCGATCGCCTACCAGGCCGCACTCCACCTCGCCGGCATCCTCATCTGGACCCGATGCTGACCAAAGAGACAGAACCTAGCCCGTCGGCTGGAGTACTGCCAGCAGGCGGCGCGCGGCGTCGGGGGACATGAGGATGTCGTGGATGCGGGCGGAGTGGTCGGCGGCCTCCTGCGCGCGGGGGAACATCGCCTGCTCGTAGTGGTGCGCGGCCGCGTCGGGGGCGGACGGGTCGGCGGCGATGGCGAGGCCGAGTTCGGCCCCGTCGAGCAGGGCCGCGTTGGCGCCCTCGCCGGCCGGCGGCATCAGGTGGGCGGCATCGCCGAGGAGGGTGACTCCGGGTACGTGCGGCCAGGTCAGCCCGACCGGCAGCGTGGACAGGGAGCGGACCGTGAGCGCCTCGTCGCACGCGTCGATCAGGTCGGTGAACTCCGGCGCCCAGTCGGCGAACTGCTCGCGCAGTCCTGCCCGGGCGCGGCCCGGGTCGTCGAAGGGGATGCCGCAGGTGGCGGGCCAGTCCTCGGCCCCCTGGAAGGTCAGGTAGACGCGCAGCCGGCCGTCACCGTTGAGCTGGGCGGAGAGGGAGCGGCCGGGGCCGAAGGCCCAGTAGTTGCCGCGTCCCACCAGCGCGGCGAGGTCGGGCCTGGCGCGGGCGAGGTCGGGGATGCCCAGTTCCACGACGTGGGAGCCGAGCGGGGCCGGCCGGGCGTCGGTGACGAGGGGCCGTACACGGGAGTTGGCGCCGTCCGCCCCGACGAGCAGGTCGCATTCGGCGGTCCGGCCGCCGGCGAAGTGCAGGCGGTGGCGGCCCCCGGGCAGCGGCTCGGCCCGCTCCAGACCGTGGCCCCAGGCGACGGCGCCGGGGGGCAGTGAGCCGAGGAGGATCGCGCGGAGGTCCGCGCGGTCGACCTCGGGGCGGTCCATCGGGGCGTCGTCGGGGGTGTCCTGCCGGAGCAGGACCGTGCCGGTGTGGTCGAGCAGGCGGTGGTCCTGGCCCTCGCGCCGGGCGATGGCCAGGAACTCCGCCTCCAACCCGGCCTCGCGCAGTGCACGCTGGCCGCTGCCGGGGTGCAGGTCGAGCATGCCGCCCTGGGTGCGGGCGGCCGGCGACGCGTCGCGCTCGTACACGACGGCCTCGATGCCGTGCAGGTGTAGGACGCGGGCCAGGACCAGGCCGCCGGGCCCGGCTCCGATGATGGCGATGTGCGGCATGGCTGACATGGCTGACGTGCGTGGCATGGGTGTGCTCCTGGGCCGGTTCGGATGCGGAGGGAGCGGATCGGATCCGATTGGATCGATACGCTGTATTGCGACGATACACCGTATCGACCGAGAAGCGATACGGTGTATCGAAACAGGAGCGGTCCGAGGACCCGAGGAAGAGACAGGGGAGCCCGTGCTCATCTGGGAACGGCCCGAGCCGGCCGCACGTTCGTCGCTCAGCCCGCTGAGCCGCGACCGCATCGTGCGGGCCGCGATCGGGCTGGCCGACGGCGACGGACTGGCCGCGGTCTCGCTGCGCAAAGTCGCCGCCGCGCTCGACGCCGGCCCGATGCGGCTCTACCGCTACGTGGACACCAAGGAGGAGCTCCTCGACCTGATGGTCGACGCGGTGTACGCCGAGATCCCGCTGCCCGAACCCGGCGAGGGAGACTGGGAGGCACGCGTACGGGCCCTCGCCCACGGCCTGCGCGGCGCGGCCCTGCGCCACGAGTGGTTCGCCGACCTCCTCGGCGGCCGCCCGCAGTTCGGCCCCGCGGCCCTCGGCCACCTGGAGGCGATCCTGGCGGCCCTGCGCCACGCCCCGGGCATCGGCGACGACGACCCGAACGCCCTGATGCGCGCCCTCCAGGCGGTGAACGGCTACGTACTCGGCGCCGTCCGCCACGAGATCGTCGAACGGCGCGCCGAACGCGAGAGCGGCCAGACGGAACGCCAGTGGCAGGCCGCCTCGGGCCCCTACCTCCGGCGCCTCTTCGCCACCGGCCGTTACCCCGCCCTCTCCCACCTCGTCACGGGCGGCAACGACCATGACCCGGCAGCGATGTTCACTGCCGGCCTGAACATCATCCTGACCGGCCTGGCAGCTCCGGCCTGACCCGCACCAGCCCCGTCGGCGACTACGATGCGTGCGTCGGCAGGGCGGGACGGCGGGAGTGCGTGGCGTGAGCGGTTACGGCGGGGGCGGGTACGCGGGCGGCGGGCCGGTGGGCGGGGCGGGCGGGACGCCGCCCGCGGGCCCGCCCGGCCAGGGCTCCCCGGTCCCGCCGCAGGGAACCCCGTACGGCCCGCCGCCGGGGCATCCGTACCACCCCCCGCAGCGAGCACCGTACGCCGCGCCTGCCGGGTATCCGTACGCGCAGCAGCCCGCGCACCCGTGCCCGCAGCCGGTCCCGGCGCAGGGGTATCCGTACGGATGGGGGCATCCGCAGATTGCGCCGCCGCCGGTCGAGCCGTCGCGGGGGCGGAAGATCCTGCGGGGCCTCTACAACCCGTTCTACGCCGCCCAGTCGGCGTTCCGCCCTTCGCGTCCGGGGATCGTGCACGACCCGGAGGTCCGCAAGCTCCAGCTGTGGCGGACCGCGCTCGGGCTGGCGGCCTGGGTGGGCCTGATGGTCGCCTACAAGGCGGTCGTCAGCGCCGACGACGTCAAGGCCGTGGCGGACGCCCGCCTCGACCAGAGCTGGTCCAGCGTCCTGGTACTGGTCTGCACGTTCCCGTTGGTGGTCGGCGCGTTCGTGGCAGCCGCGCGGGGCGCGCTGCGGCGCGTCTACCTGCGACGGGCCCTGCGTTCCCTCGGCGCGGTGGTGGCCATCATGGCCTCCATGGGCACCTCGGCGCTCGCGATGGCACCGGAGTTGGCGGGCTTCCGGGATGCCGTCGGTCTGCCGGGGAAGATCGTCATCGGCGTGACGTGCGCGTGGTCGATCGGCTTCGCCCTCTACGGCATCGGCCTGTCGCTCGTCCACGTCTTCCGTACCGCCGACATCCACGAGGTGGTGCCGCCGGTCCTCGCCGGCGTCCTCGTGTGGGAGATGGCGATCCTGGACGTGGTCACGGGCGCCTACCCCCAAGTACCGGCGGGCGCCCGCGCGGTGTTCATCCTCGGTGCACCCGTCACCGTCACGGCCCTGTCCTGGTGGGAGATGCACCGGCTGCACCGCCGCCACGGGCTGTCGGTCCGCGGCGCACTGGGGCGCTGACGGGCGGAACCGGCGCAACGGGCGCGCGGTCACGTCAACGACGCGCGGGCCGGCCGCGCCGCTCCGTCGAGCGCGTCAGCAGCACGCCGCGTCCCGGGAGCCCCCGCACCATGCGGCATCGAACATCGAGCTTGACCACGTACACCTCCCACGGCTCGTTGCCCGGGCCGGTGACCCACACCTTGTCCTGGACGACGTGGCAGCACGTGGTGCCGCACTCCACGGACGTGGCCAGACCCGCTTCCTCGAGGCGCCCGGCCGCGGCGTCGACCTCCTCGGTGGAGGCGACCTCGACGCCGAGCTGGTCCAGGCGGGTCTCCTCCCCCGCCCGGCCCTCGATGAGGACGAGCTCGAGCGGCGGCTCGGTGAGGCGTCGGCGGCGTGCTGCGCACCTATGGTGCGCGAGCCGCTGGGCGAAGACGCCGCGGCCGAACTGTCGCGGTTGTTCAAGGCGTTGTCGGACCCCACCCGCCTGCGGCTGCAGTCGCTGATCGCCTCGTACGTGGGGGCGGTGGCCGTCGAACTTCCGCTCCGCCGCGAAGCCGCCCGTCAGGACGCAGGATCCGGGGGCGTACTCGCGACTTGGGCGAGGACACCATGGCGGGCTCAGGTGTGGGCGCGTGGTGCCGAACGACTGCCGACCTGCTGCGAGTCTGCCACCGGACCAGGTGCAGGCAGGCCAAGCTCAGCGGTGCCGGGCGGCCGAGGAGTCCGTATTGCCGTAGTTACGTCGCGGGGAGCCGCGGGCTGCGGTGAGGGGGCCACACCGATGCGGTCGGCCGAGCGGATGGCGCCCAGGTCGAACGGTTCGTGACGCCCGCCCTGGCTGCGCCGGCGTATGTGCGGATCAGCGGGCGATCGAGATCGCGAAGGGCGCAAATCCGCTGGCCCGAATCACGTGCGGTACGAACAGTATCGCGGCCTCCGTGGCGCGGGCGCTCTGGATCCCGCCGAGATCGGTGATCCACTCCTTGCGCCAGCCGAGGTCGACGAGCAGTTCACGGACGGTCTGCTTGGCCTGCGGGTCCTCACCGGACAGGAAGGCCTCGGGCGCCTGGGTGAGCATGGCCGGCGCGGTCATCACCGGGAAGAGCATGGTGTTGAGTGTCTTGACGACGCGCGTTTGCGGGAGCGCTTCTTGGAGTTGCTCGGCGAGGCTTGAGCCGGGGTAGATCAGGTGGGCGGGCATTCCGTCCGGTCCGTCGACGGTGGCGTTGGAGACGTCCACGAGGATCTTGTCGAGCAGTTCCTCGCGCAGCGCGACGAGCCGGTCCAGCGAGCCGGCTCCCGGGGTGGCGTTGATGACGATCTGCGCTGCCCGGGCCGCGTCGGCGGCGGCGCCCGGCGTGCGATCCGTCACCGTCACCTCGTGCCCTGCCCGGGTGAGGGCTGCGGCCAGGTTGCCGCCGACGCGGCCGTTTCCGAGAACTGCGATCGTGGTCATGATGATCTGGTCCTTCCGTGCGTGCAGGTTGGGGCGTGTGGTCAGCGTGAGAGCGTGGCGACGGCTTCGGCGTGGACGCCGGGCGCGGCGGCCAGGAAGCTCTCGCTCTGCAAGGTCCAGGGGCGGCCCTCGGCGTCGGAGATCCGTCCGCCGGCCTCGGTGACGAGCAGCGCCCCGGGCAGCAGGTCCGCGCGGGCGCCGGCGAACTGCCAGAAGGCGTCGATCCGGCCTGCGGCCGTGTTCAGCAAGTGCAGGGTCGCAGGCACCGCGGTGCGGACGACGAGCGCGTCGAAGAGCATCGCGGTGATCGAGGAGCCGACGCGCCGCACGACCGTGTCCTCCTCGTCCGGCCGGGCCTGGCTGGTGGCAACGATGCTCAGACCGAGATCCGCCGTCTGGGAGACCTGCAGCGGTCGGCCGTCGAGGTAGGCACCCGCGCCGGTGAGCGCGGTGTAGGTCTCGCCGGTCATCGGCAGGTGGACCGCGGTGAGCACCGGCTGGTTCTCACGCACGAGGGTGGCGGTCACCGCCCATTCCGGCATGGCGTGCAGGTGGTTGACGTTGCCTTCGGCCGGATCGACGACCCACCACTCGCCCGGCGGCAGGGCCCCGCCCTCCAGCTCGTCCTCCGCCCAGCCGGCGTCCGGGCGGACGGCCGTGAGGCGGGGGCGCAGGATGTCGAGGGCCGCGTCGTCGTTCGCAGCGAGCGCACGCATCAGCTCTTCGCGTGTCTGGTAGCGGACCACCTCGCCGAAGCGCTCGCGCAGTGCCGAACCGGCCGCGCGCACGGCGTCCGCGGTTTGGGCGAGCAGGTTGGCATCGGTCGAGACGAGGTCAGTGGTCCGAAGCGTTCCAGGCATGGGGGTGCTCCTGTCTGAGGAAGGGTGACGAGGGCCGGTCGAGCCACGTTGTGCGTTCCGCCGTGCGCTCTTCCTCGAAGGTATCCAGCCCGGTAATTAACAACAAGTGCATGTAAAGCACGCCTAGGATTACTCCCATGCAATTGGATTTGAATCTGCTCACCGCGCTCGACGCACTGCTGGAAGAGGGCAGCGTGGCCGGGGCAGCCGCGCGCCTGCACGTCACCGCCCCCGCGATGAGCCGGAGTCTGGGCCGCATCCGGCGCACGACCGGGGACCAGATCCTGGTGCGCACCGGCCGCACGATGACCCCCACGCCGTACGCGATCGCCGTCCGGGAACAGGTGCACGAGCTGCTGCACCAGGTGCAGGGCGTGCTGGCACCGAGCCGTGAACTCGATCTGGCAACGCTGGAGCGCACTTTCGCGCTCCGCTGGCACGATTCCCTGGTCGCCTCGAGCGGCCCCGCGCTGCTCGCCGCCGTACGCCGACAGGCGCCTGGCGTGCGATTGCGTTTCGTCGCGGAATCGAGCGTCGACTCCCCCGAGTTGCGGCGCGGCGAGATCGACCTGGAGGCGAACGCCAACCCCCCGAGCGCACCGGACATCCGTGCCGATGAGGTGGGCTCGACCCGCCTCGTCATCGTCGTGAGGCAGGGGCACCCCCTCACCCGCGTCAGGACCGTCACTGCAAAGCAGTACGCCGCCGCTGAACACGTCACCGTCTCGCGACGCGGAAATCTCGGCAATGGTCTCGATGACGCCCTCGCGCGGCTCGGACTCGCCCGCCGCGTGGTGGCGTCCGCGCCCACAGAAGCAGCCGCGCTGGAGTTCGCGCGCGGCTCCGATCTCCTGGTCAGCGTCCCCGAAGCCACCACGCGGCCCACGGTCGCCGACCTCGGCCTGGTCGTGCTCCCCCTCCCGCTCGAACTGCCGCCGGTGTCGATCTACCTGTCGTGGCATCAGCGCTACGACACCGATCACGCCCACGCATGGCTGCGAGGGCTGGCGCGAACCGCCCTGGGCACCTGCGGGGCGTCGTAGTCGGCGCCGTGCGGGGGTGGCCGGCCGTAATGGCGATCAGCCGGCTCGAGTCCCTCCCCGCGGGACGATGCCTCCTCCCCCGCCGGCGGTCCCCGGGCCGGATGACCTCGACCGGCCCGCCGCGGCGCTGACACAGGCCGACGCCTTCGGTGACGAAGACGGTCTGGCCCAGCGGGTGGCGGTGCCAGTGGGTGCGGGCACCGGGCATGAAGTGCACCAGGTTGGCAGTGACCCGGGACGGGCTGGGGGCGGCTGCGACGGCATCGATGTAGGCGTCGCCGGTGAACCAGTCGGAGGGGCCCTTGGCGGTGGCGATCGAACTGCGGGTGATCTGCACGGGTACTCCTTGGACGGGATGGCGGCAGGGGTCAGGGCTTGAGGAGGGCCTTGATGGCGCGGCGCTCGTCCATCGCCCGGTAGCCGTCGGCGACCTGCTCCAGCGGAAGGGTGAGGTCGAAGACCTTGCCCGGGTCGATGCGGCCGGAAAGGACGCGGTCGATGAGGTCGGGCAGGTAGCGGCGGACGGGGGCGGGGCCGCCGCGCAGGCCGACGTGGGAGAAGAACAGCTCCTGCCCGTCAACGGAGACGTCGTGGGGAACGCCGACGAAGCCGACGTTGCCGCCGGGGCGGGCGGAATGCAGGGCCTGTTCCACGGCCTGGGCGGTGCCGACGCACTCCAGGACGCTACCGGCGCCGATCCCGCCGGTCAGCTCCTTGATCCGGGCGACGCCCTCGTCGCCGCGCTCGGTGACGATGTCGGTCGCACCGAACTCCCGCGCGAGCTTCTGCCGGCTCTCGTGCCGGGACATGACGATGATCCGCTCCGCGCCCCTCTCCTTCGCCGCGATCACCGCGCACAGGCCGACCGCACCGTCCCCGACCACCACGGCGGTCGAGCCGGGCTTCACCTCGGCCGCATCCGCGGCCCACCAGCCGGTGCCCATGACGTCGGAGAGGGCCAGCAGGCCGGGCCACAGCTCCTCGCCCGGCACCTCGTCGGTGGCGACCAGGGTGCCCTGGGCGTTGGGGATGCGCACGGAGTCGGCCTGGCAGGTGGACATGAACTCGCGGTGCAGGCAGTTCGACTGGAAGCCGCCCAGGCAGTTCGCGCAGGTGTTGTCGGAGGTGGCGAAGGAGCCGATGACGAACTGGCCCGGCCGGACCGAGGTGACCTCGGAGCCGACCTCCTCGACGAAGCCGACGTACTCGTGGCCCATCGGGTGCGGGTCGCCGATCGGCTCCGCGCCGCGGTAGGGCCACAGATCCGAGCCGCACACACAGGTCACGGCCGTCCGGATGATCGCATCGGTCGGGTGGAGGAGCTTCGGGTCGTCCAGCGACTCGAAGCGGACGTCTCCGGGAGCGTGAATCACTGCGCCGCGCATACGGAAGATCCTTACGTGTCGAGGCGCGCGGCACCGGATGCCCGGGGCCGCGGCCGAGTACAGGAACGGGTGCGGGCTGTCCGCGCCGGCCGAGATGACCGGGCGGAAAGCACCACGTCGTCCAGGTAACCCGCCCCGGGTGTGCGCAGCGAGACACCATCAAGGGGTGTACTGCCAGTACATCCCTATGGCCGCGTGCGGGACGTACCGTCGAAGGCGTGGACGGCCGAGCAGAGGTCCGCGAGTTCCTCACCTCGCGGCGCGCGAAGATCACCCCCGAGCGGGCGGGCCTGCCCGCCGGCAGCCGGCGGCGCGTGCCCGGCCTGCGCCGCAGCGAGGTCGCCGCCCTGGCCGACGTGAGCGTGGAGTACTACGCCAAGCTGGAGCGCGGCAACCTCGCCGGCGTCTCCCCCGCCGTCCTCGAAGCCGTCGCCCGCGCACTCCAGCTCGATGATGCCGAACGCGCCCACCTGCTGAACCTCGCGCGGGCGGCCGACGGCTCCGACGCCCTCACCCGCCCCGCCGCCGCACCGCCCGGCCGTTCACGCCGCACCGGAGTCTGCAGTGGGTGCTGGACGCCGTCACCGCCGGCCCCGTCTTCGTCCGCAACGGCCGCATGGACCTCCTGGCCGCCAACCAGCTCGCCCGCGCCTTCTACGACGACGTCTACGCCGCACCCGGCAACCGGGCCAACCTGGCCCGCTTCACCTTCCTCGACCCTGCCTCGCACCGGTTCTACCCCGACTGGGACCAGGCCGCGGACATCGCCGTCGCCATCCTGCGCACCGAGGCGGGTCGCAACCCGCACGACAAGGAACTCCACGACCTCGTCGGCGAGCTCTCCACCCGCAGCGACGACTTCCGCACCCGCTGGGGCGCCGTGACGTCCGCCATCACGGCGCCGGCACCAAACGCTTCCACCACCACGCCGTCGGCGACCTCACCCTCGCCTACGAGAGCCTGGAGATGGCCTTGCTGGGCACCGCCGCCGCCTACGGCAACGAGGCAGCGGTCGGCCACGCCATCAAGAACAGCGGCATCCCCCGCAAGGACTTGTTCGTCACCACCAAGCGGTGGGTCCAAGACGCCCCCGCGCAGGACAACACCCGCCGTGCTCTGGAGACCTCGCTGACCAAGCTGGGCCTTGAGCACGTCGACCTGTACCTGAAGCAGCAGCCGTTCGGCGACGTCTACGGCCAATGGCGCGCCATGGAAGCCGCCCACCGCGAGGGCCTGGCCAAGGCGATCGGCGTCGCCAACCGGCGACCGGACCGAGGACTGACCGCACCCTCCAGAAACGACGCGCGAGGCGCCTACGGTATCGACGCCCAAGATCGTCCGAGAGCCCAGCAGTGAACGCCGAACACGCACGAAGGGGCCCCGACCGGCCAGGGGGGAGAGGCCGGTCGGGGCCGGGCCCTGACCCAGCCGGGGGGGGGATGGCTGGTCAGGGCGTATGAGGGGCAAGACGAGCGGGCAACGGAGCTTCCGCCGTCAACACGTCCGCCGCACCCTTGTCACGGTACTCCTCGTAGGTGGCACCAGCCCTCTCGCCGCACGCTCCTGAGACGAGAAGACCGGAACCGGCCTACACAGCGCTGCCCCAGCGCCACCATCCGGGCACTGCGACGGCCGCGTGCCGGGTGGTGCCGGCGCCGACCAGGCTGTACGACGTGCTGCACACCGCGATCACCCAACCGGACGGGCGAGCATGATCATCATTCACCTCGCCGAACTGTCGTTCTGCGACTCGGCCGGCCTCAACGCCTTCATCCGCGCACGGCACACAGCCCAGGAACACGGCAAACAGGTCAGCCTCCGCAAGCCGCAGCCGCAGTTCCTGCGCCTCCTGGAAATCACCGGCACCGACACCATCTTCCCGATCACAGACATCTCACCCCAGGACGGCGTGCCGTAGCGCGCCGGCCGCGGCACACCAAGCACGGCCCGGCGCGGGCCCCGCCCCCCCCAACGGCGTACGCGTGCCCGCTTGGCGCAGGCGGTGCGGGCTGGGCCGTGGCCCGGTGACAGGGCGAGGTGAGGTCCACGCACGCGAGGCCCAGCCGGTCGAAAAAGCCACCCCGGCCGGGCCCCGCACCGGATCCAAGTCCCGCGCTCCCCTGGCGAAGACGGTCCGTCGCTGTCACCTGCACTCATCGGCCGAGACCCGGACAGGTGACCGACATCCAGACCACCGGCCTCGTCCCACCACGGGCAACCGCCGCACACGCGACGATGCCCGAGCCCGCCTCCGACCGCCCATGGCTGGAGAACACCGTGCTGGAACGCAAGAAGGTCAAGGACCGAACCAAGGTCACCTTCGTCCTGCCCGAAGGCGACCCGGACGGCCCGGTCAGCGTCGTCGGCGACTTCAACCACTGGAACCCCGCCGCCCACCCCCTCACACCCCGAGGCGACGGCACCCGCACCGCCGAGGTATCCCTGCCCGCCCACAGCACGCACTCCTTCCGCTACCTGGCCGCCGGCGCCCCATACGGATGCCGACCGAGGACGGCGGCGGAGACGTGCGAGCCGGGAAGGTGAGGCGAGCCGCGGACGTAGGTGGGCGGAGGCGCTGCGCAGCGTGCTGTCGATGAGCCGGGCCGGGTCAGCTTGCCAGTCGGGCGAGGGCCAGCGCATGAGCGCGGTCGAGGGAGTCGGCAGCAGCGCAAGGGACGTCCGGCTGCACGCCGGTGCCCTCCCAGTTCGTGCCGGAGACGGGGTTGATGGCGCGGCCGAAGGGAATGGTGGCTTCCAGGTGTGGGTGCACCGTCCAGCCCTGGCACGGATGTGCACCGCCGCGGGTGCGCTCACCGACCACTACGGCGCGGCCGAGCTGCTGGAGGTCGTACGCCAGCTCCTCAGCGGCGGAGAAGCTGCTGTCGCTGGTCAGCACGTACAACGGCTTGCTGCCGCCGAAGCGTGCGCCGGGAACGTGCGGGAGACTCCAGGACTGCTCACTGCGCTCTCCGCCGCGCCAGGACATGGTGTTGAGGTGGGTGCGCTCGTCCAGGAGGTAACTGCAGACGAAGGCGACCGTGTCCGGGTCGCCGCCTCGGTTGGCACGCAGGTCCACGATCAGAGCCTGGGCGCGGGATGCCAGGGTGAGCGCGGCGCCCAGCGGCTCGGCGGCCCACTCCAGCGGAAACAGCATCGGTGACAGCTCCACCACGGCGACCCCTCCCTCGAGCAACTGCACCCGGGGCGCACCGCCCAGCGAGGTGTCGAAGTCCCGGCGCATGGCCTCGAGGGTTGCCGCCCCCCGCTTCGGGGGGACCGGGTCGGTGTGGTGCTTCAGTCTCAGGTGTCGGTCGCCGTTGACGGACTGCAGGTCCGCGGTGACCAGACGGGCGAGTTCCTCTGCGCCGTCCACGTCATAGGCGCCCTCGGCGAGGCGTTGTTGCAGCAGGCCGGCGAGCTGCTCGGCTATCTCCGGGAAAACGTAGTGCTCGGACAGCAGCCGGGTCGTCTCGTCGATCACAGCGGCAGGCACAAGCTTCGTCAGATTCGTCATAGCAGGGAGTAGAACACCACTTCTTGCAAAAGGCTTCAGAGTTTAGGCACTTCGGGATGGTCCCGCGCCGTCCAGGCTGTTGCTGACCGTGCTGGAGTCCGGCCCCGCGCCCCGGGATGGTCCCGCCCGACGGGCAGGGCGGCCGCCGGGTGCGGTGCGACGGCCGGAGCCTCGGCCGCGCCACGGGCCCAAGCAGCGGCGTCGCTATGTCGGGCGGGGGCACCGGGGGGAAGCGCTCCCGCACAGGGCCGGGCAACTCGGCCGGGCCCAGGCGCCGAGGTGTCCCGGGACGGTGTGGGCTTCTCTGTGAGGGGTCATCCGATGCGGACGGTGATCTCGGGGAGGGGTATGTCGGAAAGGTTCAGCTGGAGCCCGGTCAGGGTCAGGTAGGTCTGCGAGTCGGTCAAGGCGGAGGTGGTGGACGGCGCCTGGGTCTTCCCGCGCGTGCTCACCAGCAGGTACCAGCCCCCGCGCTTGTAGCTGCGGGAGGCGTCGGGGCGGTCGCCGTTCGGGTTCAGTGTCCAGCCCTGGCGCTCCAGGTCTGCACAGATCGCGTTCATCTCCGACTGTGCGGCGGTCTTCTCGCGGACGGCCATCCAGCCCGTCCTGTTCGCGTTGGCGTCGGCCGCGACGGTCGCGCGGCCCTGCGCCGGGTCGAGGCCCGCCGCGCTGACCGCGTTCCGGATCACCTCGTCCACGGCGTCCCGTGTGAGGGGCGGGGACGTGGACTCCGGTGTGGACGCCGCCGTGGACGGGGACGGCGTGGGCACGGGCGCGCCCAGGTGGATACGCCCGTCGTCGTTTATCTGGATACGGTCAGGCAGGACCACGGCAGCCAGACTCACGATCAAGGTCGCGGCCAGCCCGATCCACACCCTCTTCAACAGCGCGTTCAACGCGAAACTCCCCCCGAGTGATCATTCAGAGGGAGTCTCACACATACTGCTCGGCGCCAGGCAGCCCTTCGAGGTCCTGACAAAGCTTCGCGTATCCCTCCCTCGGCCAGAAGACCCGCCGCGAACGGCTTTACGTCGCCCAGCTGCACACGCCCCCGCCCCCGCGGCATGTCTTGGGCACAGGAGGCGAGACGCTCTGTCACACGGGCGGCCCGGCCGCAGAGCGGCCCGTGCGCCGGATCGAGCTCGGCCAGTTCTCCGAGTTCATGACGGTGATGGCGTCCGTCCTGGACCATGCAGGTATCGACGGGTTCCCGAAAGACCGGGAAGAGGTGATGGCGGGGGCCGATATGCAGGCCACCGACTACCGCCGGTGCTACTCGGCCGTACTCGAGGTCGTAGGCGGCCGCTGGTTCCGGGCATCGGAGTTCACGAGCGTTCCTTCCTGGCTGGCAGTGCGAGGCAGTCCGCCCGCTGACCTGGTGTCATAGAAGTAGGCCCAGGACCTCGACCAGGGCCTGGAGGAACGCGGCTGGTCACGGCTCCGGCCTTGCCTGTCCGAGCCTGTCTGTAGGGTGCGTTACGTGAGTGACGTTTATGAGCTGATAGTCACGGTTGACCTGCGCAATGAGTTGTCGGAGCAGCAGCTCGCCGAGCTGCGTTGGCATCTGGGAATCGGTCCACAACCAGCGGGCTTGGCGATCGTGACCGAGTTCCCCTACGTGGTGGTCGACGACGAGGGGAACCCTGAGGTCGAGGACGATCCTCATCCGCTGCTGGCCGGCAGTGGCGCAGCCGACAAGGTCGGGGGTGCACTCTGCTCGACATTGGCCGGCCGTGAGGATCTGGCACAAGGGGGCTGGTCTTTGACCTCCCGGATCGAGATCCACCCGGACGAATTCGAAAACGTCGGCGAGTTGCTGTGCTGGCTCGCAGACCGGGCTCACGACACCCACCGGCTCGCAGACGGTGCGGTCCGTATGGGGTACTACAGATGGCACGAAGAACTGACGCCGCACGTACTGAAGGTCGAGAACGGGCGGATCAACTTGTTGGAAGCGACCGGGACGCCGGCGACGGAACAGTGAGCGGGTAAGCGGCGCCTGCGGGTGCTGTCTCCCGCGGCTCGACCCAAAAGACAGAGCACGCTGTCGGTCCCGCTGCAGACGCTCGTCTTCGCCACGCTCGCAACCTGGCTAGAAGCGTGATCGCCCGGACAAGTCCTAGGTGATCGCGCGTCAGCGGGCCTGGGCGGACTCGACGAGCTTGAACACCCTCGCCAGGGCCTCGGGCGGGCTGCCGGCGCCGCGTGTGGCCTTGGTGCGGAGCTTGACCGTGGAGAACGTCGACTCTCGGTCACGTTGCTGCTGGTCATCGGCGCATCTCCGTGATCGGGAGTCACACCGAACGGTTTGCAGTCCCAGCCGGTCCGAACCTCTCCCCCTGACTGCGGCCGAGGGAGCCGGCGCGCGCATCAGATGCCGCAGGAAGGCGCCGACCAGAAGCGGCTCGGTCGGTGGTCCACGTGGGTGTGGTCGTCGTGGCCGGGGTAGCCCGGCCCGAGGATGCCGCCGAATCCGTGGTTGCGTGCCGCCTGGGCCAGCTTGCACAAGGAATGCGGTCCGGCCGCGAGGTCAGCCGAGTCTCCGTACAGGTGGCGGCTGTCGGCTGCGCCACCGACCGCGGCGTTGCATGCGCGTGAGCGGAAGCCGCTGGTGACTGTGATCGGCGCATCGCCGAGCGCGTGCCGCATGGCCTGCAGCTTCCACATGGTACGTAGGGCGTTGGACTTGGCCGTGGCAGCGGAGACCGCGCCTCCGGACCAGGTGGCGTTGCAGTCGTTCAGTTCCGCGTACGAAAAGTTGACGGGTGTGCAGTCGTTGTCCTGCAGGGCGTAGATCTTGCTGAAGGTGGCACTGTCCGCGACTCCGTTGGCGGGCAGTCCGTAGGCCTGCTGGAAGCGTGTGACGGCGGCCGCGGTCGCGGGACCGTAGGCGCCGTCGATGCCGAGGACTCCTCCGGAGCCGGGGTAGCCGGCGACCCGGATCTGCAGTTGGGTGACGTCTGCGCCGGAGGCTCCCGGTGCCAGGGTGCGCGTCCAGGTGAAGCAGCCGTCGGCGTGGGCTGCTCCCGCAGTGGCCACGGTGCCGACGAACAGGCTCACGGCGAACAGCACCATGGCCAGAAACGGTCTGAAGAGGTGATGGGTCATGAGGGGGTTCTCCCTGGCTCGTTAATCGGAGGGACGCGTGAATCGAGGGACGGGTGGTGAGTCCCTTGGCGATGAGATGGGGGGCGTTGAGGAAGACGATCCGGGCGATGTCGACGCCCCCGGAAGCAGGCGACGCCCCTCCTCCATCAAGGCATGCTGTGAGGGAGCAAGATGAGTTTCGGAGTCGTCCACCCTGGAAGAGGAAAGGTTCGCGGCCGTCATCGCCGCCCGAAGGAGCTGGATGCCGTGCGGGCTGCTGGGATCGAGCCCGCTGAACTCCCGAATTTTCTGAAGGCGGTAACTCAGGGTTCTTCGGTGGATGTTCAAGGCTTTGGCGGTCTTTTCCCGGTCAAGCTCGTGGAAGAACAGCTCGTCGAGGGTGAGACGCAGATCGGTCCCCTGTTCGAGCGGTGCCAGGAAGTCGACGAGCCGGTTCTGCAGTGCCGGCTGACGGGAGATGGCGAGCTCTATCACCAGTTCGGCCGCCTTGTAGGGGCGCGCCTGGGCGTCGGGCATCGCCACCACCACGGACATGGTCTGCTGCAGCTCTCGCAGCGTTTCGGGTACCGATCCCACGGTGGCGGCCAGGGCGTGGGCGGCACGTACGGACCGCACCTTTCGAGACGCTGCGGTCACCAGCTCGGCGGACAGGGCTTCCGCAGCGTCCTCGTCACCGTTCACCGGTAGCAGCACCATCATTTCGTCTCGCCGAGCCTGGGTGGACCACAGGATCCCGGGCGAGGACCGGAGCAGGCCCCGGCTCGCGTCCAGCGCGCGGTCGAGGGCTCCTTCCTCCTGCAAGAACCTGCAGACGAGGATGAGATACCCCTCGGGGAGGAGGATGCCCGCCGCCGCGGCCATCGCGGCGGACTCGGTCGACGCGCGTAGCAACTCGGCAAGCAGCTGCCGGCGGGCTTGGAGGGTCTCTCCCCGTTCGACGCGCGCCGTGTCGTGGTAGCCCGCCATGGCGGCCGCGAGGATGCGGGCGTTCTCCTGAGCCCCGTAGGTGATCAGCTTCGCGAACTCTGCGTAGTTCTTGGAGTTCGCCACCGAAAGAATGTCTCGCAGGCCGGCCAGGTGCCCCACCTCGAATCCGTTTCGGAGGTCGGACGCGGAGAACGAGTCGAACAGGCATCGACGCGACCCCATGTTCCGGAAGACCTCCAGATCGGAGTCGAGGAAGGGAGCTTGGCCGTTGTCGAACAAGTCGAGCATGCGGACCGTCACGAAATGCAGTTCAGCCGGGATCTCTTTGGGTCGTTTCGCATGCAGCTGCGCCACCTTGGGAATTTCGCTCGCCGTCATGTCGAGGATCTTTGAGACAGTGACGTCGCGTCGGGCCTTCAACTGCCTGACGAGCTGGGAATCGTTGATGTGACACACCTCCATCGACAACCGAAGGAACGCCCGAATCGCACCGGGAGGGGGCGGCCCGAGCTCTGACTGCTCACTTCCAACGCGTGGATGCCCAATTCGCGAACGTCGATGGGGTGATCTCCGACCTGCGGGAGAGACTAAAGGGCCTTCCGGCCCTGGCGCAGACGTGGCGGTCCATACCAATCCCGGAAGGGCCCGGACGTGCGAGTACTACACAGCGTGGTTCCGCGTCATTTCGACGGCGATGCTAGCCGCCTGGCGGCCTATCCGGGAAGGGCGGCGGGAAGGCAGTCGCGGGGAATGAAGTACCACCCCTGCTGGCCGACGCCGTCGGTGCTGTCGGCCCGCGGGTCGCGGATCATCACCCACTTGCCGTCGCGCGAGACGTAGCGCCACAGGACGGTCTGGCCGACGGCTATCCGACCGTTCAGCGGCGAACTGGCCACCGCGGGAACCTTCCAGGGCTGCACATTGCCGTACCCCCTGATGTGGGATCCGTCCCAGGTCCGGCACCCGGCCCGGGCGACCGTGGCCACGGTGGCACCATCATCGGCCGAACCACCGATCTGGCCGTTGGTGAACAGGGAGGTAGGCAGCGTGGCCGCAGCGCCACAACCGTCGGCGGCGGATGCGCTGCCGGCGACTGCTCCCGAGAAGGTCCACAAGCACGCGTTGAGGTCCCCGTACACCCGGCCCCACCGGTACCCGCCGCTCTGCTCGCCCTGCACGTCGACCGTCCAGTTGCGGTACGCCGTACCCAGAACGTACGAGTGCGGAGCGCGCCGCAACAACGTGTAATCGGCCGACACATGCTTACGGACCGCGGCTTCGGCGGAGGGCCCCTGCACCAACAGGGGCACGGCCACACCCACCGCCGCCGCCAACGACAACCCGATGAGCGACGCACGAACTCGTCTCGACATGGAAATTCCTTCCCTTGGCATGAAATGGATACCTGGTGACGGGCCGACAGCATGGTTGGGCATGCTCGGCATTACACAGAAGCGGTCAAAGCGACAATCCGCCGTCGCCCGTAGCGACCACGTGCACACTCTCCTGCGGAAGAGAGGCCGGGAGGTGCTTCGACTTTCTTCCAACCGACGCTTGCCGTGTACCTGACAGGCGAGCCCAGCATTCATCACAGCGGTCGCGACACGCAAGGGTTGCAGAGAAGAAGATCCGCACACGAAGGCGCTTTGCGCAGACGGGCAATTGTCGGGCCGCCAGGTTTTCCTGGTTGCGCATAGGCCGACGCCGCTGTTCGTGATGCACTCCTGCCGATGCGCCGCCCGCTCAATCGCGGGCCGCCAGCTCCCGGAGGTAGCGCGTGATACGTCGCATGTCCGCAATCCTGGCCATTCCGGCCGCCACCTTGCTCGCTTGGGCCGGTGCCACAGCACCGGCTTCGGCAGCTCCCGCCGACAAATCGCATGTCCTGTCCAGTTGGACCCAGACCAGCGCCACCAGTTACAACGCCTTCATGTCGGCGCGCAATAACCAGGGTTCCTGGTCGGCGTACGGCTTCGACTGGTCCACGGACTACTGCTCCTCGTCGCCCGACAATCCGCTGGGCTTCCCGTTCAACCTTTCCTGTGCCCGGCACGACTTCGGCTACCGCAACTACAGGGCCGCCGGCCAGTTCGACGCCAACAAGCCCCGGTTGGACAGCATGTTCTACGAGGACCTCAAGCGGGTGTGCAGTTCACACGGGTACAGCACCTCGAAGAAAGCGTCCTGCAACAGCCTCGCCTGGACGTACTACAAGGCAGTCAAGCAGTTCGGCTGACCCGCCCGCCGGGCCGACCCGCGTTGCAACAAGAGCCGTAGTCAGCGGACCGCAGCTGAGCAGAAGGCGGCCGATGCCCGCGCGGCGGACCGCTCCTCTTGCACAGGAACAGCTGACCCTGCAGCGGCAGGCCCGGCACTACACCCTGTGCGCGGTTCGGTTGTGAGGACCGCTGGTTCCGAGGCCGAGCCACTTCGTCGTCCTGGGCCGTCCCGAGAGTTGGGCAGCAAGAAAGTCAGGGACGGCCCAGCAGTGCACCGCCCGCGGCGGTGTTCGCGCGGGCGGTGAAGAAGTGGACGAACGCGGCGACGAATTCCGCCTCGCCGGTCCGGCCGTTGCCGTACTTGTCGCGTTGCCGGAAGGCTTTGTTCCGCTCGGCGGGGTGGACGCGTACGTACCCCGGCCCCGACAGCGGTCGCGGGCCTCGCCGCCGCCCTGGCCGAGATACCAGGCCACTCAGTGAGTCGGGCGAAGGAGGGGCGCTTCCCCCGCCCGGGGGAACAGGTTCCTCCCCGCGGCGGAAGCCGCGACCGGGGGTGAGCTGGGAGGTTGGAAGCAGTCGGGATCAGCCCGACCCCTTTCTCCCCAGCGAGGATTGACCATGCGAAAGCTCACCACCGCGATAGCGCTCACCACTGCGGCCGCGGCCCTCGCGGCCGGGACGGCCGCCACCGCCGCGGCTGCGCCCGCGCAGGCCACCCCCCTACCGGCCCATCACCTCGCGCTGCACAGCTGGACCCTGCTCAACGAGCACGGCCCGGGTCCCAACCCAGGCGAGCGGCTCACCGCGCAGGTCAGCGCCCGTACGGTCGACGGCCGCGCCCGGGGGCACGTCGTGGTGCAGCACGTGTTCGAGAAGAGCGGCACCACCCGGGCCGAGTTCGACGTCGACTGCCTGACCGTCGACGGGAACGGCGCCATCACCGTGACCGGGCCCATCTCGCAGATCGTGGTCACCCCGCTCGGGGGCGAGCCGTACCTCTTCGAGGAGGGCCAGCACCCCGAGGCCGGCCTCACCTTCTACCCGACCGATGAGCAGCACCAGCGCCGGGTCGGCTGGGTCCGGACCAACCCCCAGACACACTCCGAAGTCGTCAAGTGCGGCGCGGTTCCGGCCAGCCTCTGGGTCATCGACGGTGCGACCTTCCTGCGGCACTAGAAGCGCGTCTCTGTCACCGGCAACCCACCTGTCTCTCGTGATCTTTCGTACGGGGGGATCCCGGCGTGCGTGGTGAGGATGGGCTGCTCGAGGTCGAGCCGGTCGAGGTAAAGCGGCCGCAACGCTATGGGGATGGCTCGACCAAGTGAAGTTCCGTCTCACAGGCCGGTCCCGAAGTCGTCAGGCAGTGCCGTAGCCCAGGTTGGCCTCGCCGTGCCCCTGGCCGCGCTGCTCCACGCCATCACGCAGCGTGCCGTACCGTCCGCTGCGGTCAAGTCCGAACTCAGCGCAGGTGCCCACCCCTTCCGACCAGATGGGGGGTGGCCGGACCGAGGGGGCCGAAGTAGCCGGACGGCCCACACCACCCAAGCCCCGCATGTTCAGCTGCTCGTCCAGGCCTCCGGACCATCCGCCGACCAGCCCTGGCGGACGTCCACCGTGCCCATAGGGGACACGAGGCCGAGTCGTACCACCTGGTCGAGGTCCGTAGGACGCACCCCGAGCCGCACCGGCGTCTGGTCCGGGCCGAGGGGGAAAAGCTGTCGAGGAGGGCAGGCGGGTCCCCGCAGCGCCGAGCTGCGCCACCTGATCCGAATGCCCCTCGGGGAACTGGAGTTCCGCGCCGGGCCTGCGCCGTAGTCGGCCCTGTCTCACCCCTTGCACTCGCCGATGCGACCCTTCAACAAAATGTGTAACCTCTCCCGGTCGGTGACATCTTTTGCCTGAGAGGCATCGCGTGTACCCATCCCCGGACCAGCCCTACCCTCCGGCCCCCACCAGACCTGCATGGCCTCTAGCCATCGCGGTGGTCGCGGTCGTCGCAGCCACCCTGTTCGTGCCCCCGCTCGGCGCCGCGCTGGCGTTCATGGCCCGCTGGGGCAAGGCCGGGAAGACCGTGGCCGTCTCCGCGGCATCGCTCTGGTTCGTCATCCTGATCGTGGCGGCCTCCGGGCCTGCGCCCAAGGCCCCTGCCGCGAAGCCGCTTCCCGCGCCGACCTTCACCGCCACCACGACGGCGACCGTCACCGCGACGCCCCAACCGAGCCCGACGCCCACGCCGACCGCGACACCCACCCCGGCACCGACGCCAACACCGACGCCGGCCACGGAGCCGGCGGCCCCCGCCCCGCCCGCCGGCAACGGCAACGGCAACAGCAACAGCAACGACGATTCCTCCGCGGCCGACGGGTCCGGGCCCTCCGGTGACTCAGCCTCCGGCGGGTCGTCCTCAGGCGGGTCCTCCAGCTCCTCGTCGTCCGGCGGGGGCGGGAGCGCCTACTACAAGAACTGCGCTGCGGCCCGCGCAGCGGGAGCCGCCCCGGTCCGGCGTGGTGAGCCGGGCTACGGCCGCCACCTCGACCGCGACGGCGACGGCGTGGGTTGCGAGTAGGGCGGACATGAGCGAGAAGACCCCCCTGCCCCCGCCGGGCCTGCCCGGACGCCAACTCGGCACCTCCTACTTCGGCTTTCCTGCCAAGCCCGCACCTCCGGCCTGGACCAGCTACCTCGTTCGCGTCGTCCTGGTCCTCCTCGCCATTGGCGTGACGGCGACCGCCGTCGACGGCTACGTACAAGGCGCGGATGCCAGCGAGAACGGCAAAGGCGAATCCTGGTGCCTGCCGGCCGGAGCCCTCGAAGACCCCCAATTCGGAATCGTTTGGCGATGGGGATGCTGGGCCGGCGCCGACGATGACAGCGACTTCGGGACACCCACCCCGCTTCCCTCCATCATCCCGAGGAACCCATAGAGGTATTCGAGAAACGTCGAGTGAAGAGCACGAGGCTCCCCCGCCGCCGGCAGAGATCCGGGCCTTCGAACCCCTGCTCCGGGGTGGGGCGGCGGACAGGCTGCCACCGGTCCGTCCGGGGGCAACCCAGGGCGACCCAGGTGACGGGGCGGGGGACGGAACGGCGGCCGGGGCAAGCACCCGGGCAGGAACCCGGTGTGTGCCACCCCGCGCCTGCACCGGACACGCCGAGGGGAGTCACAGTGGTGACGGCCCCGCCTCGATCCGCTTCCACCTACGAACCGCCCGCTCTCGCCCCCTCGCGAGAACCACCTACACCAGAAGCAGGAGTCACCCCAGCGTGAGCACCACCGTCATACCCGAAGCCGTCACCGCCCACCTCACCGCCGGAGCCACCGACACCGCGCACCTGCGTAGCGCCCTCGCCGTCCTCAACCGCGTACTCGCCGACAGCAGCATCACCGCCGTCACCCCCGCCACCCGCGACGGCCGGGGCGAGAAGTACGTCCGCGTCCGCGGCATCGATGCCGCCGCCACAGCCGCGTACGTCTATCCGTACGGGCGCGTGGAACTCCGCCTCGACCACGAGGACGCCGCCGAATACACCCACCTCGAATGCGTCCGCCTGATCGACACACAGAACGGCAGCCCCCTGCGGGTCGAAGTCACCGCCACCGATCCCGTCGCGATCCTCGTCGCAACCGAACTCACCCGCATCGCCCTGGCAAAGCTCGGCAGCCAGCCGACCCGCACGCGACCGTGCCCCCTCCGCCGAGAGCACAGTCCACCGACTGTTGGTCCAGGCGAACCGAGGCCCGAGAACCAGCGGCGCCGGAGCACCTCGAACGAGAGCCGGCCCGAACGGCACCACCCTGCGGGACCATCACGATCGTGGCATACATCGAAGCCCGAGACCGAGGAGCGGCGCCCCGGATCCGCACGAGGTCCAGGGCGCCGCTCCTTCGGGCTCTATCAGGACTGAGGGGCGTGCTGAGCAGCTGCTGCTCGGTCGGTGCCGGTGGTCCAGTCACCGGAGAACAGATGACACTTCCAGGCAGACCCCGGCAGCACACGCCTGCTGATCGGCAGCGGGCCGTACTGCACAGGGCAGTGCGCTGTGCGCTAGGGCCTGTATCCGGTCCTGATCACGTGACGAGCGCAGGCAGTCCCGCCGAGGCGTTCCGTCAGCCCGCTGCGGTGCCGAGTCGGGTGCCCCGTCACGTCCGTCAGAAAATAGTAGCCATGGACATAGTAGCCATGTAATCTATCGAGCATGAGTAAGGGCTCACCGGGCCCCACGCCCGGCTTCCTGGTATGGCGGCTCGCCAACAAATGGCGCGTCGCGGTCGATCGCGCAGTGGCTCCGCTGGGGCTCACGCACGCGCAGTACTCGCTGGTCGCGTCGCTGCACGGCATGCAGCGCGGCGGCGAGCGGCCCAGTCAGCGTCGGCTCGCCGACCACACCGGCCTGGAGGCGCTGTACGTCTCGAAGCTGGCGCGCGCCCTGGAGTCGGCCGGTCTGATCGAGCGGACCCGCGACCCCCACGACCCGCGCGCCATGCAGCTCGCCCTCACCGAGGAGGGCCAGGCTGTCACACGGCAGGCCATCGCGGTGGTCCAGGACCTGCATCAGCAGTTGCTGGAGCCGCTCGGGGGCCTCGACGCCCCGCGGACGCACGCATTCACCGACGAGCTGACGACCCTGCTCGACGCACCTCTCGCTCCACCTGTACCGAACAACGAGAGCACTCAGAGGACAACACCATGACCATCACCGCACCCGTCGCCGACGCCCGCGCCCTCGGCCTGGCCCACTACGCCGCCCGAAGCGTCCTGGAGCATGTCCTGGCCCGGCACGGCATCACGTTCCAGCACCAGGTCGCCCTGCGCGCGGCCCTCACCATCAACATCCCGCAGACGCCGGACGATATCGTCACCCAGGTCCAGGGCTCCCTCAAGGCCGATCCGGCCGACATCCGGGCCACCCTCGACGAACTGCTCGCCAAGCAACTGCTCGTCGCGGAGGGCGCGCACCTTCGCCCCACGGACACAGGCCGCGAGCTGATCGCCGCCGTCGGCGCGGAGACCGCCCCCATCACCGCCCGGATCTGGGGCGGGATACCCGTCGCGGAGCTGGCCGCCGCCGGCCGCGTTCTCGCCCTGGTCACCGAGCGCGCCAACGCGGAGCTAGCGGCGCTGACCTCCTGACCGAGCAGGTCAGGGTCTGCATCTGGTTGTGATCAGAGGGTGGCTCGCGTGAGGTCCGTGATCCAGATCATGGAGGCGCGGAGATGCAGGCCGGCGAGGTAGCTGGCGGGGGTCTTGTCGTAGCGGGTGGCAATGCCCCGCCAGGCTTTCAGCTTGTTGATCAGGCGCTCCACGGTGTTCCTCTCCTTATAGAGGGCGGAGTCGTGGCTGACGGGCCGACCACCCTTACTGCCCTTGTTCTTCCGGTTGGCAGCCTGGTCCTTCTTCTCCGGGATCACCGCCTGAACTGCGGGCTGTCGGCGTCCTGTCCCGCGGTCAGGATGAGCGCGAGCGGGCGGCACTTGCGGTCAGCGGCGAGGTGGACCTTGCTGGTCTGCCCGCCGCGCGATCGCCCAAGCAGGGCGGCCTTCAGCCGGACTCTGTGCCGGCGCCGGATACGGCGTCGTTCTTCCCGGGCGGGGTCGCTGTCTCCGTTGTGCCCGTCTTGTCCCTCCGGGCCGCCCCCTTTGACCGTGTCACTTCTTCCTCGGCGGCAGCCTTCTCCAGGGCGGTGAGAACCTCGGGTGCCAGGTGCATCCCGGCGGCGTCGTGGTGGGCGCGGGCCGTGGTGGAGTCCACGCTGACCAGGGACAAGTCCACCTCGCCCCGCTCCGCTGCCTCGGCGATCAGACCCTCCAGCAGAGCCTCGAAGACACCGGCGTCCCGCCACTGCCCGGAATCGGTTGTGGACGGTCGACCAGGCCCCGAACTCCGCCGGCATCTCCCGCCACTGCCCGCCCGTCCTGAACCGCCAGATCACGCCCTCGAACTGCTGCCGGAGCCGCTCGGGATACGGGCCGCACTTCCCGATCGGCAGGTACGGCCCGATGAACTCCCACTCCTCGTCCGTCAGTTGCATCCGCGTCATGCAAGATGCGTTACCGGATTCGCTCCATAGCGCGGAGCGAATCCGTCAGGTTGATCACGACTCGATACCCGCCCTAACAGGTCCTGACAAAGGCGTTGGGTGTGGCGGTGTGTGATGAGGCAGGTGGCAAGGGCGAGGAACGCTTCGTGGATGTCGTCGCGTCGTTCCCAGCGGGTTCGTAGGCGTCGGAAACCGTGAAGCCAGGCGATCGTCCGCTCGACGACCCAGCGGTGGACGCCGAGTCCGGAGCCGTGCGGAACGCCGCGGCGGGCGATCACAGGTGTGACTCCCATCGCCCAGTCCAGCCGGCGGTACTTGTCGTGGTCGTAGCCGCGCTGTCAGCAACGTCTCGGGCCGCTTCGTGGCCGTCCCACCCAGCCGGCCACCGGTGGGATCTTCTTCAGCAGGGGTACCAGCTGCGTGACGTCGTGCCCGGACGTGCGCGATCGACCGGGCCGGGACCGCTTTGGGGCCCCGCCCGGCGGCCCCTTCCCCACGACCAGGCCAACGAGCATCCAAGCCGACAGTCGCACCACAACCGGCTTCTGTCAGGAGTTCTAAGGCCCAGACCGGGACCGTACGACACGGCCCCGCTGTCCGCATGCCGGTCCCGGCGTACGCCGGCGCGGAGACCTCGTCATGATGGGCCCATGATGCAAAGCGACGACCAGCACACCGACTCGCCGGCGATAGCCCTGCTCAAGGAGGTGGGAGCGGAGACGACCAAGCACTCCGGCGGCACGCTCCTGACCCACCTGCTGCGCGTCGAGGCGCTGCTCGCCGCGTGGGGCGCGCGGCCCGCGCTGCAGACCGCGGCACTGTGCCATGCCTTCTACGGCACCGACGGGCTGCCGTTGGTGCTCCTGGAGCTGTCTGAGCGCCATCGCCTCGCCGAGGCGATCGGTACGGAGGCGGAGGAGCTCGTGTACTTCTACGCCAGCTGCGACCGCAAGGCCTCCTACCCCAGCCTTGCCGCGCCGGACGGGGCGGCGGTGATCTTCCGGGACCGGTTCACCGGTGAGGAGTTCACACCGTCCCTGCAGCAGCGTCGCGACTTCGCCGAGCTCACGGTGGCCAACGAGCTGGACCTGGCCAAGGTGCACGAGTCCTTCCGTGAGCGTAACGGGGCGGACCTGCTCGAGCTGTTCTCGCGCTGGGCGCCCCTCCTGTCGGAGGCGACCCGCCGCGAAGTGACCGCAGTCCTCGACTGACTTCGGTCCGCGAATGACCGCGCGCCGTCGGCGAGATCCGATGTACCGGAGTGGGCGTTGATCTGGCGTACTCCGGCCCTTGGCCGGACAACCGGGAGGGGTCGATCCGTACGTGCGCGGGCCGCTCCGGAGTCCCACTTCAATCCGGTCGACGCCCCGGGATCTACGATTGCACCAAGGGCCACAGGGGGCGGGTTTCCCGGCACTCCCCCGCCCCGACCGGCATGTCGACCGGGAGCCCGGGTCGAACACCGAGCCCACCAGCACCTGGCGGCTGCCTCGGCGCCGTCACCAGGTACAGCGGGCGCCCCGAGAACTACATCCTCACCGCCGCCGGCCCTGCCCGCTCGGAGCCGAGAACACCGAGGGGGCACACGGCAGCCGCATCATGCGACCCAACCACGGCACACCACCGGGCACGGCGGGCCACCGCTTCGGTGGGCATGCCGGCGTCCGCGGGCCGCGTCGGCGGCCGCCCGGCGGACCCTGGCGGCGAACCGCCGTCGGCTGCATCTCCTTCGAACCTGAGGCCGCGACCCTGCGGGAAGGGCCTGTGGCCCTCCGTGCGTCTGTGCGGCGTCCTCAGGCAGTCAGCGCGAGCGTCACCTCGCGCCCGAGGACTTTGTAGCTGACAGACGAGGTCACGGGGGTTGCGCTCGGGGTCTACCCATCGTGAAAGCCAGCCGGTCCCATATCGGCATCGTCTGGTACGTCCTCCGGCCCCTCCAGACCGAGGGCATGCGCAACTCCGTGGCGAGCAGGGACTTTCAAGCCCGAACGCGGCCATACTCGTGGGGGATTCCCCGGCACAACCAACAAGTCTGTGACTACCGCTTCAGTCGGCTGCGAATTGCCAGGACAGCGAGTCCGAGGAGGACCGGCTCGATCAGGCGAGACACCATCTCGGTGTAGGTGCCGGCCGTGGTCAGGTGCTGATCGGAGGAACGGAAGATCACCGAGTTGACGACCACCCGCAGGGACTCCTCGAACCGCTCGGTCGTCAAACGCTCGTTGTAGGGACCGACCGGGTTGACGGGGTCGGGTTTGTCGGTGGTCATCGCGACACTGCGGCCAGCCACTGTGCCAGTAGTCTTCGGCTTCGGGTCGTGCTGTGGCAAACCCCACAGCATCATCGCCACCACGGTGGCGGCCATGGCCACCATGAGCCAACCCAGGGCGCGCGAGGCTCGCGTCCCGTAGCCGGACAGCGCCCAATACGCGGTGAGCAGGCTCCGCTCGGCCCAGGGGATGTCGTCGGCACGGCGGCGCATCTCCATCTCGCCGTAGTAGAAGTCAGCGGCACCCGGTTCGTGCTTGCCGTCCTCGAAAGCCTTGCGCAGTTGCCGGTACACCGGCGCAAGTGCTGCCGGCTCCCGCACCTCTTCCCCTTCTGGCGCAGGCATCCAGCCATCTGTGCCCCGGCCGTGGGCGGCGCGCCAGTGGTGTTCTTCGGCCAGCGTGCGGCGAGGCGTCCAGCGTACTGGCAGCATCCCGCGTCGACGTAGGCCGGAGGGGGCAGCAGCAAAGGTGTATCTCCCCTCGAGCCGCAGCTGATCGAGGTGGATGGTGCCGGCGAAGAGGCAGTCGGTGAGATCCACGCTGGTGAGTACCAGGTGCGCGGCATCCATTCCTCGCAGCGAAATTAGCCGCACGCCGGCATCCACGAAACCGGGCTCGTCCATTTCCTCGCCGTCCACGATGAAGGGCCGGGATCGGGCAGCGATGCTCAACGGGTGTTCGACGACTGCATCGCTCAAGTCCACTACCGAGTACCGTAATCGCAGCGCCGCGGTAGATGCCCACCGCGTTCGCCAGCACCATACGGCGGCTGCCGCCGCCTCCACAGTCACTGCGTCCCCGAACACCGCCTCGGACAGGGTCAGCGTGCGTGCGCACACCAGCGGCCCGATCAGTGCAGCGCGCTCGAACGCCACTCCCAGAAACGACACCTGACCGCCTACCCTCAGCCCACGGAACGTGGCGCTGCCGCTGAACTGGGCCCGATCAAATCTGCCATCACCACCGATGCCGGACTGGTCGAGCGAGAAGAAACCGCCGATCTCCACCCCTTTGAAGCACGCATCTCGCCCGATCTTCGCCCCGTCGAAGACGGCACGGCCGCCCACCTTCATCCGCTCGAACGAGGCATTGCCGTCGACCTCCACTCTCTCGAACATGGCGCGTCGGCGGACCTTCATCCGATCGAAGCAGGCGTTGCCCCCGATCTTCACCTGGCGGAAGAGGGCACGACTGCCGATCTCCGCTTGGTCGAATGAAATGTCGCCAGCGATCTCGGCCCCATCGAACAGGACGTCACCGTCGATCTCCACCAGGTCGAAGCGCAGGCTGCCGCGGAACATCGCCTCGTCGAAACGGGCCTGGCCGGTACGCGGCTTATGCGTGGACGGCTCCGTGAGCGCGGCGAGTAGTTCGCTCACCAGCTCTTCGGTGAAGTGGGTGCCTCGGTGATCGAGGTCGGCGCCGGGCCGAAGATCTGCAAGGTAGGCAAAGCGTTCGGCGTCGGTCAGGTGAGCCAGGCACGCGGTGTGTGGCTCGACCTGACGGCCGCGACACGCGTCGCCGCCTGGCAGGGAGCCGCGGCAATGCGGCCATGGCGGTGCGTGCGATGCAGTCCGGTACGGGGCGGCGGTCATGTTCGTGGGACGTGGAACAGAAAGCAGTCGGTTGCAGCGATCCACACCAAACATCCGGAACCTCAGAACCCGCTACGCTCTTGGCTGCGTGGGCCTCAGACGTCGCTTCTTATGGCTGCAGCGCATGCTGTTGACCCGGCTCAGATGTGTGTCGGTGCTGCATGAGACCCTCCGAGCATGAGCAACGACCTGGCAGTGCTCGATGCCCTTGCAGGCGATGCGGTGCCTGATACCGCGTCCACGTAACCATCTCCGCAGGTGGAGGATGGAGGGTATGGCCCCGTAGGAGGGGCTCGAGGGTGTGGCTGTCGTGCAGGTTCGCCCCTGAGATTCCGACGGGCGGGGGCAGACCGGTCCGCGCTCCTCGAGCAAGCCGCGCGATCTTTCTCGTCGGGGAGCAGTGCTGGCCTACGGGTAGTCAGGAGGGTTGTCGCTGCGATCCCGCAGCCTTGATCAGGCACGCGCGGTCGTCCGCGCTGATCAGTCCGTCCGGAAGGGTCTCGTCCTCCAACAACGTGCGCAACGCAGAAGCGTGTGCGGCGAAAGCGGCCCTTCCTTCTTCGCGTTCCGGGTGATCGCAGTCGTTCCCGAATAGCGCCACCTGGCGTTCGTCGTCTGCGTCGACGGGCGAAGACAGCTCCGCGGCAACGACCAAGAGGTCGAACAGGCCGGGCCGCACCGCTGTGTCAGGGACAGCCGCCAGGCCGATCAGGAAGGGCAGGACAGCCGGCGTCGCAGCGCTCGTGTGAAAAACACTGTTCATCACGCGCAGGGCCTCGAGGCCGGCTACCTCATCCAGGAGACCGCGGAGCAGGACCGGGATTCTTGCAGGGCACCCGGGAAGCTGTGACCAGTCGACATCGGCGCAGCCCAGCAGTGCGGGGTGGTCGCATACAGCTCGCTCCATATGCGGATATTGGCGGAGAAACCGGGCAACGGCAGCCTCTTTCGCATCCGCATCCATCACACACATCTCTCTGCCCCTGCCCCCACGACATCGCCCCGAACGACATCCACAGGACGGAACTCTTCCCGGGTCGGGTGTCGACCGCAAGCGGGAACGCCAGCAGCTGGCACCTCCCACCCAGGGGGTCGTGCCCCCTGGCCCGCCACCGGATTCCGGGACGACCCGCGGACGGCGGCGGCCCTGACCCGCAGGGTCCGATGCCCGGCCCGGCGTGGAAGTCAGCGGACCAACGGATCAGGGCTGGACACGACTGGTTGCGCGTACGAACAACCGCCACACGAAGTGGCCTGGGTTCATGGAATCGACCGACATCTGCTTGACCGATGAACCTGCGGCAACGTAGCTTCGACCGAACCGACTCGAGAGCTACCACTGGAAGGAGGCGAAGCCGGATGTCGAACGTCTCCGAGCTGCTTCGCCTCGCACACCAGATCGCCTGGGCTCCCGGTCGTGTAGCACACGGCTGCTGAACAGCCCCCTTCCCGGCGCGCCTGATTACGGCCCGGGCACCTTCCTCTCTCCGTCACCACCTGCGGCACGTCGTTGCGTGCCGATTTGTCGCGCTCGGCGTTATCGAGCTGCGACCACTGAAAGAGAAAGCTCCTGAAATGGCGACTTGGACAGTCACATCGACCGCGCGCCGAAATGCAAGTGCGGCATGGTAGCGGCACGGATCACGGTCAACGGGAAAGAAACACCGATTGCACCGGCTGCAGCCCACACCACCGTGCTGGACTTTCTGCGCGAGCGTGGCCTCACCGGCACCAAGGAGGGCTGCGCCGAGGGGGAATGCGGCGCCTGTTCCGTCCTGGTGGCCCGTCCCGGGGTGAACAAACCTACTGACTGGGTGGCGGTCAACGCCTGCCTGGTCCCGGCCGCAGCGCTCGACGGCCAGGAGGTCATCACCTCCGAAGGTCTCGCCACCGCCGGCGAGTCCGGCGTGCCGGCCTCGTTGCACCCTGTGCAGGAGGAGATGGCCGTTCGCGGCGGTTCCCAATGTGGTTACTGCACACCGGGATTCATCTGCAGCATGGCCTCCGAATACTACCGGCCCGACCGCTGCACACACCCGGACTCGGCCGACGGCACCGGCACCAGCACCGGCACCGAGCACGGTCCGAACGGTTTCGATCTGCACGCGCTGAGCGGAAACCTGTGCCGCTGCACCGGCTACCGCCCGATTCGCGACGCCGCGTTCGCCGTCGGTACACCCACGGAGAACGACCCCCTGGCGCAGCGTCGCGAGCAGTCCCCACCCGAACCGGTCGCCACCGAATACACCCGGGACGACAGTACGTTCCTTCGGCCCGGCACCCTGGCCGAGACCCTGCAGCTGCTGCGCGAGCGGACCGACGCGGTGGTCGTCGCCGGAAGCACCGACTGGGGTGTGGACGTGAACATCCGTTCCCGCCGGGCGAATTGCGTGATCGCGGTCGACCGCCTGCCCGAACTGCGGGAGATGCGCGTCGCATCCGACCACATCGAGATCGGGGCGGCGCAGACGCTCACGGAGATCGAACGCCGCCTCGACGGCAGCGTCCCGCTGCTGGCAGAGCTGTTCCCCCAGTTCGCATCCCGACTCATCCGCAACAGTGCGACCCTCGGCGGCAATCTGGGTACCGGGTCCCCCATCGGTGACAGCCCGCCGGTGCTGCTCGCACTGGAGGCATCGGTCGTACTCGCCGACGCCGACGGTGAGCGCGAGGTCCCGCTCTGCGACTATTTCACCGGTTACCGGCAGAGCGTGCGCCGTCCCGGCGAGCTGATCCGCGCGGTGCGCATCCCACTGCCGCTGTCACCCGTCACGACCTTCCACAAGATCGCCAAACGGCGCTTCGACGACATCTCCAGCGTGGCGGTCGCCTTCGCGCTCGACATCGAGGACGGGATCGTACGCAAGGCACGCATCGGCCTGGGCGGTGTGGCCGCCACCCCGATCCGCGCCCTCGCCACCGAGGCGGCCCTGGAGGGCAAGCCGTGGGCGGCGCAGACCGTCGAGGCCGCGTCCCGGGTGCTGCAGGCCCAGGGCACACCCATGGACGATCACCGCGCCAGCGCCGGATACCGCTCCGCGATGCTCGGCCAGAGCCTGCTCAAGCTGTACGCGCAAACCACCGAGGCGGTGTCGTCATGAGCCATTTGTCCGAGCGCCCCGAAATGCCTGTCGTCGGCGTTTCCATGCCCCACGAGAGCGCCAACCTGCATGTCACCGGCGCCGCGCTCTACACCGATGACCTGGTCCACCGCACCAAGGACGTACTGCACGCCTACCCGGTCCAGGTCATGAAGGCCCATGGCAGGATCACCGCGCTGCGCACCGAGCCCGCGCTCGCCGTGTCCGGTGTGGTCCGCGTGCTGACGGGTGCCGACGTTCCCGGTGTCAACGATGCCGGTATGAAGCACGACGAACCGCTGTTCCCCGATGAGGTCATGTTCCACGGCCACGCCGTCGCTTGGGTGCTCGCCGAGACCCTGGAGGCGGCCCGGCTCGGTGCGGCGGCCGTCGAGGTGGAACTCGACGAACAGCCCTCCGTGATCACGTTGCAGGAAGCGATCGCTGCGGACAGTTTTCACGGCGCCCGACCCTTGATGCTGATTGGCGACGTCGACGCCGGCTTCGAGGACTCCGCGCACGTGTTCACCGGCGAGTTCCAGTTCTCCGATCAGGAACACTTCTATCTCGAGACGCACGCGGCGCTGGCCCACGTCGACGAGGGCGGGCAGATGTTCGTCCAGAGCAGCACCCAGCATCCCTCGGAGACGCAGGAGATCGTCGCGCACGTGCTCGGCCTGCACAGCCACGAGGTGACCGTGCAGTGTCTGCGGATGGGTGGCGGCTTCGGCGGCAAGGAGATGCAGCCCCACGGGTTCGCGGCCGTCGCCGCGCTCGGCGCCAGGCTGACCGGCCGGCCGGTCCGCGTGCGGCTCAACCGGACCCAGGACCTGACCATGTCCGGCAAGCGCCACGGCTTCCACGCGACGTGGAAGATCGGCTTCGACGCCGAGGGCCGCATCCAGGCCTTGGACGCCACCTTGACCGCGGACGGCGGCTGGAGCCTGGACCTGTCCGAGCCCGTCGTGGCCCGCGCCCTGTGCCACATCGACAACACCTACTGGATCCCCAACGCGCGCATCGCCGGCCGCATCGCCAGGACCAACAAGGTCTCCAACACCGCCTTCCGCGGCTTCGGCGGACCGCAGGGCATGCTGGTGATCGAGGACATCATGGGCCGGTGCGCGCCACTCCTCGGCCTGGATCCGATGGAGTTGCGCGAACGCAACTTCTACCGGCAGGGCCACTCGACACCGTACGGACAGCGGGTTCTGCACCCCGAACGGATCTCCACCGTCTGGAGCCAGGTGAAGGACGACGCCCGCATCGCCGACCGCCGGGCCGAGATCGAAGCCTTCAATGCCGCGCACCCGCACACCAAGCGAGCGCTCGCGATCACCGGGATCAAGTTCGGCATCTCCTTCAACCTCACCGCCTTCAACCAGGCCGGCGCGCTGGTACTGATCTACAAGGACGGCTCGGTCCTGATCAACCACGGCGGCACCGAAATGGGGCAGGGCCTCCACACCAAGATGCTGCAGGTGGCCGCGACCACACTGGGTGTTCCGCTGCACAAGGTGCGGCTGGCCCCGACGCGTACCGACAAGGTCCCCAACACCTCGGCAACCGCCGCCAGTGCCGGGGCGGACCTCAACGGCGCGGCGGTGAAGAACGCCTGCGAGCAATTGCGCGGGCGGCTGCTGCAGGTGGCCGGAACCCAACTGGGTGCGAACGCCTCGGACGTGCGCATCGTCGAGGGTCTCGCGCGCGTCCTCGGGAACGACAGGACGCTGGCCTGGGACGACCTGGTGCGCACCGCGTACTTCCAGCGGGTCCAGTTGTCGGCGGCCGGCTTCTACCGGACCGAGGGCCTGCACTGGGACGCCAAGACGTTCCAGGGCTCGCCGTTCAAGTACTTCTCCTACGGTGCCGCCGCGACCGAGGTGGAGGTGGACGGCTTCACCGGCGCATACCGGATCCGGCGGGTGGACATCGTGCACGACGTCGGCGACAGCCTCTCCCCGATGATCGACATCGGTCAGGTCGAGGGCGGTTTCGTGCAGGGCGCGGGCTGGCTCACGCTCGAGGACCTGCGGTGGGACGCAGGCGACGGGCCGAACCGCGGTCGGCTGCTGACCCAGGCCGCGAGCACCTACAAACTGCCGAGTTTCTCGGAGATGCCCGAGGAGTTCCACGTCAGGCTGCTGGAGAACGCCACCGAGGAGGGTGCGGTGTACGGCTCCAAAGCGGTCGGTGAGCCTCCGCTGATGCTGGCCTTCTCGGTGCGAGAAGCGCTGCGGCAGGCGGCCGGGGAGTTCGGGCCCTGCGGAGTCAGCGTGGAGCTCGCCTCCCCCGCGACACCGGAGGCGGTGTACTGGGCGATCGAAGCAGCCCGCAAGGGCGGCGTGCGGCACGACCGTCGCGCCCGCGGCGGCGGCGAGGTCCCCGCCGAGGCAAGTGCTTTGAGCAATGCCTGACATGAGCTGGGTGGCCGCGGTCGCGCGGTTGCGTTCACGCCGCGAACCCGGCGTGCTCGTGACCGTCGCGACCGTGCGCGGCCACGCACCCCGCCGGGCCGGTGCCAAACTCGTCGTGGGACGGACCGAGACCTGGGGTTCGATCGGCGGCGGCAACATCGAGGCCGTGGCCATCGACCGGGCGCGCGAGCTGAACGGCACGGCCGGCCCGGAGCCGGAGCCGGAGCTGATGGAATTCGCCCTCAACGACAAGGTCACCGGCCGGCACGGCGTGCAGTGCTGCGGCGGAGCCGTCACCGTACTGCTCGAACCGCTGCCGGTGGTCCCAGCGGTGGCGGTCTTCGGCGTCGGGCACGTCGGGCTGGAACTGGCACGCATCCTGGCCCGCCACCACCTCGACCTGCACCTGATCGACACCCGACCCGACATGCTCACCGCCGAACGACTCGGCGTACTCGCGGATGCGGTGGCGCAGATCCACGTGCACCACACCCCACTGCTTCCGGAGGAGGCGCTCACGGAGCTGCCGCCCGGCACCCACGTCCTGATCATGACGCACGACCACGCCGAGGACGCCGCACTGTGCGACGCCGCCCTGCGCACCGCCGGTCTCGGCTCGATCGGATTGATCGGCTCGTCCGCCAAATGGGCGCGGTTCCGGCAACGCCTGGCCACCGAGGGCGGCCACGACGCCGCCACCATCGCCCGGATCAAGACCCCGATCGGAATCGCCGAGATCACCGGCAAGGAACCCGCCACGATCGCGGTGAGCGTCGCGGCAGACCTGCTCCGGACCCTCGAACAGGACCGCCACCGGGCAGCCCCGAACCCGTAGTGGTCACCCCCCACGGCAGGTCGCGGGCGACCACGGCGTGCTGCGCGGACACGTAGGTGGTGACCATGATCGTGGCCATCACGAGGGCGATCAGCAGGCCCGAGATCAGCGCGGGCCACGACGGCGGCCGCGGGCCCTCGTCGGTGCCCGGGAGCCCGCCGCTCGGTCGGCGACCCACGCCGCCGGGCAGCTGAGGGCCCCGCGGCCAACCCCTGCGGTCGGCCCACTCCTCGGCGGATGCGGGACGGACTGCACCCGCACCGCCGTCCTCGGCAGCGCCCCGGCCAAGCTGAGGCTCCTCGAAGACCTGCCGAAGATCTTCGCGGGCGAAACACCGGCCGCCGACCCCATGTGCGCGCAGGCGGACGCATACATCGGGCCGGACAATGACCAACCACTCCGCCTACGACGTCGGGTGGGTGGAAGGCCCACTGGCTGCTGGAGGTCCCCCTGGTCGACGAGCACGGGGGCTTCGGCGGCTCGTACAAGGCGCTTCTCGACGTGGTGTGAGGCCCGCCGCGTTTCAGGTCGGCGTCACGATGAGCGGCGCCGGAACACCCCTGACCGCACGACTCCGGAACGCTCTGCCTACCTTCCGGGCCACTCAGCCGACCCCCGTGTACCCGTCCGGCCGATCCGGATCCGGACCGTCGTTCGCGCCCTGAGCCGCAGGAAGCCGTCACCCGCCTCCGTCGGAGCTTGGTAGCCGTCCACTCCACCCCGTGCCGGCGCGACGGGCACCAGCTTCGCGACGTCGGGGTCGTCCATCTCCTGGACACCGCCCCCTGCAGTCGGCGAAGGCGGGCCTTGACCGGACCGTTGGCGCAAAACACCGAGTCCGCGGGGTCGAAGAGCGCATTTCCCATGGCGGTAAAGGCAGCGGTCGAACTCGACATGTGAGGGTGACGACGCGGAGTCGTCCGGCCCGGTCAGAAGGCGTTCGTGGACAGGGGCCATTCGGGCCCAACTCACTTCATGGGATACCCAGTTGCCTTAAGCCTGGCTTGAATCGTCGTCGACAGGGCGGCAAATGAGTGGCTAAGTTCACTGCCTTGTGCGACTGATCGGGGGCAGGACGTTGGAACGTCTGGGCGCGGGGGATCCGGAGCGGGTCGGGTCGTATGTGCTGCTAGGCAGGCTGGGGAGGGACGGGACGGGCTCGGTGTACGCGGGGCGGTCGCCCGCGGGGGCGACCGTCGCGGTCGAGGTGGTGCATGAGGGCCTGGCCGGTGATGCCGGCTTTCGGGCGCGGTTCGGGGCCGCGGTCGGGGCCGCGCGGACGCTGGCAGGGGGTCATGTCGCCCCGGTGGTGGACGCTGACCCGGACGGGTCCGTGCCATGGGTGGCCACCTCCCTACCCGTTGGGCTGACCCTCAGCCAGGCCGTCACTTCGCACGGCCCGTTGCCCGATCAGACCCTACGGGTGCTGGCTGCGGGGCTCGCGGAAGCACTGGCTTCCGTTCACGCTGCGGGGTTGGCGCACTGCGCCCTCCGGCCGGACAACGTTCTCTTGGCGCAGGCGGGGCCGTGCCTCATCGGCTGGGTGGTTCCCCGGCAAGGAACCCCGGCCGACGACGTGGCCTCCCTCGGTGCGGCACTGGTGTTCGCGGCGTCCGGGCATGAGCCGTCGGGTCCGGGCGCCGCCGATGAAGGGGTTTCGGCCGTGCCCCCGTCGCTTCAGGGCATTGTCGGCCGCTGTCTGGCCACCGATCCACAAGACCGCCCGCAGCTCACGGAGTTGCTCGATCAACTGGCCGGCGCCGGAACTGCGGTGCCCACCGGCAGCTGGCTGCCGCCGGCGCTCGTGGACGAGGGCGAGGCGGCAGCCGTCCACGGGGGAACGGCACCCCTTGTTGTGCCCCCGCCGCCGAGCCATCCCCCGGCACCGCCCTCCACGGCCGCGGAGGGAGCCGGGATCAGCCGGAGGAACGTGCTCGTCGGACTGGCGGGCGGTGCCCTCGTCCTCGGTGGTGTCGCCGTCGCGGTCGCCCGGTCCGGCGGCTCGTCCTCCAAGCCTGTGGCGACGCCCCTGCCCTCCTCGAGCGTCTCTGCCCTCCCCTCCGGCGGTCCGTCCCAGGGCTCGGCGTCGCCGTCCTCGTCCGACCCGACACCGCTTCCTCTCTCCGCCCCGGACGCGACCCCGGTCTGGTCGGTCACCGTGGACTCGCCCCCCACGCACCTGGTTGCCTCGGACAAGGTGGTCGCACTCGTCGCCGATCAGTCGACGAGCTTCCTGGACTCCGCCGGCAAACCGGTGTTCAGCCCGCTGAAGGTCGGCAACATCGGTTCGGGCTTCCGTGCGCTCACCGCCTTCGCCGACGGCGTCTTCTACATCTCAGGCGTGACCCAGAAGGGTGGGAACACGCTGGGGGCGGTCGACGCCGCTACGGGCAAGGCCAAATGGGTCGTGTCCGTGGAGGATCCCGAGGGCAGCTTCCGGAGTCTTCCCGAGTACGTCGCAGTCGGCGGGGGCAGCGTCTACGTCGGCGGAAATTACACGGGCTCGCTGGACTCGGACATGACCGGCTACATCTGGGCCTTCGACATCGCCACCGGACAGGAGCAGTGGCGAATCAAGGGCACGGACATCAACAACGTGCTCGTTCCCCCGTCGGGCCGCCATCTTCTGGCCGCTTCCGGGACGACGAAGAGGAACAACAGCCAGGCCGTGATGATCGACGCGGCCGGCAAGGGGGCCCGGGGCTGGCAGAAACCTGTCCCGCTCGCCAACTTCAACTTCCCCGGCTGGCCGCTGACCAGCTACGCCGACGGGCTGTTCATCCTCGGACGGGAGAAGATCCTCGCCCTCGACCGCGTCACCGGCGAGGAGAAGTGGCACCTGGCGGCCGGGCCGGACCAGCCGGAGGTCCGGTTCGGGACTCCGATCCCCAGTGTGGACGGCAAGACGGTCTACATCCCCGTGGGGCAGGACCTCGTGGCCCTGAACGCTGCGGACGGCAGCGTGAAATGGATGGCGGTGCTCCCGGAGCACGTCATGTTCAAGGCCGGTCTCGGCGCAGGATTGGGTGGAGGGGAGGCGTGGTGTTCCGCCGACACCGTCTTCGCCACCGACACGACCAAGACCCTGTGGGCCATCGACGCCGCAACGGGCAAGGCCCGGTGGAAGTACACCGATCCCGGACAACCGGACGTCGGGTTCAAATGGAGGGTAGGCGGCGACCGTGTCTGGATCGCGTCGAACCTGACCGTGACCGCGATCGCCGCCCACGGCTAGGGCCTGTCTTTGGGATCGGGCCGGGTCAGGGAGCGGGGCTTGGTGCGTGCGATCGCAAGGCGGAGGAGGGAGTCAACGCCGGGGGGGACCTCCCAGCGGTAGCTGGGGGACGTTGGCGAGCGACGACAACGCGGCGAGCACGCGTGCCAGGCCCCGCGAGCCCGGCATGATCCGAAAGACAGGCCCTAGAGGGGGAAATCGTCCATGGACTTGAATCCGGGCGTGGCCGCGCTGGCGTCCACCGCCGCCGCGCGGCTGATCGATCTGCTGGCTACGGACGGCTGGACTGGGGCCAGGGCCGCCGTCGTTGCACTGTGGCGACGGGCCCACCCGGAGCGAATCGAGGCAGACCTCACCGAGGCCCGTGGTGAACTGCTCCGGGCCGAGGGGTCGGACGGCGGCCCGGAGTTCCGGGAGTTGCTGGTGGCCGAGTGGCAGGCCCGGCTCGTCCGGCTGCTGGCGACGCACCCCGACCTCGTCGAAGAGGTGCGCCGGCTGATCGGCGAGCAACTGCGCGACAGCGGTGCGGCGGCAGGGCAGACCATCGGGTCGTTGCACCAGGAGGCGCACATCACCGGCGGCGGCAGCGCCTACCAGGCCGGGCGCGACATCTCGATCACCGAGAGCCGTGAATGAGCGGGGAAGACACCGCTCTCGACGCCGGTTCGGCGCCACACCCGGCAAGTTCGTCCGTACATCAGGTCGTCCGTGTCAGCGACGGCGGCAATGCCTACGTGGCCGGGAGCAGCATCACCATCGTCCATCAGGACGGGACACGCCGCACGGTCGGCATGGGGGACGACATACCGTGTCCGTACCCGGGCCTGCAGCCGTTCGAGGCGGGGCAGGAGCGCTGGTTCCACGGCCGGGACCAGGTGGTCCAGCTCGTCTGCGAGCGGCTGGACGCCCGGGTGCGCACGGGCGGTCTGCTGGTGGTGATCGGCCCGTCGGGGGCGGGGAAGTCCTCGCTGCTGGCGGCCGGGGTGCTGCCCGCACTGGCGCAGGGCAGAGTGCCGGCCGAGGGATCGCGCCACTGGCCCCGGCTCGCCCTGACTCCCACGGCACATCCCGCCACGGCTCTGGCCCAGGCCGCCGGCCTCGCGGACGTGCCGGGGACGGCTGCGGCCTGGCGCGCCGATCCCGGACGGTGCCTCGCCGACCTGCACCGGCTTGCCCTCGGGGACGGCGGCGAGGAGGGCGGCGGGCATCGGCCACCGGGCCTCGTGGTCGTGGTCGACCAGCTCGAGGAAGTGTTCACCCTCTGCACCGACGAGTCCGAGCGGACGTGGTTCATCGACCTGCTGGACCGGCTGGGCCGGCCGCCCGCGGCCCGGGCGGCCGTGCCCACGGTCCTCGTGGTGCTGGGGGTCCGGGCGGACTTCTACGCGGCCTGCGTGGACCGTCCACAGCTGCGCGAGGCCCTGCGGGCGGACCCGGTCCTGCTGGATCCGATGACCGAGGACGAGCTGAGGCAGGCGATCCGCCTTCCCGCCGACGCCGTGGGGCTGGAGCTCGAAGAGGGCCTGGTCGAACTGCTGCTCGCCGACCTCGGCTCCGCCGTGCCGCCCGGCGGGTCCGGGTCCGGCGGCTCCGGCGGGGAGCGGGCCACGGCGACGTACGCGGGCAGGCTGCCGTTGCTCGCGCACGCCCTGCGGGCCACGTACGGACAGCGCAGCGGCCCTCTGCTGACCGTGCACGGGTACCGCCTCACCGGCGGAATCCGCGAGGCCATCAAACGGACGGCGGACGACCTCTTCAAGAATCTGCCGCCGGACGCCCCCGAGGTCGCCCGGTCGGTCTTCATGCGCCTGGTCGTCGTGGGCCGCGACGCCGACGACGCCCGCCGCCACGTTCCGTACGACGAGCTGCTCCGTGGCTCTTCCAGTCCCGAACTCGCCGCGCTCGTCGTCACGACGTTCACCGAGGGCAGGCTGCTGACCCGCGACCGGGATTCCGTGGCCATCACGCACGAGGCGCTGTTGCGCGCCTGGCCCCTGCTGCACGGGTGGATCGAACAGGACCGGGCCGGCCATCTGGTGCGCCAGGACCTCGAGGAGGCAGCGACCGCATGGGAGGGGGAGGACCGGGACCCGGCCCTGTTGCACCGCGGCAGCCGCCTGGAAGCGGCCCGGATCTGGGTCTCGAAAACCGAGGACGACGTCAGCACCCTCATGAGGGCGTTCCTCGACGCCTCCGGTGAGCAGGAACGACGCACGCGCGTCAGGCGCCGCCGCATACAGGCCGGTCTGTCGGCGCTGACGGCCGTCGCGGTGCTGACGGCCGGCCTCGCGGTCTGGCAGTACGCCCGCGCCGAGGACTCCGCCACGGAAGCACTGCGGGAACGTGACCAGGCGATCACCGCGCGGGTCACCGCCGAGGCGCTGCGGCTGGGGCCCGCCGATCCCTCCCTGGCGGCCCAGCTCAGCCTGGTCGCCTACCGTATGGCGCCGGACGCCGACGCGGCCTCGCGCCTGCTGAGCACCCAGAACACCCCGCTGGCCACCAGGCTTCCGGGAACCCGGGCCTCCGTCCGGACGGTGGCCTACAGCCCCGACGGGAACACGCTGGCGACCGGGACCGCCGGGGAGAACACCATACGGCTGTGGGACGTACGGGACCCGGGCCGGCCCCGCACCCTGGTGCCCCGGCTGCCCATGGACAGCGCCGTGGACTCCGTGCTGTCGGTGGCCTTCAGTCCGGACGGGCGCACCCTGGCCGTGGCCGGGCACACCGGTGACCACACCAAAGGGAGCTGGGCAGGCGGGGGCTTCGTCGACCTGTGGAACGTGACCGACCCGGAGCACCCCTCCGCGCTGGGCAGGCCGGTGAGCACCGACCTCGCCATCGTCACCTCGGTGGCGTTCAGCCCCGACGGGCACACCCTGGCGGCAGCGGCCTTCGGAGAGATCGGCCTGTGGAACGTGAGCCGTCCTGCTGCCCCCACCCTGCTGGGGAAGGTCCCCGACGCCTCGGACAGGATCAACTCCGTGCGGTTCGCCCCGGACGGGCGCACCCTTGCCGCCGGCGGCGACACGGGCGTCCGACTGTGGAACGTGTCCCGGCCCGAGGCCTCCGCCGCACTGGGACCACCCCTGACCGGTCCCACGAGCAGCGTGAGTTCGGTGGCGTTCAGCCCGGACGGCCGCAGCCTGGCCGCGGGCAGCGCGGACAGTACCGTCCACCGCTGGAACCTCGCCGACCCACAGCACCCGTCCTCGCCGGGCCCTCCCCTGACCGGTCCCACCAGCACCGTGACTTCGGTGGTGTTCAGCCCCGACGGACAGACCCTGGCCGCGGGCAGCGCGGACAATACCGTCCACCGCTGGAACGTGGCCCTGCCGCAACGCCCTTATCCGCTCGGCCTGCCCCTGGCCGGCCCCAGCAGCAGCGTGATGACCGTGGCGTTCAGCCCCGACGGACGCCGACTGGCCGCGGGCAACGGCGACGGCGCCGTGGACCTGTGGAGCCTGCCCGCGACCGTCCTGACCGGAGCCGGTGGCAGTGTCGCGTCGGTGGCGTTCGCCCCGGACGGGCGCACCCTGGCCGCGGGCAACCAGAACGGCACCATCAGCCTGTGGAACACCGCCGATCGCAACCGCCCGACCCCGCTCGGCGCGCCCCTGGCCGGACCCGGCGGGCCGGTCCTCTCGGTGAGGTTCGGCCCCGACGGGCGCACGCTCGCCGCCGGCGGCCGGGAGGGCACGGTGAGCCTGTGGAACACGGCCGACCCCGGCCGCCCGGCTTCCCTCGGGTCGCCGCTGGCCGGAGCCGGCGGACCGGTCCACTCGATGGCGTTCAGCCCGGACGGGCGCACCCTCGCCGCGGCCGGTGACGATTTCTCCGGCACCGTCCACCTGTGGGACGTGAGCAACCCGAGCGCGCCCCGGCGGCTGGCCTCCGGCATCGACGACGACACCCACCACGTATTGTCCTTGGCGTTCGCCGCCGACGGCCGGACGGTCGCCACCGGCGGTGACGTGAGCAACGGCAGGGTCGGCGTGTGGCGGATGGTCGACAACCGGCTCGTCCGCCTCGGCCAGCCCCTGATGCAGCCGGCCGGCACCGCCGCCTCGGTGGTGTTCAGCCCCGACGGGCACACTCTGGCCGTCGGCAACAGCGGTGGCACCGTGCAGCTGTGGAACATGACCGACCTGCACCACCCCGCGCCCCGGGGCAAGCCCCTGGCGGTGGCGGCCGGCCCCGTCACCTCCGTGGCGTTCAGCCCGGACGGGCGCACCCTCGCGGTCGGCGGCCTGAGCAGCAACGGCACCGTGAGCCGGTGGGACGTGACCGACCCGGACCGCCCCTCTCCCCTCGGCCAGCCGCTGACCCTGACCACCGGCCCGGTCTACACCATGACGTTCGCTCCGGACGGGCACACTCTCGCCGTCACGAGCGACGACGGCGTCGTCGGCATGTGGAGCCTGGCCGTCGACGAGGCGATCCGGCGCATCTGCGCGGGCAGCGGCGGCGCTCTCGGCCCCGAGCAGTGGAGCCGCTTCATCCCCCAGCTGCCGTACACCCCACCGTGTCCGAACTCAGGCGGCACAGGTTAGCCACCCCAGGACGCCACACCTCCCTGATGACCTGATCGACGGCCTGGAAGCCCTCGCCGCCCCTCCCTCCCTCGATCCGCCCTAGGGGGTGGGGAGGAGAGCGGCGACGAGGACGGCGAATTCCTCGGGGTCGAGGATGCGGATGCCCAGTTCTTCGGCCTTGGTGCGCTTGGAGCCGGCCTTCTCACCCGCCACCACGAGGGTGGTGCGCTTGGACACCGACGACGATGCCTTTCCGCCGGCCCGCTCGATCAGCTCGTTCATCTCGTTCCGGGACAACACCGCAAGGGGGCCGGTCATGGCTCCGGTTACCACGACGGCCTGTCCGGCCAGCGGGCCGCCCGCCGCGTCCTCGCCGTCGTTTGCGTCGGTCGCGGGCTTCTGCGGCTCGGTGACCTGCGTGCCGACCTGCTGGGCCTGGAGTTTGTCGAGGAGCGGGGCGAGTTCGAGGAGTTCGGCCGCAATGACGCGGGCCTTCTCGGTGCCGATGCCGTCGACCCCGGCCAGCGTGTCCGCATCGGCGGCCCGGATCGCGGCCATCGAGCCGAAGTACGCGGCGATCCGGCGGGACATCGTGCGCCCGGTGCCGCGGACACCGAGGGCGCAGAACACGCGGCTCAATGCGGCCCCGCGGGCGGTCTCGATCGCGGCCAGGAGGTTGGCGGCGCTGGTCTCACCCATCCGCTCCAGACCGAGGAGCTGCTCGCGGGTCAGCGTGAACAGGTCGGCGACGTCCTTGACCAGACCGGCCTCCACCAGCTGGATCGCGCGCGTGCCGCCGAGACCTTCGATGTCGAGCTGGTCCCGGCCGGCCGCGTAGATCACCGAGGCCACGGCCTGACAGCTCCGGCCGCGCACGCACCGCCACCGCTGCTCGGAGGTGTCGATCGCGTCGCCACAGCGGGGGCACGCCTCGGGGAAGACGATCGGGCTTTCGGCGCCGGTGCGCTGGTCGACCAGCGGTGCCTCGACCCGGGGGATCACGTCGCCGGCACGGTACACGAACACCTGGTCGCCGATCATGAGCCCGCGACGGGTGATGTCGGACGGATTGTGCAGCGTGGCGTACGTGACCGTCACCCCGTCGATGACCACGGGCTCCAGGACCGCGCGCGGGGCGATGATCCCGGTCCGGCCGACGTTCCACTCCACCGCCAGCAGGCGCGTCACCTTGTGTTCGGCAGCCAGTTTCCGGGCCACCGCCCACCTCGGGGCGCGCGAGCCGTTACCTGCCTGCCGCTGGTCCTCGGCCGTGTCGGCCTTGACGACGACACCGTCGATCCCGAACGGCAGGTCTCCGCGCAGGCCGGCGATCACGTCGATGCGTTCCTGCACCTGCTCCACGGTCTCGCATCGCATCGGGGCGGCGGCCGTGCTGGCGGCCGTGTTCGCGCCGAGCGCGGCCAGGTTCTCCAGCAGAGCGACGTGGCCGACGTCGTCCAGGCCGATCGCGCTGTAGGCGAAGAAGGTCAACTCGACCCGGTAGGAGCGGTCCTTGGCCCGCAGCGTGCCGGCTGCCCCGCTGCGCGGGTGCGCGAAGGGCGTGGCCTCGTGGGCGAGCCGGATCCGGTTGGCTTCCTCGAACTGCGCGGTCGTCAGCAGCACCTCGCCGCGCAACTCGACGTCGATCGGCTCGGTGAGTACCGGCGGCAGACCGAGGACGGCTTCGGCGGCGTGGGTGATGTCCTCGCCCGCCAAGCCGTCGCCGCGGGTGAGGACCTGAACGAGCCGACCACCCCGGTACCGGGCGGCCACCGCGAGGCCGTCGAGCTTCGGCTCCACACACCACCCGGCCACAGGGTGCCCGAGACGCCGTTCCAGCCCTGCGGCCCACTCGGCGAGCTCGTCGGCGTCGAAGACGTTGTCGAGGGAGAGCATCGGCACCGAGTGCGGCACGTCACCCTGCACCGCCCCGCCCGCCACCTTCCCGCTCGGCGACTCGGCGAGCACCTCGTCCGGGTGGGCCTCCTCGTAGGCCGCGATGGCGCGCAGCAGCCCGTCGTACTCGTCGTCACCGAGCGGGGTGGTCCCGTCGCCGTAGTACGCGGCCGACGCGGCCACGGCGGTGGTCACGGCCTCGACGTAGGCGGCAGGAGAGAGCAGGGCAATGTTTTCGGTCATGGACGTCATCATCCTGCCCGGCACTGACAACGCCACCGCCCGACCCCGCCTTGCCACGGCACGCAACCGATCCACCTTGCGGCACCGGGCGGGAACGGGCAACGGCCTGTCGACCAGACCGCCCTCGCGGCCGATCACCGGACCGAGACCAGCTCTCGGAGAATCACACAGTCGCACTTCATGACCTGCGGAGATGGCGCCCGTTACCGGCTGGCCTCGAGGGGGTTATCGTCGTCCGGTCACGGACGGCAACCGGCTCGTCTGTTCAACCCAGGGGAACCACCATGACTGATCTGAACTCGCTGCGGGCAAGCCTTGCGTCAGGTGAGCACGAGTTCGCCGACACCTTGGCCTTCGTCGCCGCGCACTACGAGTATCAGCCGCAGGCGTTCCGCAACGGGGAACTGGAAAATGCCGCAGGTGAGAACGAGGGTTCCTGCAAGACGCTGGGACTGGCCCTGCTGGAAGGGCTGACCGACCAAGAGGCGCTGCTGGCATTCGGTGAGCACTACCGCAGTGTGCTGGCGACGCCGAACGACACTGATCACGGCAACATTCGCAACCTCATGGCCCACGGCCTGGAAGGGGTGAGCTTCGCCGGGCAACCGTTGGCCCGCAAGAGCTGAACAGCGAAATCCGGGCGAGCACCAAAGGTTCTTGCAGTGTGAAGGTAGAAGCCCGGGCCCTGCGGCCCCCCTGCCACCCGCTACGGCGTGGGGCCCGCTCAATGTGGCGGGGTGGTCAGCCAGGACTTGACGGCTTCGGCCGGCACCGGCACCGGTACGTACGGGGTGAGGGCCTCGGCGATGGCCGCCGCGAGTTCATCGACGGTACGGACCTGGTATCCGGGCGGGGTGATCCAGATGCGGGGCGCGGCATCGGGGTCGTCCTGGTTCGCGAAGAGCTGGGCGTACAGGCAGTCCAGTCCTTCGTCGTAGCCCCAGGTGCTGTAGTGGTCCCAGCCCGGCATCCAGTACGCCTGCGGACCGGCCCGGAGCACGTCCGGGGTCACCGGCCGGGGCCGGGGCGGCCGGGTGTACGTCGGCCCGTAGACGATCTCCCACAGGCCGTCGGAGTGCTCGAGGACATCCATCCGCACGTGCTGCTTGAGCGTGCGCAGCTGGCGGCGGAACTCGTCCGGGTCGAGGCCGGCCCGCTGGGCGAGTACGGGGATGTCGGCGTCCCACAGGTTCAAGCCGAGTATGTCGCCCTCCCCCTTGCTCTGCTCAGCGACGGCCAGGAACACCCGCCGGGCCTTCTCATCGGCGATGTTCCTGCTGTGTACGTACGCAATGGCGTGCTGGCTCACGTTGGCCTTCCTTCCTGTCAGCGTTCGATGATGTGGCCGGCGGTGTCCTGGCGGCGCCCGTAAGGGGTGTCGAGAAGGTCCGCAAGCACGACGTGGTCTTGGGCTCGGCCCGAGCGATCCGGTCTGTGATGGCCGGCGGCTGACGCGTCGGGGCCGGCTGGTTGAGCAGCTCCAACGCGTCGGGCGACGTCCGCGCGTACAGCTGCTGGGAGGTCACGTATCCCTCCAGGTCGAACAGGTGCTCCGGACCGGCGCAAGGATGAGCACCCCGACTGCCCGGCCGGGCCTGGAATGGAAGAACCTCGGCCCCAGGTCCGACGAATGCGAAGGCGCAGACAGGAGGTGGCGGCTTCCACAGCGCGGGTTTCCTCGCTGCCAGTCCGTTCAGGACCTTCCTACGTCAGGCCCGGGCGAGGGGGCGCGTAGGTGATGCCGGCGTCTCCGGCAGAGGTCACGGCGAGGGCCGCGCTCTTCCAGATCGCGGCGGGAACGCCAGCCCTAGGGCCGTCATAAGCCTCTTTGAGTGCCTGCCCGAAGGTCTGGCACCGACATGGACCTGGGTGTCCTCCTGCACGATCACGGGTTCGCCGGTGGCGCTCAGGTCCACGATGCCCTCCAAGAGGGTTGGTGAGAGTTCAGCTACTCAGCATGGCAGCTGACTGGCAGTCGGGAGAGGGAGTCCGTCAAATGACCGGTTGCAATGACCGGTTGCACGGCCCGGTTCCCGGACGACAGCACCAACTGCCTGGATCGGCAGTGACTCGCCAAGGCTTACCGAGCCCCGAGACCGTAGCCGGGATGACGTCCGGCACCGTCCAGCGCCCGCCTGGGCCGCAGCCACGATCGCCCCGCACTCTCCGACCCGCGCTACGTGCGCCGCCGTAACGCGACCGCGGCCGCCGCCAAAGGCCACCGCGTCGGTGACCCGTCACCGCCCGTCGACTACACCGAATCCGAACAGGCCACATGGCGCTCGGTCCACGCCGCACTCGCCAGGGCGCAGGCCGGGCGGGTACGCCGGGGAGTCGAGCGGGCCCGAGAGGTGCCACCTCATGGCCTACTTGCAGCGGATGGGGCCGCCCGCCTCGCCGGCTCTGCCCGCATCCGGGCCGGACCTCGCACCGCGCCGGCACAGCGGTCGCTTCAGCAGCATCGCCAACGACGAGGAGCTGTAGTGCACCTGCCATGCCACTCTGATGCGCCGCCGCTGACCTCCAAGTCCGAGAACTCCCCGCCGCCCGCGTAGAGTCGCAGATCAGAGAGTTTGCCCGCCGCACCCGCGGGGATGGAGCCGGGCAGCCGACGCTCGCCCGCGTCGAGATCGTCTGCTCCCCGCACGTGCGGGGACGAACCCGTGACCGTGGCCGGGCCACCAGGGCGCCGCCCTCCCCGCGGTAACCCGGCGAATCAGCGGCGAGGTTGGTACCCCTGGGCGTACTGCACCATGTCTGAGCCCCGCATGTGGGCGGGCAGTAGCAGTAGCGAGCAGGGTGAGCATCGGCTTCGGCTCGTGGGCAGCCCTGCCGTGCCCGTCGGAGCGATGGGCGCCGTAGAAGGGCTCGAGGTAGCGCTGCTCGACCGCCTCGATCACGAACCAGGCGAGGCGGTCCCCGGGCAGCCAGTCGTACAGGTCAGGGGCTGCGGGGTTGCAGCAGCGCTTGGTCTCGATCGCATGTGAGGAAGTTCTGTGGCATGCCCCGATGCGCCAAAAGGGCTGGGACGGCAGGGTTTTGTCCGACAGGCTCCTCGAGAATCAGGTGCCAGAGTTGTCGACGAACCCCACGACATCGAGGTATTCGATTTTGGGCGGGGCGCCATAAATCCCCGTCACCTTGTCGACGAGCTCCTCCGTGAAGAAGGCACGGGCTTTCTCCTCGTCATCCCACACGTAGAAGTTCCTTGCCTGAGCGCCGTCTTCGTCGAGCATGAAGCTCTTGAAGCGAAGGCCGGCCATGCCCTCGAACGGTCCGCGGAGTTCGCCGGCAATCTTTGCGATAGTTGAACGATCAAACTTGTCGGTCTGCGTGAAAGTCACGAGCACGCCGATCATCGGGCCTCCTATCGATGGGGTGAACAACGGTCGATCGAGTGATGCTAGCGGCGGATCCTAGTACACGCGGCCGGACATTCCGGTCCGTTAGGCCGCGAGTCGGAGGTACGGTTCGCGGTCATCATCGCGATGGCGCTGCGGACTCGGAAGAATCCGACGGCCTGATCCGCGAAGAGGTCCTGGATCCGCGCCTTTCCTTCGACCTCCGCGGAAAGTACGTGAAGAAGGCGACGGCGGCCTCCAGGTCTTCGACAACGATGCCGACGTTGTCCATCCGCTGAAGCGTCCTGACGGTTCTCCTCTGCGTGGCGTGGCCCTTTTGAAGCCGCCGGCATACCGAGGACGGAGCCAGCGGCCCATTCCCGACACCCGTGAACGGGCTGAGTTCCGGAGACCCGCTTCTGGCCCCGCCTTGGGCTGCCCCAATTGCCGAGAGAACCCGCCCACACCCGATACGAACAGTCAAGGAATCCCTCTAACGGGCACCCGAATGGGAGACCCCAGCAAGTCTGGAGAACCGTCGGATCCGGCGGAGCAGGCCGTCGTAATCGGTCGGGGCGGTCACTGCGCGCTCGCTGCAGGACGGACGACGAGCTCGTTGACGTCGACCTCCGGCGGCTGGGACACCGCGTACGCGATGGCCTCCGCGACGGCGGGGGCCGGCAGCGCCACGGCGCGGTAGGCCTTCATGGCCTCCCTCGCCACGGGATCGGAGATGTGGTCGGCGAGTTCGGACTCGGTCACCCCCGGGGAGACGAGGGTGACCCGGATGCGGCCGGCGGACTCCTGCCGCAGCCCTTCGGAGATCGCCCGCACGGCGAACTTGGTGGCGCAGTACACGGCCGCGGTGGGCGCGACCTCATAGGCGCCGACGGAGGCGATGTTCACGATCTGCCCGGCGCCCTGGGCGCGCATCACGGGCAGGGCGGCGGCGATCCCGTACAGCACTCCCCGTACGTTCACGTCGATCATCAGGTCCCACTCGTCGACCGCGAGCGCATCCAGCGGCGAGAGCGGCATCACTCCGGCGTTGTTGACCATCACGTCCAGCCGCCCGTACCGCTCGCACGCCGCGGCCACGAAGGCCCGTACGTCGGCGACGTCCGTGACGTCGAGCCGCCGGAACGCCGCGGTTCCGCCCGCCGCGTTGATCTCCTTGCTCAGCGCTTCCAGCCGCCCCGTGCGCCGCGCCCCGAGGAGCAGCAGATGCCCGTCGGCGGCGAGCCGCCTGGCGGCCGCCTCGCCGATCCCGCTGCTCGCTCCGGTGATCGCCACGACTTTGGGTTCGTTCCTCATGCCTGCCCTACTCCTCGACGATGAACGCAGGTCCGTCCTGCCCGAGCGAGTCTTCGCGAGCCGAAGGCGACTGGCCAGGTCGGGAGTTGCCTGGGTGCGGCACACCCAGGCAGGGCCCACCCCCACCGCCTAACCTGTGGCCATGACCACGACCGCGACGGACCGGGCCCTCGGAGAGTTCCTCCACGCACGCAGGGCGGCCCTGCGGCCGCAGGACGTCGGCATGCCGAGCCGCGGCATACGCAGGGTCGTCGGCCTGCGCCGCGAGGAGGTCGCCGTCCTGGCCGACGTCAACGTGGACTACTACGCCCGCCTGGAACAGGGCCGCGAGCGCCATCCCTCCCCGCAGGTCCTCGACGCGCTCGCGCACGCCCTGCGGCTGCGCCCCGACGCCCACGCCCACCTGCACCGCCTGGCCGGCTCTCCGCCGGCCGACCGCCCGGCCACCGACCAGGTCGACCCGGCGCTGCACCAACTCCTCGACGGCTTCTCCGGCTCCCCGGCGTTCGTCGTCAACGCCGCCCTGGACATCCTGGCGGCCAACCCCCTCGCCCGGGCCCTGCATTCGCCGTTCTCGCCGGCCGACAACCTGGCCCGCATGGTCTACCTCGACCAGGCGGGCCGGCACTTCTACACGGACTGGGCCTCGACGTCCCGGGGCACGGCGGGCCACCTCCGCGAGGCCACCGGCATCGCCCCGGACAACCCTCGCCTGCGCGACCTCGTCCGTACCCTCACGACCCGGAGCCCGGACTTCGCCCGGCTGTGGACCACACACGACGTCCTGGCCAAGACCCAGGGCGCAAAGCACCTCCACCACCCGGTGGCCGGCCCCCTGACCCTGACCTACCAGTCCTTCGACGTCCGCGCCGCCCCGGGCCAGCAGCTCATCGTCTACCAGCCGGCTCCCGGCACCCCGACGGCCCGGGCCCTCACCCGGCTGGGCGCAGAGCCCCTGCGCGTTCAGGCGGCCCCGGGTGGGGAAGTGGCCTCCGGGAGCCACGGAGGCCGGCCCGGTGCGTTTCCGTCCCGCACCGGGCCGTAGGTCGTGTCCGGGCGTCCTTTACGGCCCCGGCGGTCAGCCCGTGACCGGGATCGCTCCGGTCGCAGGGACCGGTGCCGCTCCCGTTCGCCCTCGGGTCTTGCGATGCCGACCGTAGAGGCTCCGGGGGCCGGTGGGACGACACGCCCCGCAGACCGATCCGTGCGGGTCCCGGGGTCCCTACGATGCCCGGACCGATACCGTCGTGAAAGGGGAGCGTTCCGTGGGCTCTCGTCTCAACCCGTACATCAGCTTCGCCGGCGACGCCCGACAGGCCCTGGAGTTCTACCAGGCCGCCCTGGGGGGCACGTTGGCCCTGAACACCTACGAGCAGTACGGCGCCCCGACACCGGACTACAACGACAAGATCATGCACGGGATGCTCGAGACGGACGGCGGCCTCGCCCTGATGGCCGCGGACAACCCGCCGGGAATGGAACACCGGCCCGGCAACAACATCTCGGTCAGCCTCAGCGGCGACGACGCCGACGCGCTGCGCGGCTACTGGGCGAAGCTGTCCGAGGGGGGCACGGTGGCCGTCCCGCTGGAGAAGCAGATGTGGGGCGACGAGTTCGGCATGTGCGTGGACAAGTTCGGCATCACGTGGATGGTCAACATCTCGGAGAACTGAGGACCCCGCCGCCCTCGTCCGCCTCGTGTCCGGCTCCGCTGTCCTCGGCCCGGGCGGCGATCCGCCCGACGTCGTCACGCATGAGCGCGGCAAGCTGCGAACCCGCCCACAACCCGACACCCTCAGCGCCATCTCGCGTGCCAGTCCGACGCAGGACGGTGCATGCTGCTGCAAGTGCTCACCGAAATTCGCCGTGGGCGACATGCTGCCAACGGGCCGGACGCGTGGGGGCAGGGCGACGCCGTGCTGCGGGGCCGCCGGCGCGGCCATCGCGGCAGCAGGCCGGCGCGGACGGGGAAGTAGGGCGATCGGAGGCGGCGCTGCACGGCATCGGCTGCTCCGGGACGAGTGCCTGGCCCCGCCACTCCGACGTGGCGACCGATCGGTTGTAGGGTGCCGCCCGTGACCGAGCATCAGCGCGATCTCGTCGGCTACGGCGCCGAGCCGCCGCATGCCGCCTGGCCCGGCGGCGCCCGCGTCGCTGTCAGCCTCGTCCTCAACTATGAAGAGGGCGGCGAGCAGAACGTCCTCGAGGGCGACCCCGCCTCCGAGGGCTTCCTCCACGAGCTCATCGGCGCGCCGCCCGTGGCCGGCGGGCGCGACCTGAACGTCGAGTCGATGTTCGCCTACGGCGCTCGCGCCGGCTTCTGGCGCATCCACCGCACCATCGTGGCGCACGGCGTACCGCTCACCGTCTTCGCCGTGGCGCAGGCCCTTGAGCGCAACCCTGACGCGGCGCGAGCGATGGGCGCCGCCGGCTGGGAGGTGGCGAGCCACAGCCGGCGCTGGATCGACTACCGCCACGTGCCCGAGGACGCGGAGCGCGCCGACATCGCGCGCTCGATCGCGACGATCGAGCGGCTCGTCGGCCGCCGGCCCGTCGGCTGGTACACCGGCCGGACGAGTCCCAACACACGGCGCCTGATCGTCGAGGAGGGCGGCTTCCTCTACGATTCCGACGACTACTCGGACGACCTGCCCTTCTACGTCGAGACGGATGGCCGTTCCCACCTCGTTGTGCCGTACAGCCTCGACGCCAACGACTTCAAGTTCCTGATCGTCCACGGCTTCACCACGGCCGACGACATGCTCGCGTACCTCGTCGACACGTACGACACGCTCCACGCGGAGGGCGCCGACCGGCCCCGGATGATGAGCGTCGGCCTGCACTGCCGGATCACGGGCCGACCGGGCCGCATCCGCGCGCTGGACGGCTTCCTGAAGCACGTCGCGCAGCTCGGCGGGGCGTGGATCGCCACGCGCGAGCAGATCGCGCACCACTGGCTGGCCACCCACCGGCCTCCTCGCTGAGCGCCAAGCGCCGGGGGGCCGGGCGGACCTCGACCGGGGCCCATTCGAAGACGCGGGATCCGTGCGCGCCGTCGCCGCAGGAGTCGCCACTGCCAGCCGCACCATGGCTGCTGGTGCTGACCGCCAGCACCCTCCGGCTCCCCCGACGACCTGACGGGAAGCCGGAGGAAGGTTGAGCCGCTAGAGGCCGGCGTTGGGGTTGACGCCGCCGGTGCGCACGGCACCGCGCTCGCCGCCGAACTGCGCGAGAGAGCTGGAGTCGCTGCTGGAACCGCCGGGGCGGATCGTGCCGCCCAGGTAGAACAGCTTCTTGTCGGCGCTGTAGTGGTACTCCACGGCGCTGACCGACAGGTTGCAGATGGCGAAGGGAAGCCCGGGCCGCTGTGGCCGGCTCCTACGGCCGTCCACGACGCGGCATCGCATGGGTGAGTGCAGTCCTGCGACGAGGGAGTCGTTGCACGAAAGGCACTGCGGGGGGAGCGACGCGGCGCTGCGTCTGGGGGTCGTCGTGGGCGGGCGCAACCAGGAGCCAGAGGGCGGGTGGCCCGACCACGCTCGCTGCGGGTGCCTCGGTGGGAACGCGTCCGGCCCAGGCTGCGCTCCAGCTGCCCGCGGCGCCCTTCAGAGATCGTCTGGTGCCGGCCCCATGGCCGACGAACCACGTGGTCTCAGAGGCGGGTCCCAGGAAAGGGAGCTGCCCAGGTGCATGAGGATTCGGGTCAGGGCGTCAGGGTCGCGGGGCTCGAGGAGGCTCGGGGCGAAGGCGGCGCCGGGCCGCGTGCGGTCGGCTCCGTTGGGGACGGCCAGCGCGATGCGGAGGGCGGCATCCAGGATGTCGGGGTCCAGGACGAAGGGCAGATCGAGGCGTGTGCGACGTCCCAGGCGTGGACCACGTAGTCGAGGAAGTGGAATCCGATGGCCCGGATCGCCGGGAAGGCTGCGCCTGCGCCGAATTCGGGGAGGGCGAACTCCTGCTCCCCCGTGCTGACTTCGGCAAACGCGGCCAGGACTTCCCGGCGATGGCTGGTCAGTGGCTCCTGCCACAGGGTCCGAGTGCCATGGATCGGCTTGGTCAGCCCGTCTAGACGCTCGTGCGCACCGCTCCGGCCGTGTGCTCGGATGCCTCCCGCTTCGCCGGTGTCTCGGGTGCCTCGAGTTTCTCGGGTGTCTCGGGCAGGTCGTTGCCCGCCGACCTGCCGAGGAGCCAGCTCAGCAGCGGACCGGCCATCGCGGTCGTGACCACGGCCATGACGACCATGAGCGAGTAGAGTCCCTTGTCGAGGAAGCCCAGTTGCAGACCCACGTTCAGGACGATCAGCTCGGTCAGGCCTCGGGTGTTCATCAGCGTGGCGAGGGCAGCGGACTGCCGTACCGGCATCCGGTTCAGCCGGGCGGCCGCGAACGCGCCGATGAACTTGCCGCCGACGGCCACCAGGAGGATCAGCCCCAAGGCACCCAGCCCGTCCATGTTGATCCCTGAGAGATCGACCTTGAGGCCGGCGACGAGGAAGAACACCGGCAGCAGCAGCGTGCCGTTCATCTCCCCCAGGCGCTCGTGCACCTTCGCCCGGAGCTGCTCGGTGCCGGTGCGCGGGAGGATCACACCGAAGAGGAACGCGCCGAAGATGTAGTGCAGACCCACCCACTCGGTGGCAGCGGCGGACAGCAGCAGGCCCGCGACGATGCACCCGAACACGGTCGGGGTGAGCTGGAGCGCGGGCCGGCGGGCCGCGTAGCGCTGCAGCAGGGGGCGCAGGACGAAGAGCATGCCCAACAGGTACGGGATCGCGAGCAGGATGCGCCACTCGTCGCCGCCCGCGGAGCCGCTGATGGCAACCACGGCGGCGAGCACCGACCATGCGAGGACGTCGTCGATGGAGGCGCAGGCCAGAGCGACCACACCCAGCGGGGTGCGCGTCATGTTCCGGTCGGTGAGGATGCGGGCCAGCACCGGGAACGCGGTGATCGACATGGCGATGCCCATGAACAGCATGAATGCCGTCTGGTTGTCGGCGCCGTAGTCGTTCATCAAGTAGAGCGCCAGGACCATGCCGAGGCCGAAGGGCACGATGATGGAGCTGAACGAGATACCGACGGCAAGGCTTCCGCTGCCGCGTATCAGCTTGGCGTCCCACTCGAGGCCGACGATGAACATGAAGACCGCGACTCCGACCGCGGCCAGAGCGCTGAGCAGTGGCCGGATGGATACGGGGAAGAGGGCGTCGGAGATGGCGCCGTGGAACAGGGTGGGTCCCAGCGCGATGCCGGCGAGGACCTCACCGATCACCGCCGGCTGTCCGAGCCGCCGGGCCAACGCGCCGAGTACGCGTGCCAGGATCACGATGGCGGCGAGGCCGAGGAGGAGTGACGTGGTCTGATGGGTGTTCATACGGTCCGTCTCCGTAAGGCGGGCTGTCCTTTGACCCGTTGGGCCAGCGTGTCCGGGTGGTCAGGTGCCGGCGACCGCCTGGTGCGGCCACCGGGGGCTGGTGGGGGTACGTGAACCGGGTTGCGGTTCACGGGGCTCCTCAAGAACTGTGTGCCTCCCGCGAAGAGTCACGGTGCACTACCGCCGGAGAATGACTCGAGGGCCACTGCAACGGAGAGTGACGCCGGGCAAAGGATGCCCACTCCATGCAGCGCGCCTACTCACGACGAAGGGGCAGAGAGCACTCACGGCCGGACACGTCACGTGAATCCGGCACCCACACGGGTGAACCCGCTGTGGCGGCAGCGTGTCGACGAAGGGCTGGTCCGCGATCGGTTCCGGCGACGTGCTCCCAGCCGCCTGGGCGGCGTCGCTGCTGGGCCGCGTGGTCGGGGTTGGGGAAGTCGGTGTCCACCTGGCAGCCGCTTCTACCGTCGGCTGCCATGTAGATCCGTGCGGGCACGGAGTCCGCCACGTCATCCGTCAGTCGGGGCTGCGGACGCCCCATGCCCCTGGTCGACCGGTGTCACCGCAGAAGGCGGGTACGCAGTGACGATCCGGGTAGCCGCACCACATGGACGGCACGACCGGAACCACGCCGCTGAGCGCTGTCGCGCGCCGCCGAGCGCCTCCTCGACCGTCTCGACGCCGAATTCCACCGTTCACCGACCGTGCCGGAAGGAGACCGCGATGTCCTCCCACGACCAGCCCCGCCTCACCGATCCGGTATCGCTCTACGCCCGTCCCCCGTTTCCCGCGCAGGACCAGGACCATCCCGGTTCGACCGAGGCAATGGATCCCCGCCCAGATCACGGCGAGGACACCTACCAGGGCCACGACCTGCTGAGAGGCCGCAGGGCGCTGATCACCGGAGGCGACTCGGGGATCGGCCGGGCCGTCTGCCTGGCCTTCGCGCGGGAGGGCGCCGACGTCGTCTTCACCCACCTGCCCGAGGAAGTGGACGAAGCGGAAGAGACCCTCCGCCTGATCCGCCAGGGCGACCGCGTCACCGTAGCCGTCGCATGCGACATCCGGCACGAAGGCGAGTGCACCGCCCTCGTCGACCGGGCGGTGAACGAGCTGGGCGGCATTGACCTGCTCGTCAACAACGCCGCCTACCAGATGGCCCAGCCGGACGGGATCGAGGCGATCACCACCGAACAGTTCGACCGGGTGATGAAGACCAACCTGTACGGCATGTTCTGGCTCACCAAGGCCACGCTGGCCCACATGCCGCGCGGCGGCTCCGTGATCAACACCGCCTCCGTGCAGGGCTACCAGCCCAGCCCGCACCTCCTCGACTACGCCATGACCAAGTCCGCGATCATCTCCTTCACCCACAGCCTGGCCCAGATGCTGGCCGAGCGTGGTATCCGGGCCAACGCCGTAGCCCCCGGACCGGTCTGGACCCCGCTGATCCCGGCGACCATGCCCGACCCCACGAAGTTCGGCGAGCAGTCACCGCTGGGCCGGCCGGCCCAGCCTGCGGAAATGGCACCTGCGTACGTCTTCCTCGCCTCCGACCAGGCCTCCTACATCACCGGCGAGATCGTCAACGCCACCGGCGGAACCCCCTTGCCATGACCCCGGACGAAGCCCTGCGCCGGATCGCCTTCCTCCTCGAATGGCGCGGGGCCTCCCCGTACCGGGTGCGGGCCTTCCACACGGCGGCCGACGCCGTCCGCGACCTGCCCCCGGGCCCGGTGGACGCTGCGCAGGCCGGACGGCTGCGCGGGGTGGGCCCGGTCACCGCCGAGGTGATCGCCCAGGCATCGACCGGCGCGGTACCGCGCTACCTGGCCCGCCTGGAGGCCGAAGCCGAGCCGGACGCCCGGGCCGGCTGGGACCTCGCGGCTGCGAGCACCGGGGATTGCCACCTGCACTCCGACTGGTCGGACGGCGGCAGCCCGCTCGAGGACATGGCCGACGCGGCCCGAGCCCTGGGCCGCCAGTGGGCCGTTCTGACCGATCACTCGCCGCGGCTGACGATCGCCCACGGACTGAGCGCCGAGCGGCTCGAAAGCCAACTGGAGGCTGTGGCCGCCGTGAATTCCAGGATGGGCCCAGATTTTCGGCTGCTGACCGGCATCGAGTGCGACATCCTCGAGGACGGCTCTCTCGACCAGGACGAAGGCCTGCTGGGCCGGCTCGACGTCGTCGTGGCATCCGTGCACTCGAAGCTCCGCTCAGAGTCCGAACCGATGACCGCCCGTCTGCTGGCCGCGGTGCGCAACCCGCACGTCGACGTCCTGGGCCACTGCACGGGACAGATCATCACCGGTCGGGGGCGCCCGCAGTCCCGGTTCGACGCCGAGGCCGTGTTCGCCGCGTGCGCCGAGGCCGGCACCGCCGTGGAGATCAACTGCCGGCCCGAACGGCGCGACCCGCCGGACGACCTGCTCGTACAGGCCGCCGCCGCGGGCGTCCGCTTCGCCGTGGACACCGACGCCCACGCCCCCGAACAGCTGCACTGGCAGAGCACGGGCTATGCGCGCGCGGTACGGATCGGCCTGGGCGCGGACCGGCTGATCACGACCTGGTCGCTCGAGCGGCTGCTGAAGAGCAGGAGCGGCCGCCGATGAACCACCGCCTTCCGCCCGGCACGGGCCGGGCGGAAGGCGGCCTCCTGCTCCAAGCGGGTGAGGCGCCCCGTGCGCCCGAGCGGCGCCAGGTCCGGCGGGGAAGCGATCGGATCGGGCCGCAGCGGCCCGATCCGAACACGCATGGAGGCGACATGGGACACGGCGGGAATGTGATCGACGAGCTGATGACCGACCACCGGGAGGTGGAGGAGATGTTCAGCCGCATCCAGGCCATGACGGGCACCGGGCAGGAGCTCCGCCATCTCATCGACGAGATCACCATCGAGCTGGTGCGGCACTCGGTCGCCGAGGAGCAGTACCTCTACCCAGCGGTACGCGAGCACGTCGAGGGCGGCGGGCGCATGGCGGACAAGGAGATCGAGGACCACAGACGCGTCGAGAAGATCCTCAAGCAGCTGGAAAAGATGAGCACCGACGACGCGCAGATCAGCCCGCTCCTCCAGCAGCTGATGGAAGAGGTCGCCGCCCACGTCCAGGACGAGGAGACCAACCTCTTCCCGATGCTGAAGAGGGCCTGCACCCCTCAGCAGCTGGACGATCTCGGTGACAAGATCCGCCGCGCCAAGGCCATGGCGCCCACCCGCCCGCACCCCGCCGCACCGAGCAGCCCCACGGCCAGCAAGCTCCTCGCACCGGGCGCCGGCCTGGTGGACCGGGCGCGCGACTTCGTGACCGGCCGCGGCAAGTCCTGAACCCCGATCCAGGGCGGCGGGCCCCCCGCAGGCGTGCTTCCGGGCCCGTCGCCCTGGACGACGGTGACGTGTGTCACGCCGCACGCCGTCGCTTCCGGCTACGCTGGTCGGCCACGAGCGGAGCGGCGCAGCTTCGCGCCGCAGCTCGCGGACCCGGCACGGGCCAAGGCGAGCACACCCCCCGAGGAAGCCGCCGTGTCCGCCGATCTCGCACCTGTCATAGCCGCCGGCACTCGCTGGCTGCTGACCGCCTTCCCGCCCGCCCCGGGCGCGTACAGCCGGGCGCTGGCCGAGGCCCAGGCCAGGCAGGCCGTCACCGTTGCTGCCGACCTGCGGTACCCGACCCCCCTCGACGCACAGCTGCTGCATCTGCTCGGCCCGGGCGGAAGCGCCCGGCTGGACTGGCTGACCGGCGCCGATCACGGCGGCGACGCCGACGCGGGCTGGCGTACTTGGGTGGACGAAACCGTCGTCAGCTGGGCCGCCTGCCTCCTCGCGGACCCCGCCCTCGCCGTCGACGCCCTCCGCCTCGTCGACCGCGGCCATGCTGGCGAGGTCGGCCGTCTCACCAGTCCCGGCGACCAAGAACGCGACGCCGCGCCGTTGCTGCGCCACCCCGACCTGCTCGAGCCGGTCGCCGCCCTCCACCGGGCGCTGCTGCTGGGCCTGCTGGACAACGAGAACGCTCCTCTGGGATAAGGCAGGCTCTGCCCCTGCAAGGGGCCTCGGCGGTGGCAGACCACTGCCGAAGACCTGTCGGTGTCCGGAACCGACCTGCAGGGCAGGCCGGGGGGCCAGTTCGCGGATGCCCGGACCGTCAGCGCGGGGACCGCGAGCTGCCAGGTCTGCTGCGCCCTGGGAGCACAGCACCGGAGGGGCTGACGTGCACGAACACACGCGGAACGCACATGGGGCCGCGTTGTCGGGGTAGACAGATGCCGGGGGTGCGGCCTTGGCCATCAGGGCTGCGACGGAGGCCGCACCCCGCGCCCGTCCGGTGACACGTGGAGCGGGCGAGAAGGGGCGGCCGCCGGTGCAGGATCTCGCCGCTCGTGCCATGTCGATCTTGCGTGACCTGGGCATTCTTGGCTGTCTCACGGCCTTGTCACCCATGATCAGTCTCAAGTCCGTGGCACTTCCTCGCGAGGGTGAGGTCGCGAGGGTGAGGTCGAGATCAGGCGGCTTGCCCGAGTCGGCCGAGTACACCACGCTGAGCCCCGAGGCACGAGGACTGCAGGCGAGCCCAGATCGCGCACCGATGAGTCTCCCGCGCCGAGCTGGTCTCTACGCCGGACACCCACGGACGGAAGGCTGGGCCATGCGGAAACTGATCTACGGCATGAACCTGACCCTGGACGGCTACATCGCCGCGGCCGGCGACGACATCGGCTGGAGCGGACCGCCGAGCGACGAGCTGTTCCAGTGGTGGCTCGACCACGAGCAGGAGAGTGACTTGTCGCTGTACGGGCGCAAGCTGTGGGAGACGATGAGTTCCTACTGGCCGACCGGCGACCAGCAGCCGGGCGCCACCCCGGCGGAGATCGAGTTCGCGCGGAACTGGCGGCACACGCCGAAGGTGGTGTTCTCCTCGACGATCGACAAGGTCGACTGGAACACCCGCCTGGTCACCGGCGACGCGATCGCCGAGATCACCCGGCTCAAGGCCGAGGACGGCGGCCCGATGAACATCGGCGGCGCGACGCTCGCCGGGGCGGCCATGCGCGCCGGGCTGATCGACGAGTACGCGATCGCCGCCCATCCGGTCCTGGTGGGCGGCGGCACGCCGTTCTTCAGCGCGCTGGACAGCTGGGTGAACCTGAACCTGGTGGAGACGCGGACGTTTCCCGGCGGCGTGGTCCTGACCAGGTACGAGACGAAGCGCTGAGCAGCAGCACCCACGTGCTCGTCTCACGGTGATGTCGTATAAGACATCGGTATGACACGGCCCGTGAGGCTACGACATCAGCCGCGAAGCCCTTCAGCCGGTCAGGGGCCGAAGATGGGCGGTGAGGGTGATGGCCTGTCCCGTGTGGGCAGGGGACTTGAGTCTCGGGCTGTTCCGCCGACTGAACCAAGGCATGCGTATGCGCAGGTCAGGGAGCGTTTCTGCTAGCTTCCCGGCCATGCTCGAGACGGGTGGTTCTGCCCGGGATCTGGTCGGCTTCGTGCTGCCGGAATCGGGTGGGTTGGTGGAGTCAGGGAATCCTGCACGGCCGTACGTGCTGCTGGACGCACACGGGGCCGTGGTGGAGCCGGTGGATCGGTTCTTCGCTGAGCTCCAAGCCCACGGACGACCACCGGCGACGGTCCGGTCGTACGGGATGGACCTGCTGCGCTGGTGGCGGATCCTGGCGGCCGGCCGGGGGCTGGCGTGGAATCGAGTCACACGGGTGGATGGCGTGACTTCGCCCGGTGGAGCAGGTCGCTCCGAAGCCGAGCCGCGCCCGGGCGATGCACTCGGCGAGGATGCGTGTGCACTGCGAAACGGTGCTGAGGTCGTCCTACGCCTTCCACCTGGACGAGGGGACGGGCCCGATCACCAACCCGTTTCCCGAGGGCCGGGATCGCCGGCGCCCACCAGGTGCGGGTGGCCCTTCCCGCGTGCCGAGTGGTGGCCGCTACCGGCCGTCAGTACCCACCCGGTTGCCGCGGCGGATCCCGGATCACCGGTTCAATCCCTCGAAGCCCAGCTCGACTCCCTCGCCGAGGCCCGAGTGACGCGCATCTTCTCGGAGAAGATCTCCACCCGCGCCACCCGGCGCCCCGAGTTGGAGGCCGTCGTCAAGCCCGCCGGGGAGATCCGTTCCTCCGGCGTCGCCGTCACCTTCGTCGTCCACGAGCACGAGCGGCTCTGCCGAGGCATCGAACTCGCCATGCTCGCCGAAGAGCTGAAGGCGGGCGATGTCGGGCTGGAGCTCCTCACAGGCGAACTCCGCGACATCGCCAAACGCCTCGTCATCACCACCGGCACGAAGAAGGGCCAGCACCCCTCACCCGCCACCGTCATGCGCATGCTGCGTGAACACGACGAGCACACAGCCGCGATGGAAACCGCCGGCTGACCCGCGGCCCAGCCCTTGACGCAGATTCCGCGAATGAGTGATCACCTCGTGCCCGTCTTGGCTTGTGCGCCCACCAACTACCAGTAAGGCCCGCCCCGGGGGGATGGGCGCCGCGCAAGAGGCCAGTGATCGTCACGGCGGGGTTGAAACACCCCGTCAGGCTTCGGGCGGAGACGGCGCGGCATGGTCTCACCAGGGAATCGGCCCGTCCTCGGCCAAAAGGGCGCCCGTCGGGCCGTCCTCGCCCGCCGTCGCCAGGTCAACCGCCACGGCCGCCCCCTCCTCCGCCGTGCGTATCCCGGTGTGGCGGTTGAGGTCGGTCGCGCAGTAGCCGGGACTCACCGCGTTGACCAGGATCCCTTCGGCGCGCAGTTCATTGGCGTAGAGCACGGTGATCGCGTTCACCGCGCTCTTCGAGGTGCAGTAAGGGAGGAGGATCGAGTAGTAGGCGGACCACGGGCTGCCCGGGTCGGCCAGGTGGGTGAGGGAGCCGAGTTCGCTGGACATGTTGACGATGCGTGCGGCGGCGGAGCGGCGGAGCAGGGGGAGCATGGCGTGGGTCACCGCGATGACGCCGAACACGTTGGTCTCGTAGACCTGCCGGACGGTGGCGGCTGGGGTTTCACTCGGCTTTTGCGGTCCGGCGGCGATCGCGGCGTTGTTGACGAGGATGTCGAGGCGGCCGAACGTGGCGTCGATGTGCTGGGTGGCGGCTTGGACCGAGATCTCGTCGGTGACGTCCAGCGGAACGAACCGTACGTCGGCGCCGCCCGCGCGAAGCTCCTCGGCCGCCGCCTCGCCACGCTCGGCGTTGCGGGCGCCGATCAGCACGGTGATGCCGAGGGCTGCGAGCCTGCGCGCCGTTTCCTTGCCGATGCCCTTGTTCGCGCCGGTGATCAGAGCAGTCTTCTGCGAAGTCGTCATGGCACCCAGCCTCCCCTCACCGACGGGCGGCAGGGAAAGACCAGAAGACTCTGGATCTATAGTCCACAGATATGAGTGAGCTAGAGGTGCGGGAGCTGAGGTACTTCATCGCGGTCGCCGAGGAACTGAACTTCAGCCGGGCCGCCGGGCGCCTGGGGATGGCACAGCCCCCGCTGTCGAAGACGATCGCTCAGATGGAGTCCCGGCTCGGGGTACGCCTGCTGGAGCGCACCACCCGGCAGGTGAGGCTGACCAACGCCGGTCAGGTGCTGCTCGACCAGGCCCGGATCGCGGTCGACGCGGTGCACGCGGCGGCCCGGCGAGCACGCCGGGCCGGTCAGCCGACACCCCAGCTCGTCGTGGCGGTCAAACCGGGAGGCGATGCCGGGCTGCTGCCGGAGATCCTCGCCGCCTACCGGGGAACGGGTTCGCATCTGCCGCCGCCTGAAGTCGTCGTCGGCGGCAGCGGAGAGCCGATGGCCATGCTGAGGGACGGTCGTGCCGACGTAGCGCTGCTGCGCAGCCCGTTCGACGGTCAAGGGCTGGATTCCCAGACCCTCGTGGTCGAGCCGCGACTGGCCGTCCTCCCCGCCGCACACCGCCTGGCCGGACGCCGGCGACTGCGGCTGACCGACCTCAAGGGCGAACCGATCCCGCGCTGGAAGGGGGCCGCCCCCTCCGGCACCGCCTACTACACCGGATACGACGGCGCAGAAGCAGGCGATGGCCACACAGGCTTGGCGCCGGCTGACACTCCTGAGGGGCCGCTCGTGGCCAGCGTCGAGCAACTCCTGGAGGTGGTCGCGCTGGGCCAGGCGGTGGCGTTCCTGTCACGCTCCACCACCGAGCGGCACCAGCGCCCGGACATCGCATACCGGCCGGTCACCGGCCTCAGCCCCAGCGCGGTCATGGTCGCCTGGCCGGAGACCTCGCGATCCGCAGCCGTCGCCAGCTTCGTCCAAGCCGCCCACGACGTCGCCACCCACCATGCTGACCACATGACCGCACTGGCCTGACCGGCGTACTCGACCCCTGCCTCTCGTCGAGCCGGGGCAGGAGCGCTCCGACGACACCTGCCCTGGCGATCTGCCGTCGCCGACACGAGGACATCCAGCCGGGCGGGGACCGGAAACAGGGCATCAGCCGCTGCGCCGTTCCCCGGTCCGGTCAGTGGAACACGATGGCTTGCCCGGTGGCGATGCTCGTGCGGCACACCTTGTACAGCTGGTGCCAGGCGGATCTCTCCATGTGGAAGGGGTTGTCGGACGCGGTGTCCAGGCGGGCGCTCTCCTCGTCGGAGAGGTCCCGGTCCCGGTCGAGCCGGACTCCGATGGCGGGAGCGAAGCCGCACAGTTCGGCGAGCAGCTGCTGACTGGAACCGACCATCCCACCGCCCTCCACCTGCTTGTCCGCCGGCAGGAAGAGCGGATCGTCGAAGTCGACCGGCACGTAGAAGCCCGCGCTGTCCGAGTGGCACAACAGGTGCGAGCTCATCATCGTCGACTCGTCGAAGACCTTGTCCTCGTCGCGTTCGTACTGCTCGGCGCTTGTGGCCGATGCGGGCGTGACGGCCTCACCCCGTGCCGCCAGCACGAAGGCGCGTCGCAGGTGATGCAGGTGGCTGGTGGGGAAACTTGTGAAACACGGATGTGACGGCTCGTCCAACGCCGGTTCCTGCCAGACGATTCCCTCATCGGCCAAGGCCCGGCTGAGCAGGTCGAATCTCTCCTGCCAGCGTGCGAGCGCCTCGTGCTCCTCGACGCTGGCCATGTTCTGGAGCATGCTGACCGAAATATGAAGTCCCATGGCCGAAAGGCTAGACGGAGGCTCTGACAGTCACGGCAGCACCGTTGAGAGGCAGTGTCGGCTCCGCCACTACGCACCGCTTCGGCGACGAGCGCGGCGCGCGCTGGACGGCATAACGCGGAGCGTGAGTCAGGGCGTCCCCCGCTGCCCTAACCTTTCGCCATGAGCACCATGGGGGACGTGATCGACGGACGGTTCGAGCTGCTTGATCGACTCGGCAGCGGGGGGATGGGCACGGTCTGGCGAGCGCTGGACCGTGCCCTTCACCGTGAAGTGGCCGTCAAGGAAGTACGGTCGGCGGCCGGCCGGGACGACCCGGAATTCCGCGGAGTGCTGCGCGAGCGGGTGTTGCGCGAGGCCCGCGCCCAGGCCCGGATCAACCATCCGAACGTGGTCACCATCCACCACATCGTCGACGAGGGCGAGCACCCCTGGCTGGTGATGGAGCTGCTGCCCGGCCACTCCCTCCAACAGCGACTGGAGCAGGGACCGCTGCCGCCCGCCGAGGCTGCCCGGATCGGCCGCGAGGTGCTCGCCGGGCTGCGGGCTGCGCACGCGGCCGGCATCCGCCACCGGGACGTGAAACCCGCCAACGTGCTGATGCGGGCCGATGGTTCGGCCGTGCTCACCGACTTCGGCATCGCCGCGCTCCAGGACGCCGCCTCGCTCACGATGACCGGGGAGGTCATCGGGACCCCCGAATACCTCGCGCCCGAGCGCATCCGCGGCGCCGACCTGCCCGCCTCCGACCTGTGGTCGCTGGGCATGACGCTGTACGTGTGCGTGGAAGGTGTCAGCCCGATGCGCCGCGCCACCACCCTGGCCACGCTGGCCGCAGTCCTCGACGAGCCGGTGCCCGCACCGCGCCGGGCCGGGCCTCTGGCCGCCGTACTGGCCGAGCTGCTGGTCCGCGACCCGGCCGCGCGGCCCGACGCGGAGCGGCTGGACCGGCTGCTGGCCGCCGTCGCCGAGGGCACCGGCAGCGCCGTAACGCCGGAGCCCACCCGCCTCGACCGGGCGCCTGCCGACTCTCCCGCCCCCTCCCCCGTGTCCGGCCGGTCGCCGTCCGCGGGCCTGTTCGGCCCGCCGCCCCCACCACCCCCGCTGCCGCCGGGCCCGACCCCTCGACCGGAGAAGCCCGCGCCAGCGCCACCGCCCACTCCCGTGCCCTTCCCGCCCCACGAGGCCACGCCCCAGGACGCAATGCCCACCATCGGCAGCCTGAACGGCGGCGGCCCGCACGGGACCGGACCGGGCCTCCGACGGAAGGTCACCCCGCTCGCCGCAGCGGCCGCCGTGACGGCCCTGGCGCTGCTCGGAATCGGCGGGTACACCCTGTTCGAGCCGGGCGCAGACGGCGGCACGGACGGCAAGGGCACGGCCTCACCGACGGTCTCCGTGGTCTCCACAAGCCCGGGTTCACCCTCGGCGACTCCCGCACCGGGGACCACCGGCACACCGTCGACGGACCCTGCCCCCACACCGGGCACGACCGCGGGCACCACCGGTGCGCCGGGCACGCCGGGCACACCGGCCGGTACGCCGCCGAGCACCCCGCCGACCGCCGTCCCCGGGGGCGAGGGCGGCGATGGCCCGGCACCTGGCGTCGACCGCTGGATCGCCCAGCTCTACTCCGAGCCGGAGAGCACCGGCACCGCCGCCCGCGACCAGCGGCTGGCCGCGATCCGCGCCACGGTCCCGGAGGCCCGGGTGCTGCGCAGCCGGGACTACGCCTCTCTCAACCCCGGTTACTGGGTGGTCTACGCCCCCGGCCCGTTCGCCGACGGCCGTGCGGCCCTCGCCTTCTGTGGGCAGAAGGGCCGGACCACCGCCAACGAGTGCATCGGCCGCTACCTCAGCGACGACCAGGGCGACTACGCGTACCAGTGCACCCCGCCGGCCGACTCCCCCCGCGGCCGCTGCCGCCATCCTTGACGGGAGCCACTGCAGCAAAGTCCAGAATGCCGAGCGCGCTCGTCCGGGTCCGTTCGGCGGCCTGCTCGTCGTGGTTCGGGAGCCCCGGGTCGGTGTACGGGTGCCCGGCGCCCGGGTACCCGTACACCGATTCGGACGCCCCGGCATGCCCGGCACAGCGCAAGGCCCGCCGTGAGTACGAGGACCGCGTCGACGCCGTCGTGGCCGACACCCGGCACTGAGCGGACCCGGCGGCACCCCAGGAAGATCCGTCGATGGATCAACCTGACAGGGCACTGGGCAATACGCTCCACGTCCCCCGTCGGCCGGCGCCCTTCGGAGGCGACCAGCGCTTCGGAGCGATCGTCTAGGTGTGAAGGCGGCTGTTGGGGCCATCTTGGTCGCCGGCGCTCTCGTCGTTGAACCAATAGTCCCCGGCGGCCAGGTACCGGAACGAGTGGGTGCTCTCGCTGGGCAACTCGACAGTCACGGCGCGCTTGCCGTCCTTGCGGGCCGTCAGGGTGTGCACGCCAGGCTGCCAGTCGTTGAAGTCGCCCACCACGCTGACCGGGCCCGGCGGGGTGTCAGTGGGCAGGATGAACGTGACCTCGGTGCGGTGCTTGCGCAGCGTGCGCTCGAGCATGAGTGGGCTCCTGACAGTGGCACGGACGGGAGATACGGGCACATCGTCGACGGCGGTCGCACCGGCCGCACGCCGAGGCCGCCGCCCGGGCCCCGGCATCACCCGCACACCACGAACGGTGACACAAATAGTGCGAAATGTGACCGCGGGTGCCAGTGTGAAGCGAGGAATCAGTCACCCACGCATCGCCAGAGGAGTCGCCGTCATGGGCGGTATGCAGGACAAGCGCCAGGAGCCGGGCAAGGGCCGCGAGGAGCAGGAACGCCTGAGCCGTCCTGGCCAGGACCCCGTCCACCCCGGCCCCGGCCGGGAAGGCGCCCGGGGCAAGAGCCCCGAGGAGCTCAAGCGACGCCAGGAGGAGATGACGCGCGAGCGCGACGAGGACCAGATGCGCGACGAAGAGCCCTGAGCAGCAGCCCAAGCCATCGCGCCCACGCACGCAGGACCCGGCCGGGGCCCGTAGCCACCCGGCCGGGTCCTGTCATGCGCCCGCAACCACGTCACGCGCGGGACTCCCCTGAGCCGAACTGCGGCTGGATGCCTTCGTATCAGTCCGCATCCCACGCTCTCGGCCACTGAATGAACCGCGCCGGGGCTGGAGCAACACGACCCACTATGCGTGCACGTCGGCGGTCCGATGGACATGGACCGGGCCCCGATGCTGCACCAAGCCCTGCCCCGCTCTTCGCACCTACGGTGCGCCGCGCGGGCGGACAGGGGGCCGTTCGTCGTCACGCGCGAAGGTCCGGCGCAGTCGGCGGTTCTGCGGTCTCGTCACTGGAGCACCAATCCAACTCACCTCCCTAGACGGGCGGTTGAGCCAGTACTAGCCTCCGCAGCGTGTCCCGGGAATGCATGAGCTCCTGTCCTGCTCTGGTGAAGTCGTACTACGACGCGGCATACGCGCTGGAAGTCGGCCTGAAGACCAAGATCACGAACTTCTTTCCACACATGTGGCCGGTATCCATGATCGGACTGGACCGGCTCAACCGCGCGATGAACGGCGTGGAGCGGGCGCTGTTCCCCACGACTCCCGGCTTTGCACCCATGGATCCGCAGGCAGCCGCCGCCCTGCTCGACGCGTACGACAGGCTCGGCACGTGCCCCGGGCCGCAGGCCGGAGTGAAGACCGTACCGCGCTGCTTCTCCAGGACTCTGCGGGCGTTCGGGGCGGCGGACACCAAGAAGGTCCCCTCGTACTCCTGCCCGGCGAGCACCGCGCCGGCTCCCGGTGTCCTGCCCAGCCAGTGCCCCGAGGTGCAGAAGCACGCGGCGATCCTGACCGAAAGGCTGGTCAAGGCGGCCGACACCGACGGGCTCATTCCGTCCGTACGTAAGACGATCATGAGCAAGATCGACGGCAAGGCCTTGGAACACGCCAAGAACTCGGCGGAGGCTCTGCGGAAGGAGCTCCCCCAGCTGGCGGGTGATGCGCGCGAACTGGGCGAGAGGGCGGTCCTGGCGGGGGACGTGGTGCGCTACGCGGGCATGGCGGTCAAGACGGCCAACGTGCTCGGGAACGGTGTCGGGAGCGTGCTGTATCTCAGGGCCGCCCGCAGCCTGGACGAGTTGGTCCGCCACATCGCGGATCCCGACTACACCTGTCCGGACACGACCGGCCAGTGCAACAGGCCGCCTCTCAGTCCCCGGCGCACCGGCTGACCGGGGAGCTGCTCTCGTCACCGAGAAGGGTCGAGGGGTGGGCCGCCCGGGGGCTCGGCGTTTCAGCTCGTCCGGGGGGCGGTGATCTCGGCCGGACAGCCGTCGCAGGAGCCGGTGGGATGCCTGGAGCTCGTCCGGGTTGGCCACGTCGTGGATGGCGGTGATGCGGCCGTCGGCGTCGAACTCGAAGTGCCCTGGGCGGCGCCCCGCCACCCGCCCCACAGCAGAGGCCCCGGGCGGCCGGGAGGCGCAGTGCGCCCCACCACCCACCCGCCGGCCGGCCGGCCGGCCGGCTGCCAGCACACCGGCCAGCAGCGACAGAAACAGGCGCGGGCATCGCGGCGCGGCCACCGTCGTAACACTCGGGCCGCGCCGCCCTGCCCGGCCGGCCGGCCGGCCGGGTGAGGATCAGCCCCCGATGGGCCGGAAGATCCCGCCCGGAATGACCACCGGACGGTCGATCGCCTTGAAGCGGTACTCCATGCTCACGTCGTCGATCAGGAACGGCATCCGGTTCGCCGCGTCCTCGATCGCCATGAAGCTGATGTTCACCTTCTGCGGAGACGAACCGTAGAAGGCGTCGGGCAGTGTGACCGTCACCTTCTCGTAAGAACCGCTGGTCCCGGCCTTGTTCATGCGGTCGTGCAGCTCATAGGGCGTGCCGTCCTCCGCCGTGGCCTCCACGATCAGCTGGCGGAAGCCGAAACCGCTCGACCCGCCGGAGACCACATCACTGCGCACCCAGAACGACAGCACCGGAACCCGGTACGCCGGGACCGTGATCTGCTGCGAGATGCGGCTTATGCCAGTCAGGCCCTGACCGCCCAGCTCCGCCTTGCCGGTGCCCGAGTGGGCCGGCCAAGCAGAGGAGTTGTTGATGAGGTGTCCTGCGAACGGGGTCACTTTCTCGTTCCAGGACGCGTTACCGCTCTCGAAGCCTGCGTTCGCGATCTCGGACGTACCCGCGCTGGCGTTCGGTGCGGCCATGAAGATGCTTGTGGCCGCGACGGCGGTGGCGGCAGCGAGAATGCTCGCTCTCCGCGCTCTCTTTCTCATGGATCTCCTGGCTGTTTCTCGGTTTCTGAACGGGGACGCGCCGCAACAGCCGACGGTCCGCCCCCGTACACCTCTGACGTCATGTCAAGAGGGTGCTGCGGTGGGCCATGCCCGACGAGCTGGTGGTCAGCCATCTCAACCGCGGCGCACACTGTAACGCCTCGGTGTGACAATCCGACCGCGGGACTGCTCGTCCACCGACCGAGGGGCGTCGACTTCCTGCTACCGCCGGGAACCTGGCACGGGCTCCGCCCGGCTTCGACCCGACGAGACGCCGAACGCATACGACGTACGCGGACTGCCTGCGGAAGGTCTTCGAACGCCCTTCGACGAGCCGCCGCGCCACCCGCACCGCCCCGACACCGGCTTCGCCAATCCGAGCGCGTACTGCGCGGACCTAGCGGCGTTGATCGGACGCGTACGGGGGCGGGCGGCAAAAGGGCGGCGGTCAGCTCACGGGCGGTGGCATCGGTTCCGCGCGTCGCGTGACACATCGCCACCAATCGATCGGATGAAAGTGCCGGCAAGGTGACGAGTCCGGGGTCGGTCGCTGGCAGACATCGCGCGCTGCGATCCCCGCTTCCGGAAGGAACACCACCATGTTGGGAACCCCAAGACGTCGCACGAGACCCTCTCGATCCGCCCACCGGGTCGTCGCGGCCATCTGTGCTCCGGCCCTCACCGCGGTGGCTTTCGTCGGCTACGACGCCACCGACGCCATCGCCGCGCCCACCTGCTTCGATCTGGCCGCCACCGTCACAGGAATTACCGGTACCGCAGGAGACGACGTCATCATGGGTACCCCGGGCCGCGATGTCATCGACGGCCTGGGCGGTAACGACAAGATCTGCGGTCTCGGCGGAAACGACATCCTCACAGGCGGGGAGGGTGACGACAGTCTGTCCGGCGGGGTGGGTGACGACCGGCTCGAGGGGGGCAACGGCAACGACCGGCTCGTCGGTGACAGCTGGGCGTTCACCGGAGACGTCACCGGCCTGACCGGGCGCGATTACCTCTCAGGCGGTGCGGGCTTCGATGTCCTGGGGGGCGACAACTCGGCTGTTCAGGGTACGGCCACGGGAGCCTCGACGGACATCCTTCTCGGCGGGGCCGATCCCGACACCCTGATCGGCGACAGTTCGGGTGACTACGCGAACGGTGCGGCGGCCGACCGCCTCGACGGCGGTGGCGGGGACGACACCCTCACCGGCGACGCGTTCGGCTGGTACGGAGCCACGGGCGCGGCGGACGACGCCCTGTTCGAAGGGGAGGGGGTGAATGGTGATGTGACGGGCGACAGCCAGTCTCCCTTCGGGAACGTGACAGGCGCGGGCGGCGACGACGTCATCGACCTCGGTGTGGACGGCGCCTTCGGCGCTTGGGGCGACCACTTCGCCGGCGGTACGGCCGTGGGTTCCGGAAACGACCACATCACCGGGGGCACCGGAGGCGAAACCGTGCTCGCGGGAGACAGCAGTCTCGCCAACCCCGCCGGATCGACGGCGGGCAACGATGTGATCGACGGCCGGGGCGGTGACGACCACATCTTCGGCGACAACACGGACTGGAGCCAGACGCTCGGCACTGCAGGAGGCAACGACATCATCCGCGGTGGCGATGGCGACGACTTCTTGCGCGGCGGCCCTGCCGGCGACACACTCAACGGCAACGCGGGCATCGACGACTGCGACGGCGAAGGCGGCACGGACTCCGAGCTCAACTGCGAGGCGTGATTGCGGGAACGAGACGAAGCACGCGACGACCGAGGCCGTTCGGGCGTGCTACGTCCTGCTGAACACTGCTTTCCTGGACCATAGCTTCGACCTGAACGACCTCTGGTACGCGCTCCGGGCCGACTGCGTCACGGACGACCCGAGGTCACGGTGGGACGAAGCGCGGCCTTTCCTTCGCTCCGGGAACCGGGCGGCTGGCCGGTCGGCATCACCGGTCCGTCCGACTGCGACAACCTGCACGTCCGGGGCCGGCCGGCTTGCGGACGCCAAGGGCTTGTACGACCACCCAGACGGAGTGGTGGACCCCGTCCAACCTATGGACCCACCACCGGTCCTGGGTCCTGTGCCCGGACTACGACATGTGGGCCACGAAGCTCGCCGGCCCAGCCCCACTCGTCGCTGCCCTCCTCGGAGACTTGGAGATCGAGGCCGTACGACTGCCCTGGGCCCACTGATACATCCCTCACTGGGAATCGGTCACGGCCGGTGTGTCCTGGTACACGAGGATGAACTCCCCGTAGGGGTGGGTGCCGTGGCGGTCTGCCGTCTCGTCGAGGGCTCTGCGCAGGGTGCGCAGATGGCCTGTGGTGAGCTGGAGCGGCGGCTCGTTGGGCTGGTACGTGGTGCCGCGGGGGTAGTCCTCGCCCGCCGTGGTGGTCATCTCGATGTGGCAGCCGAGGACATGGCGCACGGGCTGGGCGGCGCAGAAGTCCAGCAGCCGGTCGACGGTGGCCGAGTAGGCGGCCCGGTCCTCGATGTAGAGCCGTCCTGGATAGAGTGAGTCGCCGGTCAGCAGGAGGCCGGTGTGGCGGTCGTGGAAGACCACTGCGGCCGGATGGTGGCCGGGGCCGGGGATCACATCGAGGACGCGGCCGCCCAGGTCCAGCGCGCCGGTGCGGTGTGGCCAGTCGGCGAGGTCGAACGTGGCTGTGACCTCGTCCAGTCCGGGTCCCACGACCGTGGTGAGGGGGCGGTCCGCGAACTGCGGGTCCCCCGCGGTGTGGTCGCCGTGTCCGTGCGTGTGGGCAACCAGCAGCGAGTATGCGGGCCTCGGATGGCGCTCCAGCCACTCCGTCACGAGCCGGTCGACCGTTTCCCGCAGGGGGAAGTGGGCCGGGTCGGTGGACGCGCCCGTGTCGAGGAGCAGCGCCCGGTCATTGCCGAAGAGGAGGAAGAGGAACGGGGCTTCGTAGTGCACGGATTTGTTCTGGCGCAGGAGCACCGTGTGTTCGGAGTAGGCGTGGACCTGGATCTCCGGGGCGGGGTCGTGTTTCGGGGAGGGCCAGCCCGCGTGCCAGAGGACGTCGAGACTGCCTGCGACCGGGGCGCCCCGGAGAAAGTCGATCACGCGTCCAACCTACCCCTTGGCGCCGCGCGCGGGAGCGGGCCGTCGGACAAGTCCGTACAGGTCCCGGGCCCGGCCCGCGTACGTTACCCATCGCGGTTGCCGCGTACGCGACCAGGGGCGCGAGGAACGCGGAGCCGCTCCGAAAGGCGTCAGACGGAGGTCGATCCGGCCCTGGTGACCAGGGCTCCGATCCCGGCCAGGGCGGTTCCGTGCATGGGTATGCCGCGCCGGCCAAGGCGGTCCATAGAGGGTGCCACGGGGTGCCCGGGACCGAGGCGGCCCAGGCAAGACCGTCTGGGCCTACCGTCCCTTTTGGCCGCGCGGCTAGAGCTTCGCGATGTCCTTGTGCATCACGTCAACGCTGTCGGAGTGGTAGGCGGCCAAGCGTCACCTCGCGGTAGCCGCTGCCCGCCGAGCTCCTCCGCCGTCTCGAAAACAGCCGCCGGATAGGCGGACTCGGCGGCCTAGGAGTCGGCGAGCTGACGTCCGTCGCGCGCCCACATCGCATGACACATGATCTTCCCGAACAGGGTGGCGGTGTGCTTGTCGCTCGAGCGTGTCCTTGCGCGCGGTGCGGGTCAGCGGACGACCTTGATGCCGAAGTGGCCGCCGAGGCCGATGGCGGAGTGCATGTGCGCGTACATCTCCATGCCGCGGGAGCAGACGAGCGGGCCGAGGTCGAGGATGTCGCTCCAGCCGTAGGACTTCAGCAGGTCGGTGACCTGCTGCTTGGCGCCGGTGTCCTCGCCGGCGACGAACATGGTGTGATCCCCGCCGCCGATGGCCTGCGGGGCGACGACGGTGGTCTGTTCCTGGGTGACGAAGGACTTGACGACCTTGGTGCGTGGCAGGGCGCGCTGGATCTGCTCGCCGAGGCTGTCGGTGTCGCACGGGTCGAGCTTCGGCATGGTGCCCCACGGCGTGGGCCAGGGGTTCTCCGTCTCGTGCTGGTAGACGTAAGGGACCGCGTAGTCGATGAGCGTCTTGCCAGCGAGCTGATCGGCGATGGCGGACAGTGCACGGACGGCGTTGTGTCCGTCGATGCCGTTGATCACCAGGTTGTCGGAGGCAGCCGCGGCGTCACCGAAGGTGTGCAATTCGATGCCGGGGTGCTCGGCGAGGAAGTCCTTGAAGGGCTCGGTGCCCATCATGTCGGGCTCGGTGCGGGCCAGGGTGGCCTGCGGATCGCGGGTGCCGACGTGTACCTGGTGACCGAGCTCGGCGAGCCTGGCGATATGGGCGCGGGCTCCGCCACCGGTACCGAGAACAGCGATCTTCATGGGGAAATCTCCTGTTTTGCTCCGTGTGGGACGTTTCCACCGTAGGGGTATTTCAGGACAGGAGGTGTCCTTTGACAGGGGCATCATGGAGCCCATGACGAGCGACATGACCGCCCGCGTGCTGCGACTCCTGTCCCTGCTGCAGACCCGGCGGGAATGGTCCGGAGCCGACCTCGCCGAACGCCTGGACGTGACCGTACGCACCGTGCGCCGCGACATCGACCGCCTGCGGGAGCTCGGCTACCCCGTCGACAGTGCCCGCGGACACTCCGGCGGCTACCGCCTCACCTCCGGCACCGACCTGCCACCGCTCCTCCTCGACGACGAGGAAGCCATCGCCGTCGCCGTCGCGCTGCGCACCGCCGCCGGGGGCCTGACCGACATCGAGGAGAGTGCCCTGCGTGCCCTGGCCAAGCTCGAACAGGTCCTGCCCCGCCGCCTGCGCGGCCAGGTCACCGCCCTGCAGAACTCCCTCGCCGGCATCACCTGGAAGGAACCGGGGCCGCGCGCCGACCCCGCCCTGCTGGCCACCCTCGCCGTCGCCTGCCGCGACCACGAGATCATCGCTTTCGACTACACCACCCGCCGGAACACCGCCTCCCGGCGCCGCGCCGAGCCGTGCCATCTGGTCGACTCCGGCGGCCTCTGGTACCTCGTCGCCCACGACACCGACAAGGACGACTGGCGCCTCTTCCGCCTCGACCGCATCAGCGGTGCCGTACCCACAGGCCGGCGCGTTGCGCCCCGCCCCGTACCCGGGGACGACCCCGCCGCGTTCGTCGCGAGCCGGCTCTCCGCCGCCCCCACCCGTCACCGTGCCGTCGCGACCGTCCACGCGCCCTCCGACCACGTCCGCGCCCGCACCCGGGGCCTGGCCACCCGCCTGACCCCCATCGACGAACACACCTGCCGGCTCGACGCCTCCGACGACCACCTGCCCCGCATCGCACAGACCCTGGCCGGCCTCGACGCCGACTACACCCTCGACGCCGACCCAGACGTCGTCCGACACCTTCACGACACCGCCCACCGCGCCCTGCGCGCCACCACCTGACAGCGCAGGCGCCACGGGCACGGCCCCTCCGTTACCGGCGGCGCGGAGGGAAACCGGCCCGTCGGCAACGACGCCACGCCCCGGCGCGGGACACCATGGTCAGCCCCTACCCGTGGCCCTCCCCCACCCGCCCCACCGGATCGCACCCGTCTGGCATGTGAGCGCATCCACTTCCCTGGGAACAAGGGGAGATCGCTCGGCTTACGAGGAGGCATCGGCGTACCGCTTGCCTCTGGTGTGGGGCCGTCAGGGGCTCGGCCGCGCAGGTGGGAGGCCGTCACTGGATCGGGATGGTCACCTCGGATCGCGCCGGCGGCTCGCCTGGAGGAAAAGTACGTGACTGCTGGTGGGCCGGGCGGAGTTGGTTTGATCGATCGGCGTGACCTGGTCACCGACCTGGACGTTGCCGCACGACGGCGAGTGACGGTCGTCTCGCGGCCGGCGGGCAGCGCGAAGACCGGCCGCAGGCCACCGGAAGCATGCCGGCCGCGGGCGTCCTCGCCGGTCTGGCCTGGCTGGTGTGGGACGCGCACGAGGTGGGCGTGGACGTCGACCGCCTCGGGTGTCGGGCGACAGCGGCGGCGGGCACGCGGCCGCCACCGCGAGATCCTGGCCGGGTCAGGCCCGGGCGATCAGCGCGTACCTCTCGTCGGTGACGGGTCCGCCCCACAGCTCGGGGTCGCCGCTGAGCGGTTCGATGTGCAGGCTGGACACGAGGGGACGGACGGCGCCGGCCAGATCCTCGGCGGTGATACCGCCGTGCCACGGCAGGGATTCGGCTCCGGCCACATACGGCACGCCGCTCTGGCCCGCCTCACGCCACCGTCCCTCGACCAGCACCAGCCGGCCTCCTGGGCGAAGCCGTGCGACCCACTCCCGGAGCGCGGCCTCGGGATCGGGCAGGGTCCACAGCAGGTGCCGGGAGAGAAGGACGTCATACCGTTCTTGCCCGGTCGGCGGAACGGCGGCGTCGCCGACGAAGAATCGGCCGGCAAAACCCCCAGCCGCGAGCTTGGCCTCGGCCTGACCCACCATCCGGGGCGCCAAGTCCACGCCGGTGACCCGGTGCCCGGCCTCGGCCAGCAGCAGGGACAACGAGCCGGTTCCGCAGCCGACATCGAGAACGTCGGCCGGCCCGAGGGGCAGCCAGGATTTCAGGAGCCGGGCCCATGCGGCGCGCGTGCTTTCCTGACGCAGTCCGTGATCCGGCTCATCGTCGAACGCGGCCGCGGCAGCGTCCCAGTACTGGGCAATGGCAGGGATGGGATCAGACATGGAAGTGATCATGCCAGAGCCCACTGACAGCACAACGAGGCTGAATGCCAGGGACGTTGATCGCACAACCCGCTTCCCGCACCGGTCGATCGCCGGGCCGGCCGTGCCGTGCGCGCCCGGACGTGCGCCCGCGCGCCTCCGCACGCCCCCGCACGAGGGATGACCGCGGGCCGCCGCCCCAGGACCATGACCGTCACCACCACGGTCCGGAACACTCGCTCGTCACGGGGGTCACGATGGGACGACGCTGGCTGCTCACGGGATGCTCCTCCGGCCTCGGACACGCGCTGGCCTCGGCCGCGGCCCGGGCCGGGGACGAACTGGCGGTCACCGCCCGCAAGACCGCCGACCTGGAGGGCCTCGCCGCCGCCTGGCCCGGCCGCATCGTCCCGATCCCGCTCGAACTGCGGGACACCGCTTCCTGCGAGGAAGCCGTCCGCAGAGCCGCCGACCGCCTCGGCGGCATCGACGTCCTCGTCAACAACGCGGGCATCGGACTGTTCGGTGCGGTCGAGGAGGTGTCGGACGCCGAGCTGCGCGACCAGTTGGAGACCCTGGTCGTGGGCCCGTGGCGGCTCACGCGGCTCGTCCTGCCGCTGATGCGTGCCCAGGGCCACGGCCACGTCGTCAACATCTCGTCCGTGGTCGGCCGGATCGCGTTCCCGGGCCTGGGTGCGTACGTCGCCGGGAAGCACGCCCTGGAGGGCATGAGCCAGGCGCTGGCCATCGAGGCCGCCCCGCACAACATCCGCGTCACGGTGGTGGAACCGGGCATGTTCGCCACGCGCTACGGCACGTCCATGGCGGAGGCGCAGCGCCGGATCCCGGTCTACGACGTGACCAACCGCGAGATGCTCGAGGGTGCCCGCGGTCTCGCGGAGAATCCCGAGACGGGACGTCCCGAGGACTTCGCCGCGCGGGTCCTCGACATCGTCGCGGCCCACGGCCCGACACCGCTGCGGATCCCGGTCGGCGACGACGCGTACGGCTTCCTGGACCTGGCCGAGCAGGCCGACCGCGAGGAGTTCGCTGCGGCCCGGATCCTCGCTCAGGGCCCGCCCCCGCCGGCGGCGGCCTGACGGCGGGCACGGCCCCGCCCGGGAAGGGGTGGCTCCGGACGGTGGCGCGGGGGGGCCGCGACTACCGGCCCGAGGGAATCGGTGCGGCCCCGGTCGCGTCGATCGAGATCGACAGCCCCTCGGTCAGCCATTTGTGAGCCACCGTCATGTTCAGCACGCGCCCACCGGTGGCCGTGCCGACCAGGGCCCAATAGCGTTCCAGGCGGGGGTCGAAGCCGGACGACCTCGACACCAGCCCGTGCAGGTATGCACGGAACGCGGGGGTGTCCGACTCCCGCCGAGCTCGTGCGTGGGCGGATACGAAGGCGTTCACCGCGTCCCCCGGGCCGGGCGGCAGACCCCGGGCCACCGCGGCGGCCGTCAGGGCGGCCGCATCCTCGATTTCCCCGTAGAAGGCCGGACCATCCCTCATCTCTTCGTCGTGGTCCTGCGTCCAGCGGGTGAAGCTGGGTGTGGCGACGAGCAGATGAAGCTCCGCATAGGCCAGGGCCGAAGCGGGATCGGGGTCCTGTGGGGGACCGGGGGACAACATGGCGATCATGATGTCGAGCCGGCGCTTGGGCATGGCCGCGGACAGTTCGCGATACCAGTGGTCGGTGAGGCTGCGATGCGCCTCAGGGAGCCGCTGCACGCGGGAAAGGATCTCCAGGCGCCGGAGCCGTTCCTCACTCGTGCAGTCGTCGAGGGACATGAGTGTGGCCTGGCGCCACCGCAGTTCGGTCAGTCGCTCCTGGACCGATTCGAGCTCGCTCGACACCAGTTCGCCGAGGGAGCACTCCCCCGTGACCACCTGCGTGATGGTCGCGATCGGAGTGCCCACCGCCCGTAGGCGCCTGATGAAGCGGATGCGCTCCCACGCCTCGGGGCCGTAGCGCCGATGGCCGCCCGTGCTACGGCTTGCAACCGGCAGCAGACCGCTGTCGGAGTAGTAGCGGAGGGTCTTCACCGGCACGCCCGTTCCGGCGGCGAGTTCGCCGATGCTCCATGTGTCGTGCGTCATAGTCCCTTGAATCTCCTGCGCGGGGGAGGTCCTAGCGTACGGAGCACCGAACCGACCACATCGAGTCGGCCCCCTCCGAGCAGGAACGGTGGATACGCATGTCCCCGACCACGACAGCACCGCGTCCACGCCGACGTGACCGGCTCCGCGCGGTGCTCTTCCCCTTGCTGTGCGCGCTGGCCCTGCTCACGGGTATCGCCGTACCGGCGACCGCCGCCCCACCAGGTTCTCCGCCCTCCGCGGGGCGGACCGGTCCGGTCGTACGGACCGACCACGGTGCGGTACGCGGCGTGTCACACCGCTCGTCCGCCACCTTCCTCGGCATTCCCTACGCGGCACCGCCGACCGGACCGCTGCGCTGGCAGGCCCCGGCGCCGCCTGCCGCATGGCAGGGCGTCCGGGACGCGACGACGGCGGCTCAGCGCTGTGTGCAGATGCCGGCACCGGGAGCGGGCGCGGTCCTCGGGTCGGAGGACTGCCTCTACCTCAACGTCACGATGCCGACCGCGAAGCCGGCCCGGCAGAAGCGGCCCGTGATGGTGTGGATGCACGGCGGTGCGTTCCTGGGCGGTTCCGGCAGTGACTATGACGCCGAACAGCTGGCGGTCCGGGGCGACACGGTCGTCGTCACGGTCAACTACCGCTTGGGAATCTTCGGTTACTTCGGCCACCCCGAGTTGGGCTCCGCCCCGCCGTTCGGCCTGGCGGACCAGCAGGCCGCCCTGCGCTGGGTGCGCGCCAACGCCGAGCGCTTCGGCGGCGATCCGGGCAACGTCACGCTGTTCGGCGAGTCCGCGGGCGCCCTCAGCATCTGTGCACACCTCACCTCGCCGACGGCCGCGGGCCTCTTCCGGCGGGCCGTCCTCCAGAGTGGTTCGTGCTTCATGTCCTTCCCGCGCGGTGCTCTCGGGCCCGGAACGCCGGCGTACGAGCCGTTCGCCTCCCAGGGCGACGTGCAGGCGGCCGGTACGGACGCTGCCCGGCAGTTGGGCTGCGCCACGGGGGCCGGAAACGAGGTACTGGCGTGCCTGCGCGGGCAGAGCACGGACCGCCTGGGCACCGCGCAACTGATGCAGTCCTTCAACCGGCCCGCCTTCGGCAATGCACTGCTGCCCGAGGCGCCGGACCTGGCGCTGGCCTCGGGACGCTTCCACCGCATGCCGGTCATGCAGGGCACCAACCACGATGAAATGCGGATGTTCGTCGGCCTGACGCTCGCCGCGTTCCCGATCCGCACCGAGGAGGATTACCGCGCACGCCTGGTGGACGCCTTCGGGCCCTCGGCTCCGGCCGTCGAGGCGCAGTATCCGGCAGCACACCACCCCACGCCCGCACTGGCCTGGGCCGCGGTGCTGACCGATCGATCCCTCACCTGCACCACACTGGCGGCAGGCCGGGCCATGACCGCTCACGCCCCCGGACTCCCCCTCTACGGCTACGAGTTCGATGACCCGAGCGCTCCTGTCCTCGCAGGCCTGCCGGCGAACCCGGGCTTCCCCTACGGATCGGCACACGGCTTCGAGATGCCGTTCCTGTTCGCCTCCTTCCCCACCGAGGGACCGCTGAGCGACGCCCAACGCGGCTTGTCCGACCGGATGGTCGGATACTGGACGAACTTCGCGCGCACGGGAGACCCGAACACCCCCGGCGCCCCGCACTGGCCCGTCCTGCGCCCTTCGTCTCCCCACGCGCGGTCGGTGCAGTCGCTGACTCCCGGACCGGGCGGAGTCCGTCCCGTCGACGTGGATTCCGCACACCACTGCTCGTTCTGGGCAGGTCTGCCTCAGTGAGCGGCCCTGCCCGGCCGGGGTGCACGGCGCCGGCGGGCGGGTCACCAGGTGGCGTACAGGGCCTGCGGTGAGCGGTGGATCAGCGTGGGCCACATCTGCGGTCGTGGACGGCGTTGGTCCAGTCGTAGTTCCGGCATGCGGCGCAGGAACAGTTCGAGTGTCAGGCGGAGCTGTTCGCGGGCCAGTTGGGAGCCGGGGCAGCCGTGGGTCCCGTACCCGAAGGCGAGGTGCCGGCGGTTGCCGGGCCGGGTGATGTCGAACTCCCCTGCCCGCTCGTACCGTTCCTCGTCCCGGTTGGCCGAGCCGTACGCCACCATCACGGTGGCCCCCGCGGGCAGTTCCGTCCCGGCGAGGGTCACCGGCCGGGTGGTGGTCCGCCGGAACGCCTGGATGGCGGTGTCGTGGCGGGCGGCCTCCTCTACCGCCGCGGGGACCAGGGACGGATCGGCGCGGAGCATCCGCCACTGCCGCCCGTCGTCGCCGAGCAGGTGCAGCAGCGTCGTGCCGATGAGGGCACTCGTGGTGAGGAATCCGGCGATGAGCAGGTTCTGCAGGCTCGTCACCAGTTCGTGGCGCTGCTCGAGGGTGAGCTCGGCGTCACCGGGGGCCAGGGCGGCCACCATGGCCGAGCACATGTCGTCCCGGGGCCGGGCGCGGCGCTCGCGTACGTACCCGTCCAGCAGGTGCTGGAGCGCGACCACGTCCTCGGCGGCGGCCGCCTGCCCCTCGGGCGGCAGAGGGCGGAACAGCAGCTCCTCGGCCCGGTAGCCGCCGTGCACGGCGGCGGGCACGTCGGCGGGGTCCAGCCCGATCAGCCGTCCGACCACCCTCCCGGGCAACCGCCGGGCGTACGCCTCCACCAGTTCGGCGGACCCGTCCGCCGCGAAGCCGTCCGCCAACTCCCCTGCGCACGCACGGGCGTACGGCAGGAGCGCGGCAACCCGGGCGGCGGACAACCCCCGGTTCAACGGGGCGCGGAGCCGCCTGTGGGCCCCGGCGTCGCTGGACACGACGGTGGGGCGGGGCCCGAACCCCCGGGGCAGGACCCCGAGCGCCGCCTCCGAGAGCGGGATGTCCGGCAGCAGGGCGTTGGCCGAGGAGAAGTCCTCCGCACGCAGCAGCACTTCCCGTACGTCGCGGTCGCGCGCCACCAGCCACGCGTCGAACTCGGGTACGTACAGCAGCCCCTCGGACCGGCGGGCGCGTTCGTAGAGCGGATAGGGGTCGCGGTACAGCTCGTCACGCCGCGCCTGATCGTCGTGCCACGCCACTGGGACCTCCGGATCACGGTCGGGACCGGGCTGCTGGAGGGGCCGTGGGCGCCGGTCCCCGGTGGAGCTCGTCGCCAGAAGGCGAGGACGGCACATGACAAAGGCAAGGAGAGCACTCTCCTTGCCACTCTCAAGTTATAGCGTGCCGGGGGGCTTGCCGCAAGGCCCCCGCCGGGCCGCAGAATCGTCGTCCGAAGCCGCAACCGCCCCGGAGGAATCGCAGTGAACGAGTGGTACGTGTGGGACCTTCACGAGGTGGACGAGACGCAGACCGCGGTCGTCGGCGGCAAGGGCGCGCATCTGGGCGGGCTGTCGCGGATCGAGGGCGTCCGGGTGCCGGACGGATTCTGCGTGACGACGGACGCCTTCCGGCGGATCATGGCGGAAGCACCGGCGATCGGCGAGCGGCTCGATGAGCTGTCCCGCGTGGACCCGGATGACCGCGAGGCGGTCCGCACGCTCAGCGCGCGGATTCGCCGGACCATCGAGGGGGCTCCCGTCCCGGGTGACCTCGCGGCGGCGATCACCGGCGCGCTCGGCCGGCTCGGCGAGGAAGCCGCCTGTGCCGTCCGGTCCAGCGCGACGGCGGAGGACCTGCCCACGGCCTCCTTCGCCGGCCAGCAGGACACGTACCTGAACGTCGTGGGGCCGGAGGCGGTCCTCCGGCACGTCAGCCGGTGCTGGGCCTCGCTGTTCACCGAGCGGGCCGTGGTCTACCGCCGGAGGAACGGCATCGATCACCGTACGGTCCACATGGCCGTGGTGGTGCAGCGGATGGTCCTCCCGCAGGCGTCCGGCATTCTGTTCACCGCCGACCCCGTCACGGGCAACCGGAAGGTCGCCACCGTGGACGCCGGCTTCGGCCTCGGTGAGGCCCTGGTCTCAGGCCTGGTGAACCCGGACGTCTTCAAGGTGCGGGACGGGGAGGTCGTCGCGAAGGCGATCGCCGCCAAGCAGCGCGCCGTGACCGCCCTGCCGGGCGGCGGTACGCGGGAAGTGACGATCGACCCGCAGCGGCAGGAGCAGCCGTCGCTGACGGATGCGCAGGCCGTGCGGCTCGTACGGCTCGGGCGGCGGATCGAAGCGCACTTCGGACGCCCGCAGGACATCGAATGGTGCCTGGTCGACGACGACTTCCAGATCGTTCAGAGCCGGCCGATCACGACGCTGTTCCCCATCCCGGAGGCGGGCGACGACGAGAATCACGTCTACGTCTCCGTCGGCCACGGGCAGATGATGACCGACCCCATGAAGCCCCTCGGCTACTCCATGTGGCAGCTGACTGCCATGGTGGCGATGCACGAGGCCGGCGGGCGGCTGTTCGTCGACGTCACCCGGCGCCTGGCCTCGCCCTCGAGACGTGCCGGGCTCCTGAACACCATGTCGAAGGGCGATCCGCTGATCAGGGACGCGCTGGAGACCGTCCTCGACCGCGACGGCTTCGTCCCGCTGCTCCCTGACGCGGCTCCCGGCGGCACGCAGGCAGGCGGCGCATCCGCTCCGACCGCCCCCATCGCGACCGACCCGGCCATCGTCACCGGGCTGATCGAGCGCAGCGCGGCGTCCATCGCCGCCCTGGAGCGCGATATCCGGACGAAGACCGGAGCGGAGCTGTTCGACTTCCTGCCGGGGGCCTTCGAGGAGCACAAGCGGGTCCTCAGCGACCCGCTGAGCATTCAGGCGATCATGGCGGGGATGGAGGCCACGTGGTGGCTGAACGACAAGCTGCAGGAGTGGTTGGGCGAGCAGAACGCAGCCGACACGCTCACGCTGTCCGCCCCCCACAACATCACGTCGGAGATGGGGCTGGCGCTGCTCGACGTCGCGGACGTGATCCGCCCGCACGCGGAGGTGGTGGCGTTCCTGCGGGGCGTCGACGGCGAGGACTTCCTCGACGGGCTGGCGAAGCTCCCGGGCGGCTCCGAAGCACGCGAGGCCATCGAGTCGTACCTCGACCGGTACGGCATGCGCTGCGTCGGCGAGATCGACATCACGCGGCCGCGTTGGCGCGAGCGCCCGAGCACGCTCGTACCCGTGATCCTGGACAACGTACGGAACTTCGAGCCGGGCGCCGCCGAACGGCGCTTCGAGCAAGGACGGCAGAAGGCGCAGCAGAAGGAACAGGAGGTGCTCTCGCGCCTGCGGGACCTGCCGGACGGGGACCACAAGGCCGACGAGGCCAAGCGGATGATCGACCGGGTCAGGACCTTCATCGGGTACCGGGAGTACCCGAAGTACGGCGTCATCACACGCTACTTCATCTACAAGCGGGCCCTGATGGCGCAGGCCCGGCGCCTGGTGCAGGCGGGCGTGATCCCTGAGGAGGAGGACGTCTTCTACCTCACCTTCCAGGAACTGCGCGACGTCGTGCGCTCGAACCGGGTGGACGACCCGCAGCTGATCCAGAGGCGCAAGGAGGCGTTCAGGGCGCACCACGCGCTCACACCGCCCCGGGTGCTCACCTCGGACGGTGAGGCCCTCACCGGGGCCTACCGGCGCGACGACGTACCGGCCGGCGCCCTGGTCGGCGTACCGGTCTCCGCCGGGACGATCGAGGGGCGGGCCCGCGTCATCCTCGACATGGCGGACGCCGATCTCGAAGAGGGCGACATCCTGGTCACGCCTTTCACGGACCCGAGCTGGTCGCCGCTGTTCGTCGGGATCGCGGGCCTGGTGACGGAGGTGGGCGGCCTGATGACCCACGGGGCGGTGATCGCCCGGGAGTACGGCTTGCCGGCCGTCGTGGGCGTGGAACGGGCCACCCGACTGATCCGGGAGGGCCAGCGGATCCGCGTACACGGAACCGACGGGTACATCGAACTCCTGCCTTGACCCGAGGCCGGGCCGCCGCAGAGGCCGGTACACCGTGCGGTCACGTTCCTGAATGCATCGCGTTCGCGGGCCGCGGGTGTGGGGGCGGTGCGGCTCCTCCCCCTCAGGCGCGCGCCCGGGGCAGTTTCACGACTGCTACGAGCAGGGCGATCCTGAGGAAGCAGCTGGCCATCACGAAGGCGGCGAGTGCGGCCGAGGCGGTGACGATGCCCGCCTCGTCCGAGGAGTTGGCATTGACACCCAGGACGGCGGCACCCGCGCTGGCCAGTCCGATCGACCCGCCCAGCTGCCGGAACGTCTGCCGTACGACGGACGCGTCGGTCCGCTTCACGGCGGGAACGCTGCCCATCATCGCGGCGCTCAGTGCCGGAACGGGCAGGCCCATCCCGAGCCCCGCCAGGACCATGCCGGGCACCTGCCAGGCGTACGCGAGGCCGGGCAGCGCGAGCGTCCAGGCCACGGCGCCCAGTGCGGCCAGCGCCAGGCCGAGGACGGCGGGCACTCGGACCGACCGGAAGCGGTCCAACAGGTATCCCGACAAGAAGGTGCCCGCCGCCAGGGCGGTGACCAGCGGGAGCAGGCCGAGGCCGGTCTCCCGCAGCGACAGGTCCATGGCCTGGCGCAGGAACAGCGTGCCGTGCACCAGCATGACCAGTTGGGCCGCCTGCACCAGGAACGTCAGCGCCACCTCCACGGCGTAGGGCCCGATGCGCAGCAGCCTCAGGTCGACGAGGGGGTGCGCGGACCGCAGTACGTAGCGCGCGGTGAGCCACAACGCGAGCGCGCCCACCACCAGCGCGGTGACCGTCCTGGCGTCGGTGATGCCCCAGATGCCGCACTGGTAGAGCCCTAGGATGAACATGCCCAGGGAGAGGACCACGGCGATCGGCTGCCCCAGGGTGAAGGTGCCGGTCGGGGCATCCCGGTGCACGCGTGCCCGGGCGATCGCCCACAGCGTCAGCGCGCCGACGGGTACGTTGGCGAGGAACACCGAGCGCCACCCGAGGGAATCGATGAGAAAGGCCCCCAGGACGGGCCCGAGGACGTAGAAGACCTGCGCCAGACCCGCGTAGCGGGCCAGTGCCCGGCCGCGTTCGTGTTCCTCGTACACGTTGGCGATCAGCGTCGTGGCCACCGGCAGCATCAGGGCGGCGCCCAGGCCCTGCACGACGCGCATCGTGAGCAGGTACGGTTCCGCGGCGTCACCCCCGGGAGCGAGGCCACAGAGGCCCGATCCCAACGCGAAGACCACGGTCCCGAACTGAAAGGTGCGCAGGAGGCCGAACCGGCGTGCGGCCATCGCCCCGACCGGCGTGCACGCGGCCATCTCCAGGCTGTAGACGAGCACGATGGCGTGCATGACGAACGTGGTCAGGTGCAGGCTCCGGGCCACCGGGTCGAGGGCGAGCGCGACGACGGTCTGGTCGAGCATCACCATGCCACCGGCGCAGCCCATGGCGACGACGACGTAGTGCTTGCGGGGCGCGGGAGTTCCCCCGGCGGACGGGGAGCCTACGTCGGAGGGCCGGTTGGGGCGCGACATCGGCTTCATAACGAGCGGAAGGACCGTCGGACACGACCCGGCCACCGGACGGCTGACGCCGCCTCTCCCTCCTCACGAGCCAGGCCGTGGACGTTCCGCCCCCCGCGCGGGCCCTCGTCGCGGCGCCCGCGTCGCGGAGGCTGCCTCGTCGCGACGCTGGTGGTCGTTACGGTGGGGCCGGTGGGGCTGCCCGGCCCCACCGGCCCTTTCCGTCTCGCTTGCACCCCGGAGCACCGGACCGGGGCGTCGGAGTCAGCTGGGCATCAACGACCCTGCAGGGTCCTGACGTTGTCGCCGAAGGTCCAGCCCTTCGAGCCGTCCCAGTTGAGCGACCAGGTCATGAGCCCCTTCAACGAGCCGCCGTAGGCGTTCCACGACTGGCTGACGAGGGTCGGCGACATGTAGCCGCCGCCCGCACCGGGCTGGGCGGGCAGGCCGGGCACCTGCTTGTCGTAGGGCACCTTGACGGTGGTGCCCTGGATGGTCAGGCCGTTGTTCAGGCAGGTGGTCTGCGCGGTGAAGCCCTGGACGGTGCCGGCTTGGTAGGAGTCGCCGGAGCAGCCGTACATGCTGCCGTTGTAGTACTGCATGTTCAGCCACCACAGCCGGCCGTTGTCGGCGTACTTCTTGATGATCGGCAGGTAGGCGCCCCAGATCGACCCGTAAGTGACGCTTCCACCGGTGACGTACGCGGTTTCGGGGGCCATGGTGAGGCCGAAGCCGGCCGGCATCTGCGCGAGGACGCCGTCGATGATGCGGATCAGGTTGGACTGGGAGGCGGACAACGTGTTGATGTTGCCGCTTCCGGACAGCCCGGTCTCGATGTCGATGTCGATGCCGTCGAAGTTGTACTTCTTGAGGATCGGGACGACGGTCGCCACGAACGTGTCGGCGACGGTGCCGGAGCTCAGGTCGATGCCGGCTGCGGCGCCGCCGATCGACATCAGGAGCGTCGCCCCGGCCGCCTTGGCCCGGCACATCTCGGCGGGCGTCGAGACCTTGACGCCGGCGTCCATGCCGTCCTGCCACAGGACGGTGCCGTCCGAGAGGATCACCGGGAAGGCGGCGTTGATGACGTTGTACCCGTGCGCGGCGATCCGGCTGTCCGTGATGGGGACCCATCCCATGCCGGGGTGGACGCCGTTGGAGGCGCCGTCCCAGTTCTCCCAATAGCCCTGGAGGACTTTGCCCGACGGCCTGGGCTTCGTCGGGCAGGTGTCACCTGGCGGGGTCGTGGGCGGTGCCGTGGTCGGCGGCGCGGTGGTGGGCGGGGCGCTGGTCGGTGGGGCGGTGGTCGGTGGGGCGCTGGTGGGCGGGGCGCTGGTCGGCGGCGTGGCGGTCGGCGTGGGGTCGGTGCCGCCGGGGCCGCTGAGCGACACGTCGTCCGCGTAGTACGCGGGCTGCCCGTACCAGCCGTGCAGGTAGACGGTCACCGATGTGGTGTTCGGCCCGGTGGTGAAGGCGACGCTGAGCCGGCTGTACGACGGGCTGTTCGGCGTCCACGTGGACGGGGCGCCGGTGAGGCCGGCGCCGGTGACGCCCAGGTAGACGTAGCTGCCTTGGACGTACGCGCTCAGGTCGTACGAGGAGTTGGGCTGCACGCTGATGGTCTGGGTGCACTGGGCGGTGTCCTGACCGGTCGGTGCCGCCTTGAGCGCGGAGGCCCCGGTGCGGACCGGGCTGCCGACGGCCGTGGCGGCTCCGCCTGGGCATGTCCAGTCGCTCAGCCCTTTCTCGAAGCCGGAGTTGGCCACCAAGTTGGTGGTGGCGGCCCCGGCCGTGATGGAGCCGGCCACAGCGAGGCCGGTGGCGATGACGGCAGTGGCGCTGACCGCGGCGAGAACGCGCCTCAGCACGGCCGCGCCGGGATCGGGACGAGGGGGGAGAGCGTCCGACGGACATGGAGTACGCGACCTTCGACGGAACATGGTGTGCTCCCTTCCCGCCAGGTGTCATGGGCATGACGATGCGTGGGGGCGTGACGCCCGGCTCGGGTGAGGTGGGGACATGTGGGGCTGCGCCGGACCGGATCGTAGGAGCGTCGACAAGTCCCGTCAATAGGTCTGGACCATTGACCGGACGCCCAGAGCCCAAAGGCTGCAGATCCGGGGGTGCACAATCGTTTACCCTGGGGGTGAACGATTGTGCACCCCTGTGTGACCGCTCCCTTCGCGCCCTTGGAGCAACATGCCCGCCGCGATACCCGCACCTGGTCCCACCCCCGACGCCGCCCCCTCCCCCGCGCCCACGACCCCCCACAGCCGTCACCCCGGGCTCGTCATGCCCGTCCTCGCCTTCTGCGGCATGGTCGTCGCCGTCATGCAGACCCTCGTGGTTCCGCTGCTGCCGCACGTCCCCGACCTGACGGGGGCAAGCCCGGGCGCCGCGGGCTGGCTGGTCACCATCACGCTGCTCACCGGCGCGGTCTTCACTCCCGTCCTCGGCCGCGTCGGCGACATGTACGGAAAACGGCGTGTCCTGCTCGCCTCACTGGGCGTACTCACCGTCGGCTCCGTGCTCTGCGCGGTCAGCTCCGACATCGGCGTCCTGATCACCGGCCGGGCACTCCAGGGAGCGGCACTAGCGGTGATCCCCCTGGGCATCAGCATCATCCGCGACGAGCTGCCCGCCGACCGGGTGCTCTCCGCGATCGCGCTCATGAGCTCGACGCTCGGCATCGGTGCGGCGATCGGCTTGCCCGTGGCCGCGGTGGTCATGGAGAACTTCGACTGGCACACCATGTTCTGGGCGTCGGCGGCGCTCGGGCTCCTCGATCTGCTGCTGGTGCTGTGGATCGTCCCCGAGTCGCCCGTACGTTCGCACGGCCGCTTCGACCTCCCCGGCACCCTGGGACTGACCACCACCCTCGTCGGGCTGCTCCTCGCCATCACCCAGGGTTCGGACTGGGGCTGGACCTCCCCGCGCACGCTCGGCCTGCTCGGCGCCTCGCTGGCCGTGGGCCTGCTGTGGGGGTGGTTCGAGCTGCGCACCGACTCCCCCATGGTCGACCTGCGGGTCTCCGCCCGGCCCGCCGTCCTGCTCACCAACGTGGCGGCCCTGCTGATCGGCTTCGCGTTCTACGCGAACTCCCTGGTCACCGGACAGATGGTGCAGGAGCCCACCAGCACCGGGTACGGCCTCGGCGCATCCATCGTGGTGAGCGGACTGTGCCTGCTGCCCGGCGGCCTGGCCATGGTGGCCCTCTCCCCCGTCTCGGCACGGATCTCGGCCGCCTACGGGCCGCGCACCGCACTCGCGCTGGCCGCCGTCGTCATGGCCGTCGGCTACGTGGTCCGTTTCTTCACCAGCCACAGCCTCTGGCTGATCGTGTGCGGTGCCACCGTGGTGGCCTCCGGCACCGCCATCGCGTACTCGGCGCTGCCCGCCCTCGTCATGAGGGCCGTACCGGTGAGCGAGACGGCCGCGGCCAACGGCCTCAACACCCTCATGCGCTCTGTCGGCCAGGCCTGTTGCAGCGCCGTGGTCGCCGCCGTCCTGGCCCACGTGACCTTCGTCGCCGGTGGGCGCACCGCACCGACCCTGCACGCCTACCTGCTCATCTTCCTGATCGCCGCGGGGGCGGCGCTCGCTGCCCTCGTCGCCACACTGTTCCTGCCGTCGGACCGTACGGGAGTCGGCCGGGGACCGCTGCGCGGTCGCGCGGGCGGTACGGTCACGGTGTCAGCGTCCGTGACCGCCGCCCGGGAGAGCGCATGAACAGCACCGAGAACTCCCTCACCACCGCGTCTGCCACGGCCGACGGGGTGGCCGGCGCGGTGGCGGGCGAGGAGGCAGGCGCCGAGACCGGACGCGAGGCCATCGTCCGCGCCGCCCGCCGCGCGTTCACGCTGCGACCGTACGCCGAGGTCACGATGCGCGGCATCGCGGCCGACGCCGGGGTGAGCCCGTCGCTGATCGTCAAACGCTTCGGCAGCAAGGAAGCCCTGTTCAACACGGTCGCCGACTTCCGGGCGGCCGCCGACGAGCTCTTCGCTGCCGCGCCCCCCGCCCTCGGCCGGCACCTGGTCCTGACGATGGTCGCGCTACGGGACCGCCTCCGCGGGGACCCGCTGCTGCGCGTCGTGTTCTCCCTGGGTATCGAGGACGAGCGCACCCTGCTCCGCGCGCGTTTCCGCGAACAGGTCACCGACCGGCTGGCCGCCGCCCTGACCGGCCCGGACACGCAGCTGCGGGCCGAGCTGATCGCCGGCCAGCTGCTGGGCCTGGGCGCCACCCTGAGCCTGCACCGCCCCGACGGCGCCGGCTCGCACGCCGGCGCCGAACGCCTGGCGGACCTCTACGCCCCCGGCCTCCAGCGGCTCATCGACGGTCCCTGAGACGGCCCTGCCTCCCGCGGCCGGTCCCGTCGGCGCGCCGACGCACGCGCCGATGCGGCAGTGACCGGGCCTCCTCGAGTGGCCGGGCGGCCTCGGGCTCAGCCTCGCGGCAACCGATCCGGCGACGGGGCTCGGCCTCGGCAGCTTCAGTTCTGGCACGCGTACGAGCCCCCGCCGGCCGGCGATCTGCTCATGCACCGCCGGCAGTCCTGTCAGCGTGGCTCGGCTGCTCCGCCGGGGTCGGTGTGGTGCCGGTCGGCCCCTGCCGACCCGTCAGGCGGGGCGGATGGTGACGTAGTCGTCGATGGCGTCGCGCTGGAACGCGGCGAGGCCGGGTGTGATGGCCTCGTAAGCGGCGCGCCAGGCGGGGTTGTCTACGCAGGCGCGACCGATCGCCCGGTACTGCTCCGCAGACACCGGACGCATTTCGGTCAGGGCCCGGTACTGGGCGTCGATCTCGGTCTGGACGGCCTCGGCGTCTGCCAAGTTGCCCGCGGTCATGAGTTCGGCGAGGCGGATCATCCGGGCGGTCCGCTCACGCTTCCCGGCCTCGATGTCCTCGGGGCTCATGGCGGCAACGCGGCGTGCGACCTGTTCGGCGTGCTCGGGGAAGTCGCGCAGGCTGTCCTGCTACAGCGTGCGCCGCCGAGGGGACAGCAGCTGTCAGTGTGACGTCGGATCGCGGAGTCGCTGTCACAGGTCGCTCCTCCTCGAAGAGTGACGTGGGAGGGCATGGCCGTGTTCCGCCTCGTCCACCGGTCGGCCCATTCATGTCGCAGCCTTCGCACGCTCATTCGTAGGATCGGACACAGACGGCCCGACACGCGCGAGGTGCCGCTCGCGGCACGGCGTGCCACGAGTCAGCCGAAGGGATCCGAGGTGAGGTCTGAGCCGCTCGACAGCAGTGGATGCGCGCGGTCGGGGCGCTCTCCCTGCTCGGCCCCGCGAGCAGGCCGGCGCTATCGCTCGCGGATGCATCTGGTGGCTCTGGGGCTGGCCCTCGGCGCGATCACTTCGACCCTGCCGGTCGGGCAGGGGCATGCGCACGGTGTGGGAGGCGCCGGGGTCCGCCGGGGCGTGGAGCCGGACGCGGGGTGTCGGCCCACGCTGGCGGGCGTGGCCCACCAGGACGACGACCTCCTCTTCATCAGCCCCGAGGTCCAACGGCTCATACGCGCCGGATGTTTTGTCGGCACCGTCTATCTGACGGCCGGGGACGCCGGCCGCCCGTTCACCGGCGGCGACTCCTACGTACGCCGTCGGGAGAGGGGTCTGCGGGCGGCCTACGCGCGTATGGCAGGCGCCGCGAACCACTGGTTCCGGGCAGATCTCACGGTGCGCGGGCGCGCCCTGGTGTCCTACGTCCTGGCGGGACGCCCCGACGTACGGCTGGTCTTCCTGCGACTGCCCGACGGGCTCCCGAGGGGTGTCGGCAGTCCGCGGTACGCGCGGCAGAGCCTGCTGAAGCTGTTCCGGGGGCAGTCCGCCACCATGACACCGGTGGACGGGACCAGGCCCTACACGGAGGCTGAGCTGGCCTCCGTCCTGACCGAGGTGCTCACCCTGCGCAAGGCGGAACACGTTCTGACGCTGGACTACGACAGCGCGACGTTCGGGGTCGGCCCGCTGGATCCGGCCGATCACAGCGATCACGAGATCACCGGACGGCTGTTTCGGAGGGCCGCCTTCCGATCCCCCACCCGTCCGGCCGTCACGCCGTACGTCGGCTACGGTCTGCCGCTGCTGCCACCGAACCTGACACCGCGGCAGCGACGCGACAAGAAGGCCGCGTACGAGGCCTACGCCGCGTACGCGGGATGCATCACACTGCCCTGCCCGGCCCGCATCACACTGAGCCGGAGCTATCAGCAGTGGATGGAAAGGGAGCACCGCAGGATGCACCGGCAGCCCGTTCCCGGGGAGGTCATGTCGGTCATCGGCCGTACCGCAGAGCGGGTCGCCGTCGAGCGGTGTCTGACTCTCGGCGTCGGTCGGCCAACAGCGGCGGTGACGACGGAGGACTGTGACGGCAGCCCCGCCCAGCAGTGGACCTTCGCCGGTGGCACCATCAAGGCCGCCGGGTCCGACGACTGCCTGACCGCCGCTCTGGGCGTGGCGTCCTGCGACGGGTCGAGCGGCCAAACCTGGTGGCGCGACGCCGACGGCAGGATCGGGTCGGGCGAGCGGTGCCTCCACCAGGACGACCTGGCGGAGCTCGCCCCCCGCCTCACCCTGCAGGCATGCTTCCCCTATCAGCCCGAGCTGCGCTGGCTCTGGCAGCACCGGAGGCCCGCTCGTCGGAGACGTGGCGGATGACGGCGTTCCCGCGCCACGCTGCGGCACTGCCCGCGCACCCGGCTCCGGCGGCTCTCTGACGGCGGCCGCAACGTCGCCTGGTCAGTGGCTCGCCCGCCAGGAGGGCGGCCAACTGGCTCGTTCCGGAAGACCTCACCCGGTACTTGCAGGCTCGCCCGGGCCTGCCCCCCATCCAGTGCTGCGACTGGCAATCCCCACCCGGCGGCGCGTCCACTCGGCGCGGATACCTCGAGTGGGCACGGGACCGGTTCTTCTTGGCGCTCGACGCCCTCGCCCGGTTCTGCACGACGGCATGCACCAGGGCCGCGCTCCGGGGTGGGCGGTGATGGTCGCAGTCCCGGTCGCCACCCCCGTCACGTGGACATACGCTGGCCGTAGGGGAGGCGGCCAATGGGCCGCCCTTACACGGACACCGCGTCGCCGATGGCTCAGTCTCCATCGTGCTTGCCGGCTTCGTTGCCCCTCCCGTGACGGCTGACGGTCGCGAACCGCGCCGGCACTCTCCGCTGTTTCCGCGCGACCAGGGAGTCGCAATGACAAGACTTTCTCGTGCACGACGTCAGGCCATGGCCATTGCGGCAACGCTGATGGCCGGAGGCATGGTCTTGGGGGTAGGCACAACGGCGTCCGCCGCCGTCTCGGCCGGCCTTCCCGCCGAGGTCAGCCCCGCCGACCAGGCGGCCATCCTGAACGACACCAATGCGATACGTCAGACGGAAGGCGCGCCGCCCATCGCCTGGGACGCAGCGCTCGCCTCAGGCTCCCAGGCATGGGCCGACAACCCCGCTTCCCACGCCAGTGGGCTCGCGCACGACAAGAGCTTCACCACCGGCGCCGAGAACATGTCGGGTGGAGGGCCGTCCCAGGCCGTGTCGCAGTGGGCCGGAGAGAAGGCCGCCTACGACGCGGCCGGACCGAACTGGAACACGGATGACCCCAGCTACAAGTACTGGGGCCACTACTGGAACATGGTCCAGAAGAATTACACGAAGATGGGGTGCGGCGCTGCAGCCGGCGTAACGGTCTGCCGCTACGCGTGACCGGACCCGCACGGCCTCGCGGCCACCGTCGGCCGCGGGCCCTCCTGCGGGCCGTCGGCGCCGTCCGGGGCGTGAACGCGAACCGCACGGTGAAGCGGTTCATGCCCGCGCTCCTGTCCGTGCTCGTGCCATCCAGTCCGCAAGCAGAGGCATCCAGTCGGACCGGGCGTTGCCCAGGAGGTGGTCGCCGTGCGGGACGGACAGGTAGGTGCCGCGCGGTGCGAGGCGGGCCAGCGATTCCCGTTCGTCACGCCGGGGATGACGTCCCGGCCGCCCTCCACCACGGGCGGGATCTGCCGGCGGTGACGACGGCACTGCTGCACGGCGACATCGACGCGGCCTTCGGCCGCGTCCACCACCGTTGCCCGGCGGCCTGACGCACCGTCTTGTCCGCCTCGAGCCGGTTGACGCCGTCCTGAGTGCGGACCATCCGCTCGCAGCCGAGCCGGCGCTCCGACCCGGGCAGCTGCACGAAGCGCGCTGTGGGCACCCGGTGCGCGCGACCGGCTCGATTTCCTCCGCCAGTTCGCCGACCATTTCGACGTCCGGGAACGGACCGGCAGCGTCAGCCTCGGGCTGGGCCACTTCCTTGCCGAGGTGGCGGAACACCCGCGCGCTTCTCGCTGCTGCCCGCCGATGTGCGCCTGCCGCAGGTCCCCGGGCTGTGCACCGTTCCGTTGATCGATCCCACACCGCTGTATGCCTGGTCACTGCTGTGGCGCACCGGAAACACCCACCCCGGCCTCAGCGGCCTCGCCGCCGCCTGCGCCGTGGAGGCAGGGCGAAGCCGGTGGCTGGAGTACGACCCGACCCGCGACTGGCTGCCCGAGCAGTCCTCCAACGGTCCCGTCATGGGACGGGGCGTTTCGTAGGTGGTCCCTGTCGGCAGTGCGCCCGCTTCCAGCTCCTCCCCTCCGTCCGCTCCGAACCGTACGTCGCCGCCCCCGACGCACGCCCAGGCAGCGAATGGGTGATCGTCGGTGAGGCGGGATCCGCTGCCGGAGCGCACCAACTGTGCTGACAGACTGCCTGGTTATGAGCGGACATGAGATCGGGATCAGCGGCGGCGTGACCTTAGGATTGCTGGCGGCGTGGGCACTGCATGACGCGGAGGAAGTCATCATGGTGCCGCGCTGGGCGCATGACCGGGTGCCGGAACTACGGGGGAGATTTCCGCAGGTACCGGATCGGGTGTGGCGGCGTCTGCAGTCCATTGACCAACGTGAGTTCGCGACCGCCGTCGCCGGGATGGCCGTGGTGGTTGCCGCAGCGGCTGCCGACGGGTACCGCACGGGCGGACGTTCGGCCTTCTACCAGGGGGCCCTCAACGGATTCGGGCTGCACGGCCTTGTGCATCTCGCCCAGGCCGCTGCGGTCCGTGGGTACACACCGGGCTCGGTGACCTCGCCCTTGGTGGTCATTCCCTTCACCCTCTGGGCCCGTGGCCGAATGCGCCGGGCCGGGGTACTGCGCCCTGCACGCCCCCACGATGCCGTGCAGGGCCTCGCATTGGCCGCGGTGGCCACGGTCGGGTCACATCTGATGGCGCGACGGGTTGGCGGCTGGGCGACGGCCCGGCCCGGCCAACCCAGCGCCCCAGGCGGCGGCGACGGCCGGGGCGCAAGCGCGACATGAACGCCTCGTCCGCGCTGAACCCGGCCGAGCCGCCCGCCGAAAGCAGTACGGCGATCTTCCGCTGTGAATGAAAGGCCTTGGCCGTCGATCCGTACCGGGACTAGCTTTGGCGCCATGCGCGAGTTGATCACCGACGACCGTCGGACGTTGGCAGTGGAGCAATGGGGCGACCCCACCGGGATACCGGTCGTCTACCTGCATGGCAGCCCGATGAGCCGACTGGCCCGATACCCGGACGATTCCCTGTTCCACGAGCTCGGCGTCCGGCTGATCACCTATGACCGGCCCGGGTTCGGAGGCTCCACACCGAAGCCGGGGCGTCGGGTCGTCGACGCCGCCGCTGACGTGGCCACCATCACCACCGCACTCGGCCTGGACCGTTTCGCGGTGTTCGGAGTGTCCGGGGGCGGCCCGCACGCCATGGCTTTCGCCGCCCGGTATCCCGAACGGGTGACACGGCTGGGTGCGCTGGCGAGCCTGGCACCGCGTGACGCGGTCGGGCTGGACTGGACCGCCGGCATGAACGAGGGAAACCGCCACAGCGCCGCCATGGCGGTGACCGGGAGGCACGCCGTCACGGAACACCTCGCGAATCTCGGAACGGCCAACTTCCCGCCGCTGCCCGAGATCGAACAGACGGTCCTCTCGCGACCGGAGATCAGCGCGATGATCGGCCCTGCATTCGCCGAAGCGGTCCGACCGGGCCTGGACGGCTGGGTGGACGACGTCACCGCCCTCTTCGGCACGGAGTGGGGGTTCGACCCGGCAGACATCACGGCCCCGACGCGGATCTGGCACGGGGGTCTCGACACCCTGGTGCCCCCTGCGCACGGCGAATGGCTCGCCGCACGCATGCCGACGGCGACGCTGATCAGACAGGCCGATGCCGGGCACGGCGGCCACTTCGACGCCACCCCCGCGATGCTCGCCTGGCTGATCAGCGACATCGACAACGAGGTCCACGCTCCGGGAAGCTGACCTCGCGAGGCCGCCGGCCCCGACGCCACCGGCTCACGAGCCCACTCGTCCGGCGCCGGCTGACCGGTCACCGGCGCGGCGTCCTGCGCGAGCACCTCGGCCCTGGTATCGGTCCGTCATGGATCTCACGAACCTGATGGCCCGGGCCGACACCGAGACCATCCACCGCGCCGGTACCGGTACCCCCACGCCTCGGGAAGCCCGATGACGGCCGAGGCGGATCTCGGTTGCCCCGGGGCGGCGGTCCTGACATTCGCCGGCGGCCACCTGCCGGTGCGCCTCGACGGCGCCGTGCTGCACTCACGTCCCTCCGGTACCACCACCCTGAGCGGCCTGGCACGGTCCGGCACCCTGGCCCCCGGTGGGGAGTTGTGCCTGCCGCTCGTCGAGTACGGGAACCGCCGCTGGTCCGTGGCGGACGTGCACGTCGAGGTTGCCCCCACGGGTGACCGCCATGACCGGGTCATCGTCAGCTGGCACAGCGGCCTCGAGCTGGAGGCCGTCGACCCCAACGGCCGCTACCGGGTGGAGGTGGCCTGGCTGCTGCGGGCCCGCACCCTCAAGCTGCTGCCACTCGACGACCTGATCGACGGCCGCCTGGCCCCTTACGCCCTCGCCCTCGCCTCCGGCGTTCGTGACCCACGCGTGGCTCGCCGCCTGGAGCTCGCCTGCAACGAAATCGCCACCCGGGACCCGCTCGTGACGCCCCGGCGCTCCCGCCGGTCGGCCGAGACCGGCCCACTGCGGCTGCTCCATGACGTGACGGCGGCCGGCGGGCACCTGGCCGCCACCACGGGCACGGTCAGGGCCCGGGCCGAAAGCCGCGACCGACTCGCCGTCCTGTCGCTGGTCACCTTTCCCCTCAAGATGCCCGCCGCACCGGACGCGCCCGTCCTCGTGGTCAACGCGGGAGCCCCGACCCTGGACATACTGCGGGCCTGCGAAAGCATGGCCGCCGAGGAGCGCACCCGGCGCGCCCTCTCCGACGTCGACGCGGGACGGGCCTCCTGCGGCGAAACCGCCTTCGAGGCCGCGCGCGAGGCACTGCACCGCCGCTACACCCGCACGCTCCCCCACCGCCGACGGCACGGCACACCGAGCCCATGAGCCCCGGCCGGCCGAGACGACCCGCTGCACCGTACGTCCGGTCGCCATGCAGGGCTTTGCGCAACTACCGGGTCAGTCGGTCCATATGTCCCACCACTGCTGTGACTGGAAGTTCTTCTGCCACAACTGGACACGGGCGCCGTTACCCAGGACGTTCGCGTCGCGGTCCATGACGATGTTGCCGCCGCCGTAGAAGCGGGCGTTGTAGATGGCGCGGTCGCCGGCGGGGTGGGACCAGCTCTGCTGCGGTGTGTTGTTGCAGTCCCAGACCTGCACCCTGGTGCCGTTGTTGCCACCCCCGTTGAGGTCCGCGTCCAGGCACTTGCCGGGGAAGCGATAGCTCTCGAGCGCGCCGTTGTTCCAGAGGTACCAGCGCTGCTGGGTGGTGCCGTTGCACTGCCAGAGCTGGACGACGGTTCCGTTGCCGCCGCCGTTGGCGTCGACGTCCAGGCACTGGGTGGTGGGACGTTTGGCGAAGTCGTTGGTGATCCGAACGGCCTGGTTCAGCAATCGCTGCGGCGCCGCGGCCGTCCCACCCTGCGGCTGTGCGGTCCAGTACACGGGGCGGGGCGCCGCCTTGGCCCCAGCGGCAGATCCTTCGGCCGCGCCGGCACCGGGCGTTGCGGCCAGTACGGTGGCGAAGGCGGCGGCGGTGACCGCGGTCCATCGTGTGATGCGGGGCATGACCTCTCCTACCTCATCGGGGCGTGCAAGGGCCGTGCGGCGGCACACTGATGACGCACCGGTGCAGTGCATGCCGGTGCGTGGCCGTGCCGGGACGTAGCTGAACACAGCCCGGCGCGGTGGCGTCAGAGTGCCGATCCGGCCAGCGGGCATGCGCACCGCCCGCCTCGACCTGATCGGCTCGGAAGGTCACCGGCCGCTCCTCCGCCTGCGGGGACTCGCTCCGGCGGGATTTCGCCGCCGCGGCGATGAGGTGGAAGCGATCAGGACTTGCTGGACGGCGTGGACGCGACTGTCGGCCGGACCGTGCCTCGACGGGCCGGGTCACTCGCTCGTGAGCGCCCCGGATTCCCTTGTGTTGGAGATGGCGAAGCGCACGCCGGCATCGGCGTTCTCCTCATCCAGCCGCAGCGGAACGGACACCGGGTTCAGCGGCAGGTCGTACCCGGGCGGCGCCTGTGTCTCCTCCCAGTAGTAGACGCCGAACGGCACGGTACGGGAGCACTCACCGTTGGCCCCGGTGGTGCAGGGACCCTCGATGACGCTGTCCGGTTGGGAGCCGGTGGGCTGGAGGCCCGGGATGCCGTTGGTCTCCTCCCACAGCTGGAAGACCGCGCCGCTCAGGGGGTCCCCCGTGAAGGAGTCCTCCTTGATCACTGTGATCGCACCGGTGTCGGGCGAGCCCGGTCCGTCGCAGTCCGGCGAGCCGTCGGGGCAGTGGCGCGGCGGGCGGCAAGGGCCGCAGTGCCGCGGGGGGCGGCAGGGGCCGCTGGGGAGGGCTGCATGGCTGTGGGGTGCGAACCAGTCGCCGTGACCCGGTGGGCACACGGCGGCCGCGCCCTCGCCGCCGACCTGAGCCCGGCCGGGGATCGGCTCTGCCGCCGCGGCGTACGAGGGGGCCGCGGCCAGCAGAGCGGCTGCCGCCATCCCGAAGACCCAGGGACGCCACGAAAGCCATGTCGAGCGGAGTTCACGAGAGGTCATGGCACGACATGATCGGGCCGCGCCGTCGGGGAGGGACCCCGACACACCTGTACTCCGGCGTTCCGTCCGTATGCCCACTCGAACGGCGTCGGAACGGATTGCGGGTGCCCTCGAAGGCGAGTGCCGGCAGCAATCGGGGCCGGCCTGCTCCTTTCAGCTCACGGCGGCCGGGGAGGTGCCGCCGGGGACCAGGAGGCGGGGTTCGCCCGTGCCGTCCGCCGGGACCGACCAGATGTCACCGGCGCGTCCTTCGCCTCCCGGGAGGGCGTAGCCGACGGTCCTGTCGTCCAGCCAGGCCGCCTGGTCGTCGACGCCGCGCGTCTCCGCGAGCGGGTGCTCGCGCAGGTCCGCCAGGTCCAACACGTACAGTCGCCAGGGTGCGGCGGGATCGTCGGAGACCTTCTTCTTGAAGGCGATGCGGGTGTTGTCCGGTGACAGGGACGGGCATTCGACGTTCTCGCGCAGGGCCTTCGCCGACCAGGCGTGTAGGTCCCCTTCGACGAGGTGGGTGCGGCCCTTGGTCGACACCGTGGCGTAGAAGCGGTTGTCGTCCCGGGCGAAGGTCACTCCCCAGTAGTTGACGTCGGGCGCGTGGTAACGGGTCCCGTCGATGGTGAGCGGAATCTCCTCCATCGATTTGATCAGGTAGCCGGTGCGCAGGTCGAGGATGGAGGTCCGGGTGGAGAAGCCGGTCGTGGCGTACGAGTCGCCGATCGCGAAGGCCGTCCAGGACAGCACGTTGCCCGAGGCCGAGACGCGGGCCCGGTTGGGGATGCCGGGTACCGTCACGCGCTTGACCTCGCGCAGCTGCCGGTCCAGTACGAGGGCCAGGGTGCGGGCCGGGATGCCGGGCAGCTTGCGCAGGCACAGGGCGCGCTCCCCCGCGGCGTAGAAGCGCTCGCAGGCGGGGCCTCCCGTGGCGGGCGGCGCGCCGGTGCCGCTCCGGCGGGCCACCTGTCCGGTGGCCGAGTCCCGGTAGTAGAGCCCTGGTTCGGCCAGGCTGAACGATGCGTCCGCGGTGGCAGTCGGCAGATCGCGGTGCCTTGCGTGCAGTACGTAGCCCAGGGAGCCGCCCCCGAGCAGCAGGACGGCGAGCACGACGAGGGCGAGCCGGCGGAGCTGTGAGGGGCGGTGGTTCACGGTGCCTCCGGGGTGTCGAGGGCGGGAGCGGGTACAGGGGCGAGGGCGGGTGCGGGGGCGGGCAGAATGCGCCAGGCGGCAGCGAGCGCCCCCGCCAGGGTGAGCGCCGCCGCCCACAGGGCGGGTCCCTGTCCCCAGAACGTCCAGGCGGCCCCGAAACCCGCGGCGCCCAGCAGCCGGGCCAGTGCCTGGCCGGTCTGGAGCACCGCGAGCCCGCCGGCGCGGCGGTGCGCAGGCAGTACGGGGCCGGCCAGCGCCATCAGGACCCCGTCGGTCGAGGCGTAGAAGACGGCGAGGAGTGCCGGCACCGCGGCCACGGCCGGCCAGGCCACGGGGAGCAGCAGGACGGCGTACGCGCCGAGCAGCGCGGCGTGTCCGGCCAGGAACGGCAGTCGGCGCCCGACGCGATCGGCGATCCGGCCGGCCGGGACGGCGAGCAGCAGGTATCCGGCGGCGGCGCCGAGCGGCAGCAGCGGGAACAGGGCGGGCGGCAGGTCGAGGCCGCGCTGCAGGAGCAGGTAGAGGAAGGAGTCGCCGATGGTGGCGGCTCCGAGCAGGCAAGCGGCGTACAGGATCCGGCGGTAGACGGGGTCGCGAAGTGCGCGCGGCTGAAGGGGGGTCGGCCGGATCGGTGGTGCGGGGGCGGCGGAAGGGACGTAGAGCACGAGCAGGAGCACGCCGAGCAGGCCCGTGCAGAAGCTGACGGCGAACACCGCGTCGTAGGCGTCGGCGGTCGCCCACAGCACGGCGAACGCGGCGAGGGGGCCCAGAAGCGCGCCGGTGGTGTCCATGGCGCGGTGCACGCCGAACGCCCGGCCCAGTGTCTCCGGCGGGCTGCTGAGCGAGATCAGCGCGTCGCGCGGGGCGGTGCGCACGCCCTTGCCGAGACGGTCGGCTGCGAGCGAGGAGGCGATCCCCGCGGTGGCGCCGTCGGCGAGGAGCAGCCCGAGCCGGGAGAGGGCGGAGAGCAGGTAGCCCGCACCGGCGACCCTCTTGTGGCGGCCTCCGCGGTCGGCGAGTCGGCCGCCGATGAGCCGCACGAGGGCGGTGGCTCCGTTGAACATGCCGTCCAGGAAACCGAATTGGAGCGGCGAGAGGCCGAGGCCCAGGACGAGATAGAGCGGCAGCACGGCCGTGACCATCTCGGCGGAGACGTCGGTGACGAGGCTGACCGCGCCCAGCGCGATGACGGTGGCGGGGACGCGCCGCCGGGCCCCGAAGGGGCGGGGCGGCGCGTCCGGGCGGCCGGCGTTGGCCAGGTACATCAGTGGCAGCTGTACTTCGGGCTGGTGTCCTTGACCCCGTCGGCGGCGACGTAGGTCCAGCTGTAGCCCGAGTCCGTGAAGTCGAGCTTCAGTACCCCGTACTGGCCGCTGATGCGCTTCTGGCTGTTGGGCTGCACCTGCTCGATCGGGTAGGGCTCGGCGCCGCCCATGCCGCCGACGATCTCCACGATCCCGTCGGCGGCCGCCTTGCCGTCGGGGTTCTGCGGGGCGAACCGCTCGTAGTGGTGGTCGTGTCCGTTGAGCACCAGGTCGGCCTTGGCGCCGTAGAGGATCTTCCAGACGGGCTTGGAGACGGGGTCGTTGCCGTGTCCGCCCGAGGAGTACAGCGGGTGGTGCCAGTAGGCGGCTATGCACTGCTTGCCGTTGGCGGCGAGGTCGGCCTTGAGCCAGTCGATCTGGGCGGCCTGGTCGAAGGCGTTGGAGTCGAGGGCGATGAAGTGCCAGTTGCCCTCGTCGAAGCTGTAGTAGCTCTTGCCCTGCGGGTAGGCGATGTTCCCGAAGTACGCCTTGTATCCGGCGAGGGAGCCGGCCGGGTCGTACGTCTCGTGGTTGCCGGGTACGGGGTGGGTCTTGGCCTTGAAGGCGCCCCAGCTCTTGTCGTAGTAGGCGCGGAAGTCGGCGATCCGGGCGTCGTCGTACTGGTTGTCGCCCATCGTCAGGTAGAACTTCGGGTCGATCTGCCGGGCGAGTGCGGCGGTCTTCGGGTGCGCACAGCCGCTGTCGGACGCGGTGCACTGGGCGGCGATGTCACCGGCGGCAACGACCGTGAAGGCGCCGCCGGGGGGCGGGCCGCCGTCCACGGTGCCGTACACCTCGGCCTCGAAGAGGGAGTAGCCGTACGCCGTGCCGCGCGCGGTGCCGTACACGCGCAGGTACCTGCCCTTGCCCGAGAGGCGGGCGAAGTCGTCGGTGCCGCCGTTGCCGGCCTTCTCCTCGGCGATCCTGGTCCAGGTCGCTCCGTCGGCGGAGACCTCGACGCGGTAGGCCTTGGCGTAGGCGGACTCCCAGGTCAGCTTGACGCGGGACACGGTGGCGCCGGCGCCCAGGTCGACGCGGATCCATTGCGGGTCCTTGCCCTCGGCGCTGGCCCAGCGGGTCGAGGGGGCGCCGTCGAAGGCGTTGGCGGCACCGAGGGAGGAGCTCTCCGTGGAGGAGGCGGTGGCGGGCTTGCCGCGCGAGATGAGCGGGTCGGCGGCGGCCCCGGCCCGGCCGGGCCAGGCGAGGAGCAGCCCGGCGACGAGCGCGAGCACGGCGGTCACGACGAGGAGGGCGGGCCGAAGCCGACTGCCCGGTGCGGGTGGTGGGGTGGAGGCGTACAGGTGCATGCCTGGACTCCTTGGCCTGGGAACGGCGAGAGCTGGACACCGGTGCGGAGAACGCCGCCCCCGGACCACGGAGGCGAGCAGGGGCAGCGTCACGGCGGCCGGGTCAGAGCTCTCGCTGAGCGCGTCATGCCCATGACATCAGGCACCGCGCCAAGCCGCCGTCGGGGAGCGTAGCGGATAGGAAAGTTTCCTACCAGTGGTTCAACACGACTGTCGGCAGGGGCAGATGGGGGCCACGGCACAGGCGGGGCGTCCGATGCGCGCCGCGTCAGGTCGGCCGTTCGAGCGCGGGCTGCCTGTCGCTCCTCGCGGCCGCCTGCGGGCGGTAACAGTTCGGCCGGGTCCGGCCGGAGGACGACGACGGCATCGCGTTCGACGGCCTGGTCATGGCCGCGGGGTTCTGGGGCGCCGGCTCGCCCCGGAGCCGCCTCCTCAGGGGTTCCGGCCGGGGACCACCAGCCCGCTCTCGTACGCCGTCACCACCGCCTGGGCCCGGCTCTCCAGGCCCAGCTTCGTCATCGTCCGGCTGAGGTGGCTCTTGACCGTGGCCTCGGTGATGAACAGCCGCCAGGCGATCTCGGCGTTGGCCAGGCCCTGCCCGACCAGCTCCAGGACCTCCAACTCCCGGCCCGTCAGCGCGTCCAGTCCGGCGGCCCCGGCCCTCGCGGCGTCGCCGCCCCCTTCGCGGCCCGCACGGGTGGCGAAGGCCTCCACGAGCCGCCGCGTGACCGTCGGCGCGAAGAGGGCGTCCCCGCTGCCCACGGCGGTGACGGCGGCCAGCAGCCGCTGGGGGCCCGAGTCCTTCAGCAGGAAGCCAGAGGCCCCGGCCTTGAGCGCCCCGTACACGTACTCGTCCAGGTCGAAGGTGGTCAGGATCAGCACGCGGGGCGCCGGGGGCGGGGTCCGCGCGAGGATCTTCTCCGTGGCGGCGATCCCGTCCATGCGCGGCATCCGGATGTCCATCAGGATCACGTCGGGGCGGGTACGGGCGGCGAGCTCGACCGCCTCGGCGCCGTCCGTGGCCTCGCCGACGACCTCGAAGCCCTCCGCCACCTCGAGCAGGCCCACGAGCCCGGCCCGGATGAGGAACTGGTCGTCGGCCACGAGCACCCGCAAGGGTCCGGCTCCCGTCATGCCGGGCGGCCGTCCCCCGGCGGCGGTACGGTCCGGGCGGAGGTCGGCAGGGTGAGGCACACGGCGTAGCCCCCTTCGCTGCGTGGCCCGGTGCTGATCGTTCCTCCGTAGAGCTTGGCCCGCTCGCGCATGCCGATCAACCCGTTCCCGCTCCCTCGTGCCAACTTGGCCGGAACGGCGTCCCCGCCCGCGCCGTCGTCGGTCACGGTGACCGAGAGGTGCGTAGGCCGGTAGTCGAGGGCCACGGTCACGCGGGCGCCCGGGGCGTGCTTGAGGACGTTGGTCAGCGCCTCCTGCGTCACCCGGTACGCACACAGCTCCACCCCGGGGGCCAGGGCGCGCGCATCGCCCGTGATCCGCAGGTCCACCGGAACGCCGGCGGCCCGGATCCGTTCGGCCATCTCCGCCAGCCGTGACAGGCCCGGCATCGGAGCGTCCCGGCCCGGGGATTGCGAGCCGGCCCCGCCGTCGGGTTGCTCCTGATCGGTGTCCCGCAACAGGCTGAGCATGCGGCGGAGTTCGTCCAGCGCCTCGGCGCTGGTGTCCTCGATGGTGGACAGCGCCGCCCGGGCCTTGCGGGGCGCCGAGTCGAACGCGTACCCGGCCAGGCCCGCCTGGACCGAGATCACGGACATGTGGTGGGCCACGATGTCGTGCAGTTCCCGTGCGATGCGCGCGCGTTCCTCGGCGACATCGCGGCGGGCCCGTTCGTCGCGCTCCCGCCGTAGCTGGCGGGCCAGTTCGGCCGATCGGCGGGCCACCCGCCCGAACCGCCACAGCACGGCCGGGAAGACCACGGCCTGCGCGAGCACGGTCGCCATGGATCCGCCGGGACCGTTGCCCAGCAGTCCCGCGTAGACCCAGACCGCCCCCATCAGGACAGCGCAGGCCGACGAGGTGCGGACCGGGCAGAGCGCGGCCACCGTGTACACCGCGAGCATGGGACCGAAGCAGGTGACCACCGGCCAGTACCCGGCGGTGATGTACACGAACCACATCAGCTGGGTGAACAGGCAGACCGCGACCGGTGCCTTGGTCCGCAGGGCCACCGGCACCGTCACCAGCCCGACGAGCAGGTAAGCGGCGAGGTCCAGGGGAGGCCAGCCCTGGGCGACCGCCTCCCGGCCCAGCAGCACGGCCACACCCGTCTGCGCGAGGGCTGTCAGCGCGTCCATGGAGGAGGGGCGGATCCGCATCGCCGCAGCCTAGCCCGGACGGCGCAGACCGACCTCCCACTCCCGTACTCAACCCTGAGTGGGAGAACGGGCGGCCCTGCGCCGGAGGTTGACTCGGAGATCCATCCGGCACGGGACGACGGGCCCGGGCGGCGGCCCGTAGCTTCATGTCCCGGCAGCACGGGACCGGCCGACCACCGGTCCCCCACACCAGGACAGCGGGTCACTCGGGGACACCCCGGGAGGAACGGCCCGCGCCGATCGAAGGACGGAACAGCCATGCTCGTCAGCAAGCGTCTCGCGCTCCTCGTCGCCTCCACTGCCTTGTGCACCGGTGTCACCCTGGCCCCGTCGGCCGTGGCGGCCACCAACTCCGGTACGTCGGTGACCGGTTCGCGCGGCTGCAACCACACCGACTCCCAGCCCACCATCAGCAGGGGTTCCAAGGGCGCTGCGGTCAAGCAGGCCCAGTGTCTGCTCAAGACCTGGAACGTGAACATCGGCTCCTCCGGCGTCGACGGCGACTTCGGTCCCGACACCGACCACGCCGTGCGCGAGTTCCAGCGCCGGGTGAAGGACATGTGCCACATGCCCGTCGACGGCATCGTCGGTCCCAAGACCTGGAGCGCCCTGAAGAACCCGCGCTGCCGACGCGGGGATCCCGGTCACGGCCCGGCCCCGGGAACACGGACCGGGCCCCGGTCCGCGCGGTCGTCGTCCGACGCGCGCGGACCGGGGCCCGGCCGTCCTGTGCCCGCAGCAGCCGGACCTTCACCCGGCTGTCCGCCGAGGCCGAAATGCGGTGGACAGCCCTCTGGTGCTGGGCGAGCATCTCCGCGATGAACAACGAACCTCTCACCACGCCCAGACGCGTCCGCTTCGTCGAGCTCAGCGCAAAGGCGCTGCGGGCGCTTGCCGACGGTGACCTCGCAGGCGGCAGCGCTGAGGCCGGGGTCGCCCTCGACGAACACTTCGTCGGCGAACGAGCGCGCTGGATCTTCGGCTACCGCGCTGACCAACTCGCCGGGGACCCGTCCGCCGCGCCCTGGCTCACGCGGGCCGCGGTGTCCGAACCGGACGGGGCCGTCGTCGGCGACGCCGGGTTCCACGGCCCTCCGGACGAAGCCGGCATGGTCGAGGTCGGCTTCACCGTCGTGCCCGCCCACCGCCGCCAGGGCTACGCCCGCGCCATGCTGACGGCGCTGCTCGCCAGGGCCGCCGCCGAACCCGGTGTCAGGACCGTGCGGGCCCGTATCAGGTCCGACAACGACGCCTCCCTGGCCACCATCGCGGGCTTCGGCTTCACGCGCGTAGGCGAGCAGGGCAACGAGCGCGACGGCATCGTGATCGTCTTCGAAGTCCCGGCATCCGCGGCTCAGGCCGAGCAGCTCTCCCGTGTCGGCGGACACGGTGATCGTCCCGGTCGGGCCGGGACATGAGCACGGCCGTACGGGTCCGGAACCTGGCGGCGTAGCTGCGGCCGGACTCCGCCGCAGCCGGCCACGCACTGATGCTCCTCCGCATCGGTTTGCGTTGAACCGTGTGGGCAGATCCGGGTCAGTTCAGGTCGTACGCGGTGTCGTGGTTCGGCTGATACAGCCCGACCGTGCCCGCGCCAGGCACGGCCAGAGTGGTGACCGAGCCCCATCGCTGTTCGGTGATGTCGGTCGTGAACTCGACGCCTTTGGCTTTCAGCTGTGTGACCGTGGCGGCGAGGTCGTCGCACATCAGGAACAGTTCGGTGCCACCGGCGGAGTGCGGGTCGGTGGGGTGCACGGCCAGTTCGCCCGGCGGGGATTTGAAGATGAGCCAGCCGGCTCCGGCGTCGACGTACGGGAACCCGAGGACGTCGCGGAAGAAAGCGCGTGCCGCCTCGGCATCGGTCGCGTAAATGATCGTGTGTGCACCCGTGATCACCTGCCCAAGCTAGCAGCCCGTCCAGTTGCCCCGCTGAGTACGCGCCGCGCGTCGCGGTCCACACCGCCCGTGGAGACGGACTGAGGGGCGCGCGGACCCTTGGCGACACACTCGACCTTGATCAGGTCTTGTCGCACTGGGGCGAAGCCTGGGCCCTCGTGTTCCACTCTTCGGAGCTCACAAGGTGAGGCCGTGCTGACGGCGTCCAACCATCCACGCGGGCTACGGCCCCGCCGCTGTTGCGAACCCAGGCTTTTCCGTTCGGGTCCATGAACTCCAGCCGAAGTTGCGCGAGGTCGCCTTCCGCCAGGCTCAACGACGGCTGTTCCATGGCCATGGACCGCAGCAAGGACTGGTTCGGGATGTCGATCTGCTTGCACGGTTGCATCAGGTCCACATCCCACCACACTTTGCTCGCCGGAAGCGTGAGTCGCATCGCCATGGCCCTTGAACTACCGTTCACTACGATCACCTCCGACCCCATCCGGTAGAAATCGACGAGGTCGGCGTAGGCCTTCTCCCTCGCGTCTTGGGCGCGTTGCTCCTCCCTTTCGGCGCGCTGATCCGCTCTCTTGGCGCGCTGGTCCTCTCTTCCGGCGTACAGTTCGGCTCGAATTCCGAGCACCAAGCCGATGAGTGACGCGACCACGGTGACGGCCGCGACCGCGAACCGTCCGAGATCAACCATCGTGACACGGTACGGCTCACGCTCCGGTGCAGTGCCGTCCTCAGGTGCCGTCGCCTCCTCGGTCGCGCTCAGTTCCTCGGCGCTACTCGCCTCCTCGGATGCACTCGCCTCCCCCGGGCCGCCACCGCCTCCGTCGGGAGAACTCGCCTGAGCGTGGGCGGTCGGCGGCTCGACAGGTGCCGACCCTTCATCCTCAGAGGTGGGCGGCCGTTCTTCGCCGATGCGTTCAGTCATAACCCCATGGATGTCCCGCCGACAGTGGAACTAGGCCGTTCCCTTGGGATCATCTGATCGTTTGATTGCCGTTGCTCGACGCCCAGCGGGCACGCGTTGAGCCGGAGCCGGGCGCGCGCGAATGTACGCACGCCCCCAACGCGCCTCCAAGGGTCCACGCGCGCCCTTGCCGGGCATTTCGGACGATCACTACGGTCACGGAACGTACGCACCATGCACAGACAGTCACCCCAAGGGGACGTATGAACAAGGCTGCTTGGTGTTCGATCGCGCTCGCGACCGTGCTGGCCGTCCTACCGCTCGGAGTGACGGCGGCCGAGGCGGAGCCGCCCGGGCCCCTGTCCGCCGATGCCGTGGCGGCGATGACACCGGAGCGGCAGGGCGAGGTGCTCGAACCCCTGAGGATCGTGGCCGACGCCGCGGCCCGGGCCGGCCGGGGTCCTCAGGCGGACGTGTACACACAGGTCGAGATGGCCGCCGACTACCGCTCCGTCAACGTCTACCTCACCGATCCGAACCGGGGCGCGGCCTTCCTCGACGCGGTGCACAAGGCCGACCCCAAGGCCGACACGAAACTGCTCAACGTACGCAAGAGCGCGAAGACGCGGCAGCAGCTCAGGGAGGAGATCACGGCCTTCCGCAGCCGCCAGGACCTCCCCTTCAAGCTCGAAATGGCGGGCAGCACCGTCGACGGCAGTGCGATCGAGCTCGGCGTGGACGACGAGCAGGCCGCACGGCAGTACCTCGCCAGGCCCGCCGTCGCGCAGCAGCTCACGGACGACGGGGCCACGCCCCTGCGCATCCGCCAGTCGTCCGCCTCGGTGCCCCTCAACCGGTGGAACGACTCGGCTCCGTTCTACGCGGGGGCCGCACTCGGCCCCGCGACGGGCTCGTTCGCCCACTGCACCAGCGGCATCCCGGCCATCAGCACCGTGGACCGCCGTCAGTGGCTCGTCACGGCGGGCCACTGCTACGGCCTCGGCGAGACCGTCTACACGGCCGGCGGCAGCCAGATCGGCCGGGTCGGGGCCAAGTTGGCCGACCTCGACTCCGCGTTCATCGAGACGCAAACGGATCGCCGCACATGGGACGGCCTCGACGAGAACGGGTACTCCCGTTACCTCAACGGGGTGCGCAACGTGGCGGTGGGCGACTTCACCTGCCAGCTCGGCTACGACTCCAAGGTCGTCTGCAACATCCGCACCACGTACGCGGGCAGCGCCACCTGGGTGACCGACGGCGCCTACGTCTGGGGAAGCGCCGGCGTCCCGCACAACGGAGGCATCGTCGCCCGGCCCGGCGACAGCGGCGGCCCCGTGATCACCATCAACAACCAGGATTCCCGGCAGCTGAACGGCATGGTCGTCAACGCATGGGGCTGTGAGGGCACCGGCACCGGCCGGGTCTGCCGTTACGAGGTGGGCTGGATCGAAGTGGAGGACATCTTCGAGAAGTTCGCCATCACCCTCAACCCCGCCTGACACACCCGACCCGCACGCCCTGTGTTCACCGTTCGCTAGGTCGCCTCCGTGCAGGCGGGGTTCGCCGCCCACTCAGGTCACGTTCGGCTGCGACGGCGGGGTGGGCTGGGGGGAGCCCTGCAGGGCCAGCGCGGTGAGGACGACGAGCGAGTCCGTCCAGCCCAGGGGCGCGACCGAGGACGGCAGCCCGGCCGCGTTCACCGTTTCGGGCAGCTCCCCCAGCCCGTTCCTCTTGGACAGCACCCAGTCCAGCGTCTTCCTCGCCCTCGTCTGCTCGCCGGTTCCCGACCAGGCGAGGGCGAAGAAGGAGGTGCTGGCCGTCCAGGCGTACGATCCCCAGCTGAAGTCGGGGTCGTTGCCGGGCGAGACGCCACCGTTGGGCAGCAGCAGCGCCCGGTAGGTGGAGTCCAGCGCGGCGCTCAGTCCGGGCGGGGCAGTGTTGAACGAGGGCGCCATGAACGCCACCGCGCTGTCCCGCCCGTGCTTGCCGTCAGCGGTCCGCGGGTACCCCAGCCGGGCGAAGGCGTCCATGCCGGCGGAGAGGCGCCGGGCCGCGTCCCCCCAGCGCCCTGCGTCTTCGCCCATGCCCAGCCGGGCGGCCAGGTCGGCCGAAGCGTTGAGTCCGGCGAGGAGGGGAGCTGCCGTACCGATGTTGGTGGTCGCCGTGCCCAGTTCCCAGTAGTCCGGGGACGCCGGCGGGAGCCCGTCCGGTCCCAGGGACCGCGCGGCGTAGTCGGCCGCCTTGCGCACCATCGGGTAGAGCGTGCGCAGCCGTTCGTCCCGGTCGCCGGCCGGCGCCGCCTCGTACCACTGCCAGGTGGCCCAGGGGACCCAGCCGTTGCCGTCCAGCTGCCACTTGCGTGCGTCCGGCCGTCCACTGCCGTCCAGCTTCGTACGCGCTTCCCAGGTACCGTCGGTCCGCTGGGTCCGCGCGTCGTAGTCCAAGATCCGGTACGCCTCCTCGTCGTGCCCGGTGGCGGCGAACGCGGCCGCGGCGAAAGCGCCGTCCCGGGGCCAGGAGTACTCCCACGCCGGCGACCACCCCGCGGCGAACGCGCCGTTGGGCTTGAGCAGTGCCCGCATGGACAGCAGGGCGCGCTGCACCCCGGCCCGCTGCACGGCGGTGGTCCCCGGCACCTGGCCCGCGGCCAGCCAGGCGCGGTTCTCGTCGATCTGCGCCAGGGCGCCCGGGTCGTCGGCCGCGACCACGCGGGATGAGGAGCTCCCGTTGGGAAGGTACCGCCACCGGCCGGAGGGCAGGCGCAGTACGTTGCTCCCGTCGACGTAGGAGGCGCCGACGGCGAAGGAGGGCAGGACGGCCTCGGTGTCCACCCCGTTCGTCAGCAGCCCCGCCGTGCGGGCGGCGAGCGCCGAGGCGGGCACGTAGCAGGGCTCCGTCTCCCCACACCGCTCGCTGCCGGTGGGATTGACGTGGAAGGCGAGCCGGGATGCGTACGCGTGCCAGCCTCCCCAGTACGACCGGTCGTAGTTCCAGCTGGTCAGCGAGCCGGGCACGGACCGGAGCGTGCCGTACCAGGCGATCGGCTTGCTCTCCGCCGTGGTCGCCTGGACGAACAGGTAGTAGGTGGCGCCCGCGGTGACGGCGGCGCTGACGGGGAATTCGACCCAGCCGGCCCCCGCCCCGCCCAGTGCGTCCAGGTTCAGGGTCTTCGAGGCGACCACCGACCCCGCGTCGTCGCGAACCCGGCGGACCTGGGCCGTTACGGTCCCGGTGGCGGCCCCGCTGCTCAGGTAGACGCTGAGTCGAGTCAGCCGGGAGCCGTTCACGGTGAACGCCTGGGCCGCCGCGTTGTTGCCGGCCTTCACGCTGAACAGCGCCGTCTCGTGACGGGCCTGCCCTTCGTAGGACACGGCGGTCGTGGCGTCCGGGAACGCGGCGGGGGCGCCCGTGAGCGTCAAGGAGAGCAGACCGGGCAGCAGAGTCTTCGCGAATACCATGGGGTACAGGCCCTCCCGTTGCTTGGCAGGCGCGCGGGGCGGGGCGTGCCACGGCGCCGAATGCTGCACCCACCATGCAGGCCGCAGTCCCGGGGGAAGGCGAGGTCCGGACGTGTCCCACCGGATCGAGGCGTTCCGACGTCCGATCGTGTGACGGAAACCGGCTGGAGTGACAGTCCCGGGGGCGACCGAAACCCGTGTCGAGCGGAAGCCGAATCCCGGGACACGCCCCCGGGAGCTGCAATCGGCAGGGGCGTCAGCAGAGCCGCGTACGCTCACGGCATGGAGGCCGAGCAGGTGGCAGTGGCCGACGACATCTTCGATCGGCTGGACACGAACGGTGACGGAGTACTGGCCGCGGACGATTACCGGGCCAGCGCGGAGCGGCTGCTCCAGTCGTACGGCGCGGGGCCGAACGCTCCGAAGGGACGCGCCCTCATCGAGGCGAATCAGTCCCTGTGGGAGCGCCAGGCCGAGCTGGTCGACCGCGACGGGGACGGGAAGATCGGGCGGGAGGAGTACCGCGAGTGGTTCGCGTCCCTGCCGGCCTCGGAAGCCGGCTCAGGCGCACTGTCGGGTTCACCGGAAGTGATGGCGGTGCTCCACGCGCAGTTCAACCTGGCCGACCGGGACGGTGACGGGGTGATGGACCTCCACGAGTTCACGGTGTGGCGGGCCCTCAAAGGCGTACCGTCACAGAGCGCTGCGGCGGCGTTCGACCTGATCGACGCCGACGGGGACGGTGCGATCACCTGGGAGGACTTCACCGGCGCGGGCAGGGCGCACGGGCTGGCCGCCCTGCTGTACGAGCCCGGACCCGGACCGCAATAGTGGTGACGCGGCCCACGGTCGGCGGCCGGCCGCTGTGAGCTGCCTTCCGGCGGAAGGAAGTTCGAGAACCGGGGCCAGTCGTCAGGGCCGCCTCGGTCCGTTGTCGGTGCGGTGCGCTTCACTGTCCGCCATGGAGCTCACACAAACGACCGTCAACGATCTACTGGCCCGTCTCGGACCCGGAGACGGCTACATGTACCTGCCCGGCGACCTGGACCCGCAGGACCTGACCGACCTGCTCGAGGGCAGGTACGGCGCCCCGCGCATCCTCGTCCTCGACGGCGTGACCGATCCGACCGTCGACGAGTCCAGGGGCGCGGCTCTCCTCGTCCCCTTCGAGCGCGGGGCCGTGACGCTACGGGCGTGGGCGTACGGGGACCAGTGGGTCGGCACGGGCACGGCGCGGAGCAGGGAGGGGACCGAGCGGCCGGTGCTGGTGGTCGCTCACAGGGAGGTGCCCGAACCTTTGCCGGTCGCTCCGGACGAGGACGTCGACTGGTTGCAGCGGCTCATACGGATCACCGGCTGGACGGAGCCCGCCCAGCGGCCGGACGTGGACTGGGCGGAGGTGGAGTCGCACGTGGGCACCGCGCTGCCGAGCGACTACAAGCGCATGGTCGAGACGTTCGGCGAGGGCGCCTTCGATGGATTCCTGGACCTGAACCAGGAGCCGTGGACGGGCCTCAGCGAGGACGGACTGCTGATCTGGGCGGGCACGGAGCACGAGAACTTGTACTGCTGGAGGGTCGACGACGAGGACCCCGACCGTTGGCCGGTCGTGGTGCGGTCCTTCGACGGCGAGGACGTCCCCTTCGACTGCCAGGTCGCGGAGTTCGTCTGCCGCGTCCTCACAGACCCGCACCACCCGTTCACGATGGCCCGCTATTTCGACACGCACTGGTTCATGAACTACCTTCCTGCCGTCAGGCGATGAGATCGGCGCGGGGGGAGCGATGGAGCGGGGGGACTGGCGCAATGATGCGGCGCTGACCGGACGGTCTGCTGCCCTGGCGCCCCTCCGACGGCGCCAGGCCGCTGCCCTGGCCCTGTGGCGGTTGCGTGCGCCGCTCTTCGCATTCGAGCTGGATCCGGAGTGGGGCATCGACCTCGCCGTGCTGGAGTCGCTGTTCCGGTCGGCGGTGTCGCCCCCCGGTGAGCAGTCGAACCGCGCGTACCAGCAGGCGATCGCCGAGTTGTGTGGCGCGCCGCTCTTCACGTCCGAGGTCGACCCGGAGACGGTCGAGCTCGTCCAGCTGGAGACCATCGCGCACCTTCTGACCTTCGGCGAGGTGCTGAACGGACCGGGCGCGGACGAGACCGAGCAGATCATCGACGGCCCGCGCGGCTTGGCCGACCATCTGGACCAGCTGGTCGGGGCCTCCTTCTACGCGCACCCGTCACAGGACACCCACCGCCAGTACCTCACCACCCTGGACGGCTCCATCCGCTGCTACGGCCTGGGCTACCTCGGCTCGCGCAACCTTGCCGTCGAGTCCACGTGCCACGACATCCTCCGTGCCCTGCCGTCCACCGAAGATCTGCTCGCCACATCCGACGGCCGCGACGCGCTCGCACTCTGCGAGGACTTCGGCACGGAAGTGGTCGAGTCCCTGCGGTGGCTCACCACTGGTCACCAGTCGGCATGAACTGACGGAGCAAGCGCAGTCATGCGGCAGGCGCGGGGCAGTGCACACGACTTGCAGCGCCTGCGGTGTCTGCCGGGCCGGGAGCGGGCGAACCCGGCCCGGCCCGGAGCCGGCTATCGCACGCGGAAGTTGGCCATCATGCCCATCGCCGAGTGGTCCAGCAGGTGGCAGTGGTAGACGTACGTGCCCCGGAACGCGTCGAAGGTGGCGTGCAGCTTCACCGTCTCGCCGGGAAGGAGCTGGACCGTGTCCTTCAGGCCCGCCTCGGCCGGTCCGACGGGGACGCCGCCCCGCTCCAGGACCCGGAACTGGACCAGGTGCATGTGGAAGTTGTGCGGGATGAGCTTGTTGGCGTTGGTCACCGTCCAGATCTCCGAAGTCCCGAACGTGACCGTCTGGTCGATCCGGTCCGGGTCCCACTGCAGCCCGTCGATCAACCCGCGCGGCTCGGTGCGGCCGTCCTCGTCCATGCTGAAGACGATGCTCCGCTCGACGGCGGGCTTGGGCAGCGTCTCCACCGGCGGCAGGGTGCGCAGCACGTCCGGGACCCGGCTCGGGTCGGGGGCGGTGCGGACCACGTCGAACCGGAGCACGTTGCCGACCTGACCGGGTGCTCCCCCGCCCGTCGTGGTCTCCAGGACGATCTTCGTGCCGACCGGGTAGCGGGAGAAGTCGATGACCACGTCGGCCCGTTCCGCCGGGGACAGCGAGACGGTGTCGGTGGTGAACGGGCGCTCCAAGAGGCCACCGTCGGAGCCGATCTGTACGAGCTGCCCGCCATCGGCGAGACGCAGCTTGAAGAAGCGCAGGTTGGAGGTGTTGAGCAGGCGGAAGCGGTACTTGCGGGCCGCGACCTCCAGGTACGGGCTCGGGCGGCCGTTGGCGAGCAACGTGGTGCGGCCCCGGAAGTCGTCCATCTCGTAGACCAGTTGCCCGTTCTCGTCGAAACGGGCGTCGCGCAGCGCGATCGGTATCTCGTACTTGCCGGAGGGCAGCGGCAGGGCCCGCTCCGTGTCGTCGGTGAGGACGTACGTCGCCGACAGCCCGCGGTAGACGTGCTCGGCCTCCATGTGGTGGGCGTGGTCGTGGAACCACAGCGTGGCGTTGGGCTGGTGGTTCGGGTAGGTGTACGTGCGTGCCGCGCCCGGGGCGACGGTGTCCATGGGGGCGCCGTCGTTCTCCGGGGAAACGCTTGCGCCGTGCAGGTGCACGGCGATCGGCATCTCCAGGGTGTTCCGGTGCCGGATGGACACCGGTCGGCCGCTGCGCGCCCGCAGCACCGGCCCCGGGAAGTGGCCGTCGTAGGTCAGCACTTTGGTCTGCACCCCGGGAAGGATCTCCCGCGAGACTTCCTTGACGGTGACGCGGTACGCGTCCTGCCCGCCCTCGGTGGAGTACGGGGTGAGCACGGGCAGCTGCGGCAACTTCACCGTGAACGGCGCCGGCGCGACCGCCGGCCCCGCGTCGTCGGCGGCCTGCGCGGTGGTGGTGCGCAGTACGGGCAGCAGGCCGGCACCGGTGATCAGGCCCGCGCCCGTCGTGGCCAGCGTGCCGACGAGCACGCGACGTCTGGTGACCATGTGAATGTCCTCCTGCGAACGATGGGAGTGCGCACTGGCGTTCGCATGCCGAACGCCCTCCCTCATGATCCTGATCGCACGCGGGGTGGCTTCTGCCCAAAGCGGGAAAATGTCAGGTATCACGCCACGGATCGGGCGGCCGAGCGGCGCGAACGGCGACACGGCTCGGGCCCCGGCAGCCGTATCCGGCTGCCGGGGCCCGAGCCGTGGAGCGTGCGGTCAGCGCTCCACGCCGACCGCGCTCCACGCCTTGGCCACCACGTCCGTCGACCAGCCGAGGTCCCGGGCGGCGCCAATGGTCGCGTAGCGGAATGCGGAGAAGTTCGTGGTCCTGGCGGCGTACTCCATCAGCGCCTTGTACCAGATGCGCCCGGCCCGGTCCCAGGCGTGGCCGCCCAGCTCGGTCGCGACGAGGTAGAACGCGTGGCTCGGGATCCCTGCGTTGGCGTGGACGCCCCCGTCGTCGCCGGAGGTCTCGTCGTACTCGGCCATGTGGGCCGCCTGGTGGAACCGGGCGGGATCCTTGAGGGAGCCGCCGGCCCCGTCGGAGGACGGGGTGCCCTGGCCGAACAGCCAGTCCGCGTCCTCCACCGTGTGCTGCAGGCCGTACTGCTTGGCCAGGACGCCGAAGACGTTCCCGAGTGAGACGGCGAGCGCGCCGGGCTCACCGTACGACTCCAGCTCGGCGGTGTGGTGGATGATGCCGGCCGTGAACTGCTCGGCGAGCGCCTCCACGGCCGGGACCCCGGCGTCACCGAGGAGGATGCGCGACCGCTGCCAGGCCACGGCCGGCTCCCCGGCGCGGACGACCGCCTCCACGGGACCGCCCCTGCCGTCGATCGAGTTGCGGCCGTACACCGTGCGGAAGAAGTCCCAGGTGACGCCGAGGGCGTCATAGGCACCGTCCACCCATGCGTCGCCGCTCGGGGCTCCCCCCTCCTCGCGCGCCGGCACCGGGCTGTCGGGATCGTTCCGGCCGTCCAATATCCTGCGAACCGGACGTACAGATGCGCTCTCAGTCATGATCGGTATGCTGGCAGGGACCCGGCCGCGGCGGCGCCATCGCCTACGCGATCAGTCAAGTCGACGTCGTCAACTCATCAGGTCCGGCGCGAAGTCGTCACGGAGTCGGGCGATGGACGTCGCAGCGCCGACGGCGGGCGGCGCCGGAAGGGTGGCCGAACACCGCCGTCACGGTGCTCACCGCACCGATCCACGCCATGACCGCCGCCACGGCCATGGCCGTCGAACCTCCGGCGGCGCTCGTGACGAGCGCCACGAGGGATGCGCCCAGAAGCAGGGCGGCAAGGGCCCGTTTCATCGGGGCCGTGTCGTACCCGGGCCTGGCCCGGACTTCCGGCGTGGGCCGAGGGGCGCCCGGCGCCTCCGTGGTGAGCTGCCACTGCAGCTGGTTCCACGCGGCGGTCTCGCGCGCGGTCAGGCGGCCCCGAGCGGACATCACGTCTCCAGGATCCGGTACGGCCCTCTCGGGCGAGGGGTGCAGGGAAGTGGTGGCGGGCCGTGCCCGCCCGGCCCGCCCGGGCCCGGACGGTGAGCGCGCTCAGCGGTTCGCGCGCTCCGTGTTCCGGGCCCGGTGCGGTGTCGCCGGCCGGGTCAGAGACGGCCGCCCGTCAGCCGGGAGAGCGGGCCCCGCTGCCGCAGGCCGGCCCGCCGGCCCACCGCGTACGAGGCGGCCACGAGGGTGGCCGTCCCGGTGGCCGCGCCGGCGACGACGGCCTTGCGGGCGCGTACGAGGCCCCACAGCAGACCGGCGCGGTCGACGGTGCCCCGCAGTGCCTGGGCCGCGACACGGGTCTTCTCGGCGAGCGGAGCGGGCAGCACCGTCAGCGTGCCCGCCGCCGTGTCCTTGGCGTCGGTGGCAGCCTTCGCTCCGGCCTGTGCGGCCTGAGTGGCGCGCTGCCTGGTGGTGGCCCCGTTCGAGCGGGAACTGCTGGAAGAGGCCTTGGAGTTGGGGGACTTCTCGGATGCAGTCATGTTCCGCGTCTGGCCGCATCCGCCCCCGTTAAACCTTTACAGAAGCCTGCCGAGCGGCCCGAGATCGAGGTTGAGGTCCTCGGGGGTGAGCCCGAACCGGCTGCGCAGCAGCCCCATGCGGTCTTCCAGGAGCATGAGGGTCAGGCCGAGCCGCTCCTCCTGCTCCTCACTGAGGTCGCCGCACTCCACGCGCCGCAGGGCCTGCCGTTCCATCAGCTGCCGCAGCAGCTCGATGACGGTCAGGACCAGGCGGGCCAGGTCGCGTTCGACGGTGTCGGGGTCGAGTTCGACCCGCTGGGGCCGGCTCATGGGGCCACCTGCTTCCAGGGGGAGGGTACGGCGTCGTTGACGGAACTGATCAGGGCTTTGAGGTCGATGCGCACGAGGTCCACGTCCGCGATGCGCAGGGTGATGTCGCCGGCCAGGACGACGCCCCCCGCCAGCAGCCGGTCGAGCAGGTCGACCAGAGCGACCTCCTGCTGCTGCCCCGTCATGAGGCGGGCGCCCCGCCCCGGTCGCCCGCCGTGAAGGAGTAGGGCACCCAGGGGCCGGTGACCTCCAGGCGCAGCCCGGGGGGCAGCGCCTGCGCGGAGGCGACGGCGTCGATGAAGTCCTGGCGGGCGTGCACGGGGACGAGGTAGGCGGCGTTGAGGACGTTGCGCCCGGCCGCCCCGGACAACTGGGGCTGCTGGGGCGGGTGCAACACCGCTGCGGAGGCGTACCCGGAGAGCGTCCGGTGGACGTCCTCGCAGGTACGCGCCGCCTGTTCCGCCGCGGTCTCCCGCGTGCGGCGGTCCTTCAGCCGACGGCGCAGGTAATCGCGCCCCGCCGAACCGCCCTCCGGCCCTGCGGCCTGCGGGCCTCCGGGGGTGAGCGTGGGCGCCGGCGGCGGATCCGGCGGCGGAGCGCCCGAGTCGTCGGCGTAGACCTTGACCCCCCACTCCTGCGCCCCGGCGATGCGCGCGAGCGTGGCGGTGAGCTGCGGGTGGACCTCCTCCAGCAGGCGGCACACGCTCTCCTCCCCGCGGCAGAGCGTCGCCAGCTGCAGCGGGACCGTCGTGGTGCGCTCACCGACCGCGGCCACCACGCTGTGGTGCGCGCGGGCCAGCGCGGACAGCCGTTCGAGGTCCTCCAGTTGGGCGCGCAGCGGTTCCTCGTCGAAGTGGCGCGGGTCGACCGGCTCGACCACGGCCGCGAGCTGTGCGTGCTCCACGAGGCACAGGCCGCCGCCCAGGGGCGGTGGGAGGTCGGGGAGGGCGTCGCGGGCCGATGCCTCGACGACCGTGTAGACGTACAGCAGGGTGCCGTCGCGGTGGCCGTCCTGGGGGGTTGCGCCGTCGTCGTTGTTCATGACCGCTCCGTCTGCTCCTGCCTGGTCTCCAGCTCGGCGATGCGTCGGCGCAACTGTTCGTTCTCGTGGCCGAGTTCGGTGTGCCGCGCCGAGGAGGAGAGGGCGGGGTCCTGCTCCCACCAGTCGATGCCCATCTCCTTGGCCCGGTCGACCGATGCCACCACCAGCCGGAGCTTGATCGTCAGCAGCTCGATGTCGAGCAGGTTGATGCGGATGTCGCCGGCGATGACCACGCCCTTGTCCAGGACGCGTTCGAGGATGTCGGCGAGGTTGGCGCTGCTGTTGTCGTCGTAGGGGCGCGCCAGCCCGGAGGGCATGGTCATGTCCGCCCCCGCCCTTCGGCGTCCTCGTCCGCGGGGAGGTCGTCCACCGGGAAGTCGTCCACGTCCTCTTCCTCGTAGGTCTCGTCGTACTCGTCGTACGCCTCGGGCTCGTCGAAGCCCTCCGGGTCCTCGGACTCTTCGAACTCCTCGAACTCCTCGGCGCCGTCGTCGGTCGGGGCGTCGCGTGGGGCCTCGGGGGGTTCCTCCTCCAGGGCCAGGAGGCGGGCGTAGTCCCGGAGGTCCCGCCGGACGCGGCGGTGCCGGACCCCGACCGCCGTGCGGACCCGCTCCCGCAGCCCGTGCGGGTGGTACTCGACGGTCACCAGGATGCGGGTGAGGTCGGCGGCGAGTTCGTGGAAGGTCACCGCGCCGCGGACGGCTGCCCCGTCGCCCTCGGAGGTCCAGGCGATCCGTACGTCGGGGACCTCCTCGGTGGCGCCCTGCGCGAACCGGAGGACATCGCGGGGGCGGGTCCACTCGTCGTAGGCGTCCTTCACGGGCACTCCCACGTCGACGGATGCGAGGACGACCGAGGGACGGCGCCTGCCGGCGCCGCCGGAGCGGACCCGCTCGCGCAGCGCCCGCAGGCCCCGGTCCCTCAGCCGCGAGGCAGCCACCTCGACCGTGGCCCTGGCCGGGCTGCTGCCGCGCGCGATCCTGCGCGCACCGTCGAGGGCGACGGCCTTCAGCGCCGGGCTGTTCCCCTCGGCCATGTCCTTCAGCACCACGACGGACCGGCCCAGAACCCTGCCGGTCACGACCAGCAGACGCTGGGCCTGGGCCGCCAGGTAGCCCTCCCACTCCTCCTTGAGCCGGTCCGCGGCGGGGCTGTCGCCGAGCCGGGCCGGCGCGCCCTCAGCCATCGTCGCCGTCCTCCGCCTTGCGGGCGCCGGTGCGCTTGGCCGTGCGCGCCGTTCGCGCGGGGCCGCCCGCGGAGCTGCTCGTGGACCTGCCGTTGGACCTGCTCGTCGACGTGCCGTTGGACCTGCTCGTGGACTTGGCTGCTGCCTTGGCCGCGGGCTTGCGGGCCGGCTCCGCGGAGCCGGCCTTCCCGCTCCCGGACAGCCGGTCCTGCACGCCGAGCGTACGCGCGTGCAGCCGGTCGGCGACCGCCTCGAGCTGCCGGTCCACCAGCGCTCCGACGGCCGCCGACCCCACCCCTGCCAGGTCCTCGCGCAGTTGCCCGCGCATGTCCTTGAACCGGGGGTGGTCGCCCAGCCGGTCGCCGAGGAAGGAACCCACGGCCGCGGCGTCGGGAGTGAGCCGTATGCCCACGACCAGCGCCCCCAGTCCGAGGGCGAGCTTGGCCTTCCTGGTGCGGCCGAGCACGTAGCCGGCGCCCACGGCCAGCCCGATCGCCATCCGGTTGTTCATTGCGGTCGCACCCTGCCTTCCAGTCGGTCCAGGAGCTCGTCCTCCCGGCGGTCGAACTCGGCCTCGTCCATCTCGCCCGCCTCGAACGCGGCGACGAGCTGCGCCAGCTCCCGCTGGACGACGGTGGGGTCGTAGTACTGCCGCTCCGCCTCCGCCACGACCTGCCGCAGCACCCATGCGGTGCCGCGGATCGGAGCGGCCGGCAGCAGCAGTACTTCCGTGAGCAGCCCCATCGCGGCGCTCAGCTCGCGTCGGCGAAGCTGTACGCGGGCAGCGGGCCGGTGATCTGCACCTGCAGGTGCTCGTGCTGCTCGGCCAGCGCACGGACCGCCTCGAGGAACTTCTCCCGCTGCTCCCGTTCGACCAGGAACGACAGGTTCGCCAGCCAGCCGCCGCTCTCCGGTCCGCGTCGCAGCGAGGCCGCCGGCGGGGTGAGGGCGGACTCGATCAGCAGCGCGTCCGCCCTCTCGCGTTCCTTCACCGCCTTGGCCATCAGCTCGCCGAACTCCAGGCGCTGGTCGTAACTCCCACCTCCTGCCGCGCGGTTGGCCTGGTGCCGGGCCGCCAGTTCGGGATGCGTGGACAGCACCTCGTACAGGACCGCCTGTTCGTCGTGGGTGACCTTCACGTTGTACTCGTCCTTGCCCTCGAGGGCTTCGAGCCGTTCGAGGTAGCTGCTCTCGTGCTGGCCGAGGATGGCGGCGACCGTCTCGTCGTCGGGGGAAACGCCGCCGAAGCGCAGCGGCAGGACGGGCCCGCCGACCCCCGCCTGGATGACGACGCGCTGGTGCGCCAACAGGTCGCGCCGCTTGGCCTTGAGTTCGGCCGGCGCATCGCTGACCAGGGCCAACAGGCGTCCGCTGCGTACGGTCCGGACCGGCAGGGCCGGCTCGCCGATGCCCGCGAGTTCCTCGGGCAGCTGCTGGGAGGCGCGGGTGATCCCGTAGACGTAGGTGCTCATTCCTTCTCCTCCCGTCGGGTGGCGGTGCGCCGGCGCGGCCGGCTCTCGGTCTTCTCCTCGGCCTCGCCGCGGGCCTGGTGGAACGCGTCGGAGACGGCCTCCGCGGCTCCGCTGAGCGCGCCCTTGGACTTGCCGCGGGCTCCGGACTCGGTGATCTCGCCGACCAGGTCGGGGAGGCCGGGGCTCTTGCGCGGGCCGGCTTCCAGGTCCAGGCGGTTGCAGGCCTCGGCGAACCTCAGATAGGTGTCCACGCTGGCCACGACGACCCGGATGTCGATCTTCAGGATCTCGATGCCGACCAGGGAGACCCGCACGAACGCGTCGATCACCAGACCGCGGTCGAGGACGAGTTCCAGGACGTCGTACAGGCCGCTGGAACCGCCTCCTGAGGCGGTCGGCGCGGACTGGGCAGGGACGACAGTCATTGTTCCGGTTCCCTCTCGTGTGGGAGGCGGACGGGATCACCTTCGGTCCGCGCGCCCCCGTTCGTAGCGGCGGGTGCGCCGGTAGCCGAGCAGTTCGCCGGCCGAATCGAGCTCGACGTCGTACGACGCCAGCAGGCTCGTCGTGTCGGGGATCCGGGAGAGTTCGAGGACCTCGACCGACAGCTGCCAGGCGCCGTCCTCGGCGCGCTCGCAGGAGCTGACGGACTCGACGGGCAGGCGCAGCAGTTCCGACAGTTGGTCGATCGCCGTACGGATGACGCGGGCGGCCGACAGCGGCCGCTCCTTCTCCGCCTCTTTCGGTGTTCCGTTGTGGGACGTGTCAGTCATGACTTCCTCCTGCTGCGTATGGCCGGTCCTCCCACCGCCAAACCCCTTGGCCTGCAACCGAATCGAACGCGAGTCTCCGTACGCGTCGTCCGGAGTCGTTCCGACGGCCGTCCAACGCCCCTCGCCCACAGGCCTGTTGGCGGGCCCAGTCCCCGCCCCTGCCCCGGGAACGGGTCGACATCCGTTCCCGGGGCAGGGGCGGGAGTGACGAGCGACGACGACACGAAGGGACGGGCCATGGCGGGAGCGCTGATTGCCGGTGGGTGGGGGCTGTTCGCGGGAGCGGCCCTGTTGGCGGGCGCCGCGGCCGGCTCGCTGTTCCGGGTCCCGGCCCAGTGGATCGCACTGGTCATGGCCTTCGGCAGCGGAGTGCTGATCTCGGCCGTGTCCTTCGAACTGGTGCAGGAGGCTTACGAGCAGGGGGGTGTCCTGCCGACCGCCGGCGGTGCGGTGGCCGGGGCGACCGTGTACTCCCTGGCCAACGTGGTCCTGGCCCGGCACGGCGCCAGGCACCGCAAGCGCTCGGGCACCCGCCAGCCCTCCGAACAGCAGCAGCCCGGCTCCGGGAACGCCATCGCGCTCGGCGCCCTGCTCGACGGGATCCCCGAGTCGGTGGTCATCGGCACGAGCCTGCTGGGTGGGGGGAGCGTCGGCGTGGCCACCGTCGCCGCCGTGTTCATCAGCAACGTCCCGGAGGGGATGGCCAGTGCGGCGGGGATGAAGCGCGCGGGCCGCAGCCGTGCGTACGTCTTCACCCTGTGGTCTGCCATCGCGGTGGTGTCCGGCTTCGCCGCGCTCGCCGGTTACGCCTTCCTGGGCGGAGCCTCCGGTACGTGGATGGCGGCCATCACCGCGGTGGCGGCCGGGGCGATCCTCGCGATGGTCGCGGACACGATGATCCCGGAGGCCTTCGAGGAGGCGCACCTCCTCGCCGGGCTCACCACGGTCCTGGGCTTCGTCACGGCCTTCGCCCTGTCCCACACCGCCTGAGCGCCGTGCGGGCCAGGAAGGAGCCGGCCAAGCACGACGGCCGCTCCGGCGACGACGTCAGCGGCCGTCGGTGCCCCGCGGGAGTGCGGGCGCCGCCCGGTCACCGGGCGCGCCGCTTCTCCTCCTCGCTCCACTCCCGGGTGTCGCGCGGCTCCACGTACAGCTCGTCCTCTTCGGGAAGTCCGCCGACGATGGCGCGCTCGCGGCTCATCTCGGCGTCGAACTCCAGGCCCAGGAGAATGGCCAGATTGGTGATCCACAGCCAGATCAGGAAGACGATGACGCCGGCCAGGGTGCCGTACGTCTTGTTGTACGAGCCGAAGTTGGCCACGTACAGGGCGAAGGCGGCGGAGGCGGCCATCCAGATCAACAGCGCGAGGAAACTGCCCGGGGTGACCCAGCGGAAGCCGCGCCCCTTGGCGTTCGGGGCGGCCCAGTACAGCAACGCGATCATGATGGTGACCAGGAGCACCAGCACGGGCCATTTCACGATCGACCACACGGTGACCGCGGTTTCGCCGAGCCCCAGGGCGTCCCCCGCGCGGCGGGCGAGGCTGCCGGTGAACACCACGATCAAGGCGCTCGCCGCCGCCATGACCATCAGTCCGACGGTGAGCGCCAGCCGTAGGGGCAGCACCTTCCACACGGGCCGGCCCTCCGGCATGTCGTAGACGGCGTTGGAGGACCGGATGAACGCCGCGATGTACCCGGAGGCGGACCACACCGCGACGATCAGGCCCACGACCGCCAGGAGGGACCCGGTCCCCGTACCGCCCTGGAGCTGGCGGACCGCGCCGGAGACGATGTCCCGCGCGGCGCCGGGGGTCAGCCGCTGGAGGCTGTCCAGGACGGAACGGGTGGCGGACGCCCCGGCGACTCCCAGCAGGGAGACCAGGACCAGGAGGGCGGGGAACAGTGACAGGACGCTGTAGTAGGTCAACGCGGCGGCGCGGTCGGCCAGCTCGTCGTCCTGGAACTCCTTGAACGTCCGTTTCAGCACGGCCGACCAGGACTTCTTGGGGAGTTCCGTGGGCTCGTCGGGCGCGTTGCGCTCCACTTCGGGGCCCGGACCGGGGTCCTGCTCGGGTCCGGGTCGGCGGCCGTCCTTGCGCTTGTCCCTGTCCGCGGGAGCCGGGTTGTCCTTCATGTCAGGCGACTGTCCTGTCCCGTCCACGGCAAACATGCCCGTCCGGGGCGGGCCAAGGGCCCGGACGGACGCCGACCGGGCGGGTACAGGGGCGCAGGGCGCCACCGCGCCCGTCCATCGCTCCCGGAATCGGCGCGAGCGCGGCCACCGGCCCGGCCGCCGCCTCGGTCCGCGGGAGTCGGCGATCAGCCGACCGCGGGCGGGAACCTGTCCCAGACCCTGTGGCCGGCCAGGAGCGCGGTCGTTTCCGACACGGCCTCCGTGGCGCTCTCGGCAACGATGACGCCGGGCGCGCCCGGCGTGATGCCGACGGCTTCGAGGAGTACCGAGGGCTCGTTCCAGCCTCCGACGGCCTTGCCGTGTCGGTACGCCTCGGCGAGCAGGAGGCTCACCCGCGGGTCGATGCTTCCGGCTGCCGGGCCCCCGGCCTTGGCGTCGCGGGCCCCGTGGGCGTCGGGAGCGGGCGCGGGGGCCCCCGCGAAGAGGAGGGCGTCGAATTCGGTGGAGCGTGCCGTGGCGAACGTCCGCTGGACGGCGACGGGATCCCCGTGCGCACCGAGCGTGCCGCCGGCCGGTGCAATGACGAGCGGCACCATGCCGCCGTCCAGAACAGCCTGCCGCGCTGCTCGTACGCCGTCCAGGTCGGCCGTCTCGCCCGCGACGATACCGATCACCCGGCCCTCGGTCGGCCACGTCCCGCCGATCTGCGACAGGGCCGGACTCGCCTCGGCCGACTCCAGGGGGACGGTGGCCTCGGGTGCGGGCAGGCCGAGACCCGCGGCGACCTGTTCGCACAGCTCGGGGTCGATGTTCGCGAGCACGGTGAGGACGCGTTCCTTGACCGCCTGCTCGAAGCATTTGTTCAACTCGAAGGTGTAAGCGGCGATGATGTGTTCGCGCTCCGTCGGGCTCATGCTGAGCCAGAACAACCGTGGTTGGCCGAAATGGTCCGAGAACGAGGCCGGTGCCTCTCGGACCTTGGTCGCGGCCGGCACGTGGACGGGTGTCTCGAGGTAGGCGCCCGCGTCGGCACCGGCGAGGAAGGGGCAGCCGCCGTCGAGGCTGTTGGGCCGGTACGGGGCGACACCGGTGTGTACGGCGGTCTGGTGCATGCCGTCGCGGAGCATGTCGTTGACGGGGGCGTGCGGACGGTTGATCGGGATCTGTCCGAAGTTCGGGCCGCCGAGCCGGCTGATCTGGGTGTCGAGGTAGGAGAACAGGCGGCCCGCGAGAAGCGGGTCGTCCGTGACGTCGATGCCGGGCACGAGGTGGCCGGGGTGGAAGGCGACCTGTTCGGTCTCGGCGAAGTAGTTCTTCGTGTTGGCGTTCAGGGTCATCAGTCCGACGGGCTGCACCGGGGACAGTTCCTCGGGCACGATCTTGGTGGGGTCCAGGAGGTCGATCCCCTCGAACGTCTGGTCCGGGGTGTCGGGGAACACCTGGATGCCCAGCTCCCACTGCGGGAAGGCGCCCGACTCGATGGCGTCGAAGAGGTCCCGCCGGTGGAAGTCCGGGTCCATGCCGTTGATCAGCTGCGCCTCCTCCCAGACGAGGGAGTGGACGCCCAGCTTCGGCTTCCAGTGAAACTTCACCAGTACGGTCTCACCGGCCGCGTTGACCAGCCGGAAAGTGTGGACGCCGAAGCCCTCCATCATGCGGAAGGAGCGCGGGATGCCGCGGTCGGACATGTTCCACAGGGTGTGGTGGGTCGCTTCGGTGTGGAGCGACACGAAGTCCCAGAAGGTGTCATGGGCGCTCTGGGCCTGCGGAATCTCCCGGTCGGGGTGCGGCTTCCCTGCGTGGATGACGTCGGGGAATTTGATCGCGTCCTGGATGAAGAACACCGGGATGTTGTTCCCGACGAGGTCGAAGGTTCCCTCGTCGGTGTAGAACTTCGTCGCGAACCCCCGGGTGTCCCGCACCGTGTCCGCGGAGCCGCGGGAGCCGAGGACGGTGGAGAAGCGGACGAACACCGGGGTCTCCACGTCCTTCGCCAGGAACGCCGCCCTGCTCACTTCCGACGCAGTGCCGTACCCCTGGAAAACGCCGTGGGCGGCGGCGCCGCGGGCGTGCACCACGCGCTCCGGGATCCGCTCGTGGTCGAAGTGCGTGATCTTCTCGCGCAGGTGGTGGTCCTGGAGCAGGACGGGCCCCCGCGCCCCGGCCTTCAGGGTGTGGTCGGTGTCGTACAACCGGGCGCCCTGCGCGGTCGTCAGGTACGCGCCGCTCTGCGCCGTGCGCGCCTGGTCCGCCCCGGTGGCCTGCCCGGTCGGGCTTACGGTCTCCGGACCGGTCTGGTCGGGCTTCGGTGGTAGCGGCTCTGCGGGCTGAGCGGGCTCGGCCACGGTCGGGGACACGGAACCCGGCTTGCCCGGCAGACCGCTTCCGCTCGTGTGACGGGCTGCGTCGGAGTGTTCAGTGGTCATCACTTCTCCTGAGGGGCGGGTCGGGGGGACGCCTGGACACACGGGCGCGGGGCCACTGCGGCCGAACGCGTGCGGGTTCCCGCCCGCCTCGGCGAGCGTTCCCGATGGCGTCCGATGCCGAGTCCAGGATGCACGGCACATACCCCTTATATGCTGATGAACCCCCACGAATCAGTTCGAATCCATCCCATAAGGGTGCGGGTCGGTCGTTGGCGGGCCGCCCGCACGCGGTGATCGCCACGCGCCCCCTGCGCCTCCGGGAGGTCGCTGCGTTGCGGGATCAGCCGTCCTCGCGCAGTACGCGGATGCTGGTGACCTTCGTGTCGACCGCGTCGGGTACGACCATGCCTGCCTCGACCCCGGAGCGGAGGTAGCGCAGGACGGCGCCGTCGAGGCGTTCCCCGGGCAGAGCGGCGGGAATGCCCGGCGGGTAGGGGGTCAGCATCTCGGCAGCGATCCGGCCCTCCGCGTCCTCCCACGGCACCTGCTCGGTCGGGCCGAAGAAGGCGTCGCGGGGCAGGACCGCCTGTTCGAGCCGAAGACCGGACGGTGTGGGCACCTCCACGGGCTGCCCCGTACGGAGTTCCGGCACGTGCGCGGCCAGATCGGTCAGCCCGCGCAGGAGGATGTCGACCGACCGGGCGTCGTCGGCGTGTGTGAGCTGGGCGCTGATGCGGCGGTGGTCGGCGAGGTGGAGGTTGATGCGGTGATGGCGGCGCAACCAGTCGGCTGCCCGGTAACCGGTGACCTCCCACGCGCTGATGTCGATGATCACTTGCAGGGGGTCCATGTCCGCCGCCCTGCCCGGGCCGCAGAAGTCCTCGCGACCGTGCACCCGCATGCCGTCGATACGGGAGATCCGGCCCCGGATCTGCTCGGCCAGGGCCAGAGCATCGTCATAGAGCTCCTTGCCGTGCTCGACCATCTGGCGGCGCCACCCGTCCAGGGCCGCGTACACGAGGACGGACGGGCTGGTGGTACCGAGCAGGTCTTCACGGCTCTTGAGTACTTCCGGCCGGACCAGGTCCCCCTGGAGGTGGAACACCGAACTCTGTTCCAGGCCGGAGCCCATCTTGTGGACCGAGGTGACGCAGACGTCGGCGCCCGCGTCCATGGCCCAGGTGGGCAGATCGGGGTGGAAGGGCAGGTGCGCTCCCCAGGCTTCGTCGACGATGACGGGCTTGTGCCGTCGATGGCAGGCCTCGGCGATGGCGGCGAGGTCCGAGCAGGTGCCGTAGGGGGTCGGCGAAGTCACGAGGGCGCCGCGGGCGTCGGGGTGCTCGGCGAAGGCCGCTTCGAAGGCCTCGGCCGAAGGCGGATGTGCCAGGTGCCGTTCGGCGTCCCACCGCGGATCCACCCACACCGGGCGGATGCCCGAGAGGATGAGGCCCGAGACGACGGACTTGTGGGCGTCCCGCCCGACCAGCAGCTTTTCGTGCGGCCCGGCAACAGAAAGCATGGCCGACTTCACCGAGAGAGAACTCCCACAGGTGGAGAAGAAGGCATGTTGGGCCCCGACGGCATCCGCCATGAGCTCCTGCGCCTCCTCCACGACGCCCTGGGAGGACGTCCGATCGTCCAGGCCGCTCGTGGCCAGCACATCGGACCGGAACACCGCGTCCCCGAGCACCGCGCGCACCCGGGGATCGGCGCCGCGGCCCTGCTTGTGCCCGGGCGGGGTGAAGGGGGTCTGACCCTTTTCGTGGTAGGCGGCCAGAGCATCGAGTACGGGAGTCTTCGATTGGTCCATGTTCCGGCGTCTGCCCTTCCGGCGCCGGGCGAAAACGGACACCTCACGCGCCGGCAGGCACAGAGGTCCGGCTTGCGGCCGTCGCCCGGTTCCGGTCGGGCGACGGCGGTCTCAGCCCGAGCGCTCCGCTGCGGCCATCAGGTCGACCAGCGCGGGGAAGCCGCCCTTCCTCACGGCGCAGCGCTGGCGGTCGGCCGCGGCGCTGTCGCGCAGGAGCCGGTGCGGGTGGGCGTTCACCTGGCGCAGGTCACCCGTGCCAGTTGGCGGCCTGCACCAGCTCCGCCGCGCACTCCGGCTCGGGGGCGCCCGCCTTCTCTTCGGCGATCGCCGTCGCGACCAGGCCGCGTACGACACCGGCGAGCATGACGGCGTCGTCGGCACGGAGCCGGACGTCCATGCACCGCACTTCCACCGTCGGGTAGCGTTCCGAGAGGCGAGCCTGTCAGTAGGCTTGGCCCTTGTCGGCGATCACCCCTGACCCCACCGGCGCCTCCAACCGGTCTTCGTAGTCCGCGAGGCCGGCGAAGTACGGCGGCGGTCCGCTGACCGGCCGGCGGCCGAACACGATGGTCCGCCGGTTCGCGAACCCCGTGTCCTGCCCGTCCCACAGCGGCGAGTTGACCGACACGGCCAGCAGGGTCGGCAGCCGGCCCCGGATCCGGTTCAGCACCGCCACACCCGTCTCGGGGTCCGGGACGGCCACATGGACGTGCATCTCGCAGGTCAACTGTTCGTCGACGAGTTGCCGAGCTGCCCCCTCCATCCTCAGACAGCGCAGCTTCGGCGTTACGGGCACGCGGCCGGCGCTGCGCAGTGGAGCCGCGCCCGTGGAAGCGGTCCGGCAGCCGTTCGCCTCGGCGGCCGAGGCCACCGCTTGGCGCAGCCGCAGGAGGTGCCCGCGCACCTCCTCCAGGCCGGAACACACCGGCGTGGCCACTTCGACCTGGGCCTGGAGCAGCTCGCTCTGCACCTCCCCGCGCTCGGTCAGCGGGCTGAGCCCGGCCGCGCGGCGGACCTCTTCCGAGCGGGCGGCGGGCAGCCCGGCATCCGGGTCCACGAGCAAATACGCAGCGGCGGTTTTCGTCCCTCCTGACCGGGCAAGCGGGACTCGTCCCGACTGGGGAGGTGCTGAGGTGTCCCATCGTCTCGAAGAGGTCTACGCCGCGGTGAGCGCCGACGTGGCGGCGAGGGCTGACCGGCTGTGGGAGGTGAGTTGCGACCTGCACCGCCACCCCGAGACGGCCCACGAGGAGCGCCACGCGGCGGAGCTCCTCACCTCCGAGCTGGAGGAGGGTGGGTTCTCCGTGCAGCGCGGTGCGGCGGGGCTCGACACCGCCTTCGTCGCGCGGTCCGGCGCGGGAGGCCGCCCCAGGGTGGCGCTGCTGCTGGAGTACGACGCGCTGCCGGAGCTGGGGCACGCGTGCGGCCACAATCTGATCGCGGCCGCAGGCCTTGGCGCCGCCCTCGCGGTGCGTGCCGCGCTCGGACGGCACGCGGGCGAGGTGCTGGCCGTCGGGACGCCGGCCGAGGAGCGCGGGGGCGGAAAGGTCGCCCTGACCGCCGCCGGTGTCTTCGACGAGGTGGACGCGGCGTTGATGTTCCATCCAGGGGTACGCGACTGGGCGTGGGCGCCCTTGACCGCGCAGACACAGGTACGGGTCGGCTTCCGCGGCCGAGCGGCGCACCCCACCGGCAACCCGACCGAAGGCATCGATGCCCTCGCCGCGCTGATCCAACTGTTCAACACGACCGCGGTTCTCGGGCGGCGGCTTTCGGCCGGTTCCCATGTTCAGGGCATCGTCACGGTGGGGGGCGAAGCCACCAACGTGGTCCCCGCCTACGCGGAAGGCCTGTTCGGCCTGCGCGCTGCGACGACGGACGCCCTGAAGCTCTTGGTGGAGGACCTGAGGACCTGCGCGGCGGGCACCGCCCACGCCACGGGCACCACGACCGAGGTCAGCACGGTGGGAACGGGCTACGAGCACTTCCGAAACAACACGACACTCTCCGACCGCCTCGCCCACCACCTCGGCCGCGCCGGCATCAAGGTGACGGAGCCCGCGCCCGGCGTGTATCTCGGGTCCTCGGACATCGGCGACGTGAGCGGCCGTGTCCCGTCTGCGCATCCGTTCGTGGCGATCACGGGCGAGGGCGCCTCGGACCACACGCCGCATTTCGCCGAGGCGGCGGCGAGCCCGCGGGGACGCCGGGCGATGGTCGCCGCGGCCGGGGCCCTGGCGTGTACGGCCGCCGACGTACTGCTGGACAGCGCGTTCTCCCGAGCGGCCTGGGCCGAACTGCGACCGGAGCAGCAGACGCGGTTCGGATCGCCTCGCCGGGCAGGCGAAGATGCGTGCCAAGCCCCGCGAGCCCGGCATGATCCGAAAGACAGGCCCTAGCCCTGGCGGGGTGTGTCGGGCGGGTCCTGCGGGTTCACGCCGGTGAAGGCGGAAGCGTCTTTGGTACCGCTGGGGCGCTGCGAACGGCCTCGGGCGCCGGTGTCGTGGATGTCCTTGGACTTGCCCTTCTTCGCGTGGTCCTCGCCCCGGCGGCCGATGCTGTCGCCGGTACCCGCTCCGGCGCCTTTGGTTTCCTCCTTGGACACCACCCTGCCCAGATAGGCCTCGGCGACCCGCGCGTCCCGTGCCAGATCGGCCGCTCGCCCCTCCAACACGGTCTTGCCGTTCTCGATCACGTATCCCCGGTGAGCGACCTTCAGTGCAGCGGTGGCGTTCTGTTCGACGAGGAGCACCGCCGTGCCGCTGAGGTTGATGTCCCTGATGACCTGCATCACCGCGGCGACCATGAGGGGAGCCAAGCCCATGGAGGGCTCGTCCAGCATCAGCAGGCGGGGGCGGGCGACCAGGGAACGGCCTATGGCGAGCATCTGCTGTTCGCCGCCGGACAGCGTTCCCCCCTGCTGGTCGCGTCGTTCGGCCAGCCGGGGCAGCAGCTCGTAGACCTCGTCCACCCTGCGTGCGAGATCGGCGCGGTTGCGCACCAGATACCCGCCTATCAGGAGGTTTTCGTGCACGGTCAGCGTGCTGAAGATGCGCCGCCCCTCCGGAACGTGCACCACCCCGCGCTCGACGATCGCAGGGGGTGCGGTCCTGGTGATGTCCTCACCGGCGTGCACGATGCGGCCGGCTGCGGGTCTCACCAGTGCGGACACGGCCGACAGTGTGGTGGTCTTGCCGGCCCCGTTGTTGCCGAGCAGGGCAACGACCTCCCCGTCACCTACCGTCAGATCAAGCCCTCGCAGTGCACGCACTCCGCCGTAATTGACGTCGAGACCATGGATCTCAAGCACGGTCCGCCCCTTTCTCCGAGAGTCCGGCGCGCGCGTCCCGGATTTCGTCGTCGTCGACGTCCCTGCCGAGATAGGCCTCGACGACCGCGGGGTTGCGCCGTACGTCGTCCGGAGCGCCGTCCGCGATCTCCCTGCCGAAGTTCAGTACGACGACCCGCTCGGACACCTCCATGACCAGGCCCATGTCGTGTTCGATGAGCGCGATCGCCACACCCAGGTGCTGTATCCGGCGGATCAGGTTGAGCAGTTCGGCCTTCTCTCCGTGGTTGAGCCCGGCGGCCGGCTCGTCGAGCAGCAGCAGCTTCGGCCGCCGGGCCAGCGCCCGGGCGATCTCCACCCGTCGCTGTGCGCCGTACGGCAGGTGGCGTACGAGACCTGTCCGGTCGCCGGGGAGTCCGACGAAGTCCAACCACTTGTGGGCCTCGTCGGTGCTCTCGCCTTCGCTCCTCCGGTAGCGGGGCGTGTGCAGCAGCGCGTCGAGAAAGCTCTGCTTCGACCACAGGTGCGTGCCGGCCCGTACGTTGTCCAGCACGGACAACTCCCCGAACAGACGCAGGTTCTGGAACGTCCGGGCCAGGCCGCGAGCAGCGATCGCCGAGGGACGCAGGCCGGTCACCTCCTGCCCCGCAAGGCGGACGGCGCCCCCACTGGGCCGGTAGAATCCGCTGACGCAGTTGAACGCCGATGTCTTGCCGGCTCCGTTGGGGCCGATGACGGAGACGATCTCGCCCTCACCGACCGAGAAGCTGAGGCCGTCGACGGCGCGGATCCCGCCGAAGGCAAGCTGGAGGTCCTGTACTTCGAGCATCACCCTTCCTCCTTCGTCGCAGCGTCGCGCTGACCAGCCGTATTCGGCGCCGCCGCGTTTGCGCGTTCGCGCGAGTGGTGTGGCCACAGGCCCTGTGGGCGGAGCAGCATCACGACGATGAGCAGCACTCCGAACGCGAAGAAGCGGTAGTCCGCCAAGTCCCGCAGCAGTTCCGGGAGCAGGCTGATGAAGACGGCACCGATGACGACGCCGCGGGTCGAGCCCATGCCGCCCAGAACGACCGCCATCAGAACGAGTGCGGACTGGAGGAAGCCGAAGCTCGCAGGGGAAACCGCCGACAACTGGCCGGCGAACAGCACGCCCGAAAGTCCACCCCACACCGCACCGGCGATGTAGGCCGCCAACTTGGCCCGGTAGGTGTTGATCCCGCTCGCCTCGGCCGCGTCCTCGTCCTCGCGGATGAACCGCCAGGCTCGGCCGATGCGGGAGCAGCCGAGCCGCGCGGCGAACAGCACCGCGGCGGCGACGATCACTACGGTGGCGTAGTAGAAGGCGACCGGGCCGGAGAGGCTGTCGCCGAACAGGCCCGGGATGCCGTAGATCCCTGAAGGGCCGCCGGTGATGTGCAGGTTGTTGGCGACGATCCGGATGATCTCGCCGAATCCCAGGGTCACGATGGCCAGATAGTCGCTGCGCAACCGCAGCGTCGGGCCTCCGATCACCACCCCGGCCAGCACGGTCACCACGATGACGACCGGTACGGTGACCACGAGCGGGGTTCCCAGTCGCGTCGCGAGGATACCGCTCGTGTACGCGCCGACGGCGAGGAAGGCCGCGAAGCCGAGGTCGAGCAGCCCGCAGTAGCCGACGACGATGTTCAGACCGACGGAGAGCATCACGAAGACGGCGGCGCTGGTCATCACGTTGAGCGCGTAGGGCGTGGCGGTGGCGAACGGGGCGAGGAGGGCGATCGCCAGCCCGCCCCATCCCACCCTTCTGCTCTCCAGCAGTCGGGTGACGAACGAGGGGCCCCGGCCCCGGACGGGCTTGACCGGTGGGTCCTGAACGACTGCCATCACACTCGCTCCGTCACACGATCGCCGAGCAGGCCGGTCGGCCGCACGGTCAGGAAGAGGATGAGGAAGCCGAAGGCGAACACGTCCCGCCATTGGCCCCCGAACCAGTCGGTGCTGAATGACTCCAGGAGACCGAGGACCAAGGCGCCCAGCATGGTGCCCTTCATGTTGCCGATGCCGCCGATGACAGCTGCGGTGAATGCCTTGAGCCCGATGATGAAACCCATCAGGAAGTCGATCTTCCCGTAGTAGGCGCCGGACATGACACCGGCAGCGCCCGCCAGGGCCGACCCGATGAAGAAGGTGCGAGAGATCACCGCGTCGACGTCCACTCCCATCAGAAGGCACGCTTTCGGATCGAGTGCGATGGCGCGCATCGCTCGGCCCTGTCGGCTGTGCAGGACCAGGGTGTTGAGGACGACCATCAGTCCGACGGCGACCACCATGAAGACGATCTGCTGCACGGTGACCTCGGCGCCGAGCAGTGACACGCTCGCGCCGGCGAGGCGGACCGGATAGACCTGCGGGTTGGGGCCGGCGACGATGCGGACGCCGTACTCCAGCGCGAAGGACGCGCCGACCGCGGTGATCAGCAGTGAGAGGCGTGGCGCTCCGCGGAGCGGCCGGTACGCCACCCGCTCCAGTACGACTCCGCTGAGGCCCGTCGTCAGCATCGCCAGTGCGAGCACGACCAACAGGGTGATCAGCGAGCCGCCTGGGACGGCTGCGGCCAGTACGCCGACCATCGCGTACCCGGAGAACGCTCCGAGCATGTAGAGGTCGCCGTGGGCGAAGTTGAGCAGCTTGATGATCCCGTAGACCATGCTGTAGCCGAGGGCGACCAGTGCGTAGAACGAGCCGACGAACAGTCCGTTCCAGATGAGCTGTGCCATGGGAACCCCGCGCTACTTGAGGGAGTCTTGCAAGACGAAATCGCCGTCCTTCACGGCGAGGATCACGAATCCGCCGTTGCTCAGGGTGTGTTCGGGGGTGAACTTCAGGGGGCCCGAGAAGATCGCGAAGCCGCTCAGGCCTTCGAGCGCTGCGGTGATCTTGTCCCCGTCGGCGCTGCCGGCCTTCTTGACGGCCTCGGCGGCGACTCGCACGGCGTCGTAGGACTGGGTGGAGTACGGACCCGGTGGGGAGCCGAACTTCTTCTCGTAGGAGGCGATCCAGCCTTCGGCTCCCGGGGTGGTCTGCGGTGTCTGCGTCATGGTCGCGTAGACGCCCTCGCTGTCGGCGGCACCTGCGATCTTGACGAGCTTGGGGTCGACCGATCCGTCGGCGATGAGGAACTTGCCCTTGTAGCCGGCCTGGCGGAACTGGCGGATGAGCAGACCCCCCTCTTGGTAGTAGCCGGTCCAGTAGATGTAGTCGGGGTTCGACTTCAGCACGCTGGTGACGTTCGGGCTGTAGTCGCTCTCGCCGGGGTTGACCGTCTCCTCGGTGGCCTTGGCCGGTGCGCCCGCCGTGCCCAGGCGGGCGGCCGTGAGGTCGGCGATGTCTTTGGAGTAGCTGGTGTTGTCGTCGATGACGGCGACTTTCTTGGCCCCGTCCTTGGTCAGCCAGTCGACGGCGGCGGCAGCCTGCTGGCTTCCGGTCCCGTTGAGGAGGAAGACGTGTCTCAGGCGCTGGGCGACGAGTTCATTGGAGTTGGCCGCTGGGATGATCATGGGGATCTTCCGCTTGTCGAAGATCGGCAGCGTGGGCAGCGTCGCGCCGGAACAGTAGCCGCCGACCGAGACCGTCGCGCCGGCAGCGACGATCTTGTTGGCTGCCGCGACCGCGGTCTTGGGATCGCAGGCGTCGTCCTCCACCTGCAGACGCAGCTTCCGGCCGAGCACGCCGCCCGCGGCGTTGACCTCGTCGACAGCGAGCTGTGCGCCGTTCTTCATGGAGGGACCGACGTCCGCGCTGCTTCCCGACAGTGGGACGTGCATGCCCAGGACGAGCGGGCCTTCGCCACCGCCGCCCGCTCCGCCGCCGAGCAGTCCGTTGCAGGCGGTGGTGGACAGCGCGACCGTCGTGAGGACCAAGGTCAGTGCCGGGAGGCGGGATCTGCGGAAGGCGGAGGACCGAGCGGTGACGTGTCTGTTCACGGGTGCTCCAGGGGGAGTCATTGCCGGGGAGAGGGTGTGGCGGGGATGCGGGACAAGCCAGGCGGGAGCCGGGTGGCGAGAACTCGCCCCATGTGATGTGTGATATTGCACTGTGTGGGTGCCCGGTTGGTCAAGAGGTGAGAGCGAACGCAATCCGCCGAACCCGGCCCGGATGATCACAGGCGTGAGCTGGGCGCAGGCCCGACGGCCTCATCGACCGCCCCGGTGACGGCTGCACGAACGGCTACGGCGTGCGCCCCGCCGCAGCAGTACGACACGCCGCCGGGCGGATGACAGTTCAGGTGTTTTCGCGACAGGCCGTCAAGTGAGCCTGCGGTGCCGCGCCTTTCCACCTCCGACCCTGTCCGCCTTCATCTCGGCAGGTCGAAATTCAGGAGGCGTATTGCCGTGACCGGGACCCGGTAGTACGGTGCGTCCACTCAACCACGGGTTCGGATAGCGCCGGGGCGACCCCGTGGCTGGTTGTACACGTGCGGACGTCACCCGCAACAACAGCCTTCTCATGAACCGGAGGGTGGCTTCGGCCGGCCTTCCCCTGCGTCGAACGCCGATCTCGACTCGGCCTCCCCGCCTGCCGTCCGAGCGGCCACGCTCCAACGACAGGCCGGATCTTCCGCGTCTCCCTGCCTGGTGACCGTCCAAGCGCAGGACTGCGCGCGACTCCTGGAGCTCGTGGGAGCCGCGGACGGAAACCAGATCCCCCATCCCCCATCCCCCTGGAGGGGTCCCCCATGCCCAACTCACGCATGCCCGTCCGTAGAGGGCGAAGCTCGCGTTCGCTGCCTTCCCTGCACCTGATGGTCCTGGCCACCCTGCTCGCGGTGCTCTCGCTGCTCGCCGTCCCCTCCCATCGCGCCCTCGCATACAACGGGAGCACCTCATCCTGCGCCCTGCAAGGAACCATCGCGGGGCGGCACGTGGGGCAGCAGACCGATTACACCCAGTACCAACAGCCGGGGCAGCAGATCGACGTGGGGGTGGTCTACGTCGACTTCCCCGATGCCGCCGGGGCCGGGAACGTCGCCGACTACCACAACACCCTGTCTCCTGCGGCCGACTGGATGTGGAAGGCCTCGTACGGCCACACCTGGCTGAGCATGCAGGCGCCGTTGAACCAGTGGGTACGGATGCCGTCGAACTCCAACAGCTACGGCTTCCCGAACAGCCCGACCTACGCACAACACAGCCAGTACGTGAGGGACGCACTCCAGGCGGCCGCCAATGCCGGCGCCAACCTGGCGGCGTACGACATGTTCTACATCATCCCGACCAGCAACTCGTGGATCAACCGCTCCACCGCCTGGGACTGGTGGCCCAGCAACCCCGGCAACGTCCGCATCAACGGCACGACGGTCAAGTGGGCCGTCACCTTCGGCACGGACATGTGGACCTGGAACACCCGCCATCTGGTCGCAGCCCACGAAACCTCCCACACCTTCGGGTGGCCCGACCTCTACGCCTCGAGCGGTAGCCAGCACCGCTACGTGGGCGGCTGGGACGTCATGGGCAACATCAACGGCCGGGGGCCGCAGTTCTTCGGCTGGATGAGCTGGAAGAACGGCTGGATCACGGACGCCCAGGTCACCTGCGTCCACCAGGCGAAGACCCAGAACACCGTCGCGCTGACCGCGGTGGAGTACACGGGTGGCAGCAAACTCCTGGTCGTCCGCACCAGCGCCACCACCGCCATCGTCGCCGAGTCCAGACGGGCCGCCCACAACGACCCCAGCCCCTGCGCCACCGGCGTGGTCATCTACAAGGTCAACACTGCCGTGGCGTCCGGCAACGGCCCCGTTCAGGTGGTGACCAACCCCAACTCCGCCGCACCCCCGGCAGGCTGCACCGCCATGGACATGGCCTGGACAGCGGGTCAGAGCTACTACGACGCCGCCGGCAACGTAACGTTCAACATCCAGTCCTCGGGGGCCTACGGTGACACGGTGAACGCCGTCAAGTGGTGACCCCACGGGTGCTCACCCGGGGTGGTGTGGAGGTGCGGCTCGCGCCACCGCACCACCCCCGCGAACCCGAGGTTCACGCGGTCCGCACTCAGCGTGTGGGGCGCCGTACGTTCAGTGGCCGGCGGGCCCGGACGCCGGCCTCGTTCTTCCCGCCATACCCATCCTTCGGCCACCGGGATGGGGGCCGGTACGCATTGATACCGCGGTGATCGACGGTGTGTGCTGGAGGCAGAGCCGGGCCGGCGCAGACCGTCCTCCGGCATCCATCGAGATGGAGGCAGACGTGGACCCTCGCGATCTTGGGAGCGGATGGACCGTAGCGGCGGGCTACCTGCGCTGCTACCCCGGCGACATGTGGAACATGGCGGTCCACCGCCAGGCACTGCTGCGGCACGCCGCGCACTCCCGGCTGCCGGAGCCGCACATCTACGTGGACAACGGCAGACCGTCGCGCGGACCGCTGCCTCAGCGGACGCGGCTGCTCGATCTGATCTCCCACGGTTACTACCAGGTCCTGATCATTCCCGGGCCGTTCGTCCTTTCCTTGGACGACGTGGCCGCACGGGGGACGATCCGATGGATCAGGGCACAGGGATGCGAGGTGCTGGAGCTGCCTGCCGACCGCCTGGGACGGGCCGAAGGCGAAGGCGGCCCCGCAGCCGAACCCTTCCTGCCCCAGGCCCGCGAAGGTGACCATGCCGTCGAAGCATCCGTGCCGCGGTTCGTGGGATGACACCGCTCGAACACGTCTCGGACGTCGCTCTGCTCCAGATTGCAAGGGTTTGCTCAGGTATGAGAGGTGGGGATACCGTGACTGCGACCAGGGACTGGGCACCGCCGAGGAATCCGGCGCGGTGCCGCGAGTCCGCGAGGCAGGCGGTCTTCCATGGCGCTCCGTTTCGATCACCCGGACACTGACTCCGGCGGAGAGCTGCCCTTCGTCGGTCGCCGACGGGAGCTGGAGCTCCTGCTCGACGCCATGCGCCGGCCCCCTGCGGTCGTCATGGTCGAGGGGGAGGCCGGCATGGGCAAGTCCCGTCTGGTCCACGAAGCCACCGCAGCACTCTCCGCCGAGGGCGGGCGGGTACTGACCGGGCTCTGCCACCCGCTGCGTGAGCCCTTCCCGTTCGGACCCGTGGTGGACGCCCTGCGCCGCGTCGGCCCATGGCTCCCGCCCGTCGGCAAGATCCCTCCGACCGCGGGTGCCCTGGTTCCGCTGCTGCCGGACCTGTCGGACCGGTTGCCGCCCCCGCTCCCCCGCCCCCCTGACCTCAGCGCCGAGAAGTACCAACTCGTCCAGGCAGCGCGCACGGTGCTCGGGGCTTTGAGCCCGGCGGTGCTGGTCGTCGAGGACGTGCACTGGATCGACCAGGCAACTCGGGAGCTGCTCCTGCTCCTCGCCCGTGACCTGCCCGAACAGCTCACCCTCGTCCTCACCTACCGCGGCGAGGACCTGCCCGACCACGCACCCGTGCTCGGAGCCGCCTACCGCCGACCGCCCGGTACCGGCGGTGCCGAGATCCACCTGACCCCCCTGTCCGAGTGCGATGTCCGGCAGCTGGCCGCCGCGGCCCTTGGTGCGCAGGCCGCCGCGGCGGTGGGCAAGGTGCTTTACCAGCGCAGCGCAGGTCTGCCGTTGGTCGCCGAGGAGGACCTGATCACCCTTGCCGGTCACGGCCGGTACGCCGACTTCGCCACCGTCGGCGACTACGTCACCGAACTGCAGCACGCCGAGGTGCCCAGGGAACTGCAGGAAGCGGTCACCGAGCGTCTGGCGGGACTGTCACCGCCGGGAGTGGCGGTCCTGGAAGCAGCGGCCGTGGTCGCGGTTCCCGCGACGGAAGCCCTTCTCTCCCAGGTCAGCGGCCTCGAAACCGAGGACGGCGCCCGAGGGCTCACCGAGGCCTTGGAATCCCGCGTCCTGCGCGAGAGCGGCGCGACCCGCTACGGGTTCCGGCACGTCCTCGCCCAGCAGGTCGTCTACCAGCACATTCCCGGCCCTCGGCGGGACCGACTGCACCAGCGGGCGATCGAAGCCCTGCGGGCACTGTCGCCGCCCCCGCTGGTTCAGATCGCGCACCACACCCTGGCGCTCGGCGATCGGGAGAGCTGGCTCCAAGAGGCGGAGGCCGCCGCCGATCAGGCCGTCACCCTGGGTGACGACGGCACGGCGGCAGCCCTTCTGCACCGGATCCTCACGGAAGAGTGGACCGACTCCGGCCTGCGCAGCCGGGCCGCACTGGCCCTGGCCCGCATAGCCGTCAACGCGGTGGACTACACCGAGAGCGCCGCAGTCCTGCGCCGCATCCTCGCCGATGCGCAGCTGCCGACCACGGTGCGCGGCGAGATCCGGCTCAGTCTCGGGATCCTCATCGTGCACCACGCCGGCGACCGTGCCGGGTGCCGGGAACTGGAGGAGGCCGTCGAGGAGCTGGCCGACAATCCGGAGGCTGCCTGCCGCGCCATGGCCGTGCTCGCCACCAACGAGCAGGACGGCGCCTCCGAGCAGGCCCACACGTGGATGGAGCGGGCGCACGACGCACTGCGGGGCAGCTCCGACGCGGCCGCCCGGGCGGCGCTCGACGTCACCCGGCTCACCGTCATGGCCAGGGACGGCAACCCCTCCGTATGGGGGCTCGTGGAAGAACTGCCGCGCCACTCCGACGATCCGGCCGTCCTGCGCCAGACAACGCGCGCCCTCTTCAACGTCGGTGAGATCGCCATCGAACTCGGGCACACCGAAAGGGCCGCCGCTCTGCTGGAGGAGAGCCGGAAACTCGCCCAGCACGTCGGGTATCCGCGGGCGGAGTGCTACAGCCGCACCGCCCAACTACGCCTGGACGGGCTCGCCGGGCACTGGGCCGGTCTCGAGGAACGGTTCTCGGCCCTCGGCGCGCAGTTCCCCTACATCGCCATGGCCACCGCGGAGCAGGCCCTGACCTGCGGCCTGCTGGCAGCCTCTACCGGGCAACGCGCCCGCGCCCTGGAGCTGTTCAGTGCCGCTGCCGCCTATGGAGACAGGGAGTGCCAGGTCACGTCGGCGGTCCGCGCGGCTGCCGGGATCGCCTCGGTCCGACTCGCCGAAGGAGAGCCGGAAGCGGCCTGGGCAGCCGCCACACCCGCCGTGGAAGCCATGCGCAGAGCCCGTGCATGGGCCAGGAGCAACGGCCTGATTCCCACCGCGGTCGCGACGGCCCTGGCCCGCGGCCGGCGCCGGGAGGCCGAGGGTCTCACCGCCGATGCCGAACGCGGCATGCAGGGCCGGGACGCGCCCGCCGCCACCGCCGACATCCACCTCGCCCGCGGCTTCCTGCTGCAGGACGCTGATCCCGCTGCAGCGGCCAGGCACTTCGAGTCCGCCCGCCGACTCTGGGACGGCATGAACCGTCCGTACGACGTCGCTCGTGCCTCGGAGCTGCATGCGCGGGCGCTCGCCCGCACCGACCCGGGCCAGGTCGCCGAAGCTCTCTCCCGGGCCATGGAGATCTACTGCCGTCTCGGCGCCACGCTCGACGCGGCACGCTGCCGGCACGTGCTGCGGGAGCTGGGACTGGCCCGCCCCTCACTGCCCGGCCGCCGTGGCTATGGGGACCGGCTCTCGCCGCGCGAGCAGGAGGTCGCCCGCATGCTCGCCGAAGGGGCAACGAACCGGGAGATCGCCGAGGCCCTGTTCCTCTCGCCCCGGACCGTGGAACACCACGTCGCCCGCACACTCAAGAAACTGGGTGTCACGAGGCATGACGTCCACGCCGGCATCCACGACATCTTGGCTCGCAAAGCTGACGAGGTATCGCCGAGGTAAGGCCCAGCGACGGACACCGTGACCGCTGGGCGGATGGACTCCGACGGTCCTCCCCGTCGCGCTCTTGGCGTGATCAGCCCGGCCACGCGGACGAGGCGGCCGGGGACGAGGGTCCGCCGCGCGGTCATTCGGGGCGGGCGGTGGGTGCGTCGTCCCAGGCCAGCGAGGACATCTTCCATCCTGACGGGGTCCGGACGAACTGAGTGGTCTTGTGGCCGGAGCCCTCGAACCACACGCCGTTGTGGTAGCCGGACTTGCGGTATTCGCTGAACCGGTGCGCGATGGATCCGAAGATCTCGGTCCGCTCGGCGACCTCCCATTCGGAGAATTCCGTCAGCGTCCCGTCGGTGAGCATCTTCTGCCGGGGCTCGATGAACGCGTCGAGGTCATAGATCACGGGCTCGTCCCCGACGTTCGCGATGATCCGGCCCTCGGGGATGAAGACGTCGCGGATGACGCCGAGGTCCGGCCGGCGGTCGCCGGTGTTGGTGAAAGCACCGACGAACACGCCCATCAGCCGGTCCAGCTCGGCCCGGACGCCCCGGACTCCGGAAGCGGACGCTTCCCCCAGAGGCGGCCATTCTTCGGAGAGTACCGACCAGACTTCGCTGTCGTGCCGCACACCTCGGTACGGATAACGCTTCCGCAGCACGCCCTCACGGGTCATGCCCAGCCGACGCGCGGCGTCGATGCTGCGGGTGTTGCCCGGCGTGGCCCACCATTCGACGCGGCTCATCCCGCGTTCCCGGAAGGCCCGGTCGATCAGTGCCCGGCAGGCCTGGGTGACCAGGCCCCGTCCCTCCCCGGCCGACTCCAGCCAGCACCCGATCTCACAGACCCCGGAGGCGCTGTCGAAGCGGGTGAACATGACACCCCCGACCAGCGTGCCGTCCAGCCAGATGCCGTAGATACCGCCGGTGTCCGTGGCCAGCCGGTCGGCATATCGCTGGAGCGTGGCCGTGGCCGAGTCGAGGTCTGTACTGAACGTCGCCCAGGGAATCCACGGGTCCACGGAGGCCCGGGCGCGGTCGATGTGGGCGAGGAACTCCGGTGCCTGCCAGGGCTCCAGGGGGCGGAGCTGAGCATGGTCGCCGAGCGGCAAGGTGAACATGGAAGTCTCGCTCTCTGGTGCGTAACAAGCGTTCGGTACGTAGGATGGCAGTATGCCGCCTGCACCCGGAGACCGTGAAGCCCGCCGCAAGGACGTATCCGAGGCGGTGTGGCAGGTCCTCGCCGACAAGGGGTTCGGGGGGCTGACCCTGCGTGCCGTCGCTGCTGCGATGGGGGTCTCGACCGGGATGCTCATGCACTACTTCCCGACCAAACGGGCCCTGATCACCCACGCCCTGGACCTGCTGGAGAAGCGCACCGCAGAGCGTCCCCGCCGCGCGCGTCCCGCCGTGGGGCTCGCCACCGTGCGGGCCATGCTGCTGGACATCCTGCCGCTGACCCCGGGCGACATCGCCCGCAACCGCATCTGGGTCAGTTCATGGGACCTCTCCCTCGCCGACGACGGGCTGACCACGGAGCAGGCCGATCGCTACACCCGGCTGCGTTCGACGATCCGCCCGCACCTCGAAGCCGCACGCGACCTCGGGGAACTCCCCACCGCGGCGGACCCGGAACACCTCTCGGCCGCCGTCGTCGCTTTCACCCACGGACTCGTCGTCCAGGCCCTGTTCGACCCCGGCCGATTCCCCGAGGACGTACAGATCAGCATGCTCGACGACTTCCTCGCCTCGACCGCGCTGCCGCGCTCCGCCGGCGACGCCAGCTGACCGGTTCACCGAGTGGACGAAGACGAAGGCGCGGGCCAAGCTGCACCCCCTCGTGCTCGATGAGGGCCGAGCCGCAGGAAGGCGACCACCACACCGCGCAGACCGCGCGGTGCGTAGGCCACATCGGCCGGCGATCACCCATCGTCGGGCTCACGCAGCCGGAGCGTCCCGTTGGGTACGCCGACGGTCTGCAGGGGGCGGACGCTCTCGGTGTCTGCGGTGGAGGGCGGGAAGGCCGTGGCGGGCAGCGTCGCGAGCCGGTCCGCGCTGAAGATGTCGGGCGCGAGCTCGGTAAAGTTGACGTCGAAAACTTCACTTCGACCGCGCCAACGCGGTGGGGGAAGACCCTGGGTTCGGTATCGCGATGTCCCAGGCGTGTCGGGGGCCGCGAATGCTGCCGTCCGTGTGCTCGAACGGGAGCGGTTGTCTCCGGGCCTCGTGTCAGTGGCGCTGAGCGTATGGTCCGTGCGCGTTCACGGCACCAAGCGCCGGTGGAGGCAATGGGAGGCCGAGTTCACCTGCCCCTGCTGCGGCGAGGGCTGGGCCCGGGACAAGCTGCAGGAGGCTCTGCTTCTGCTGCCACCGAAGGCCGCCACCGAACTCCGAGTACAGGTCAAACACCTGGACGTGGTTCTACTCAAGCGAACGCACCATGAGCCGCTGGCAGATCCGGATGCGGCGTGGTGGCATCGTAGATGCTGACCGTGTCCGTGCCGCCTCCCGAGTCGCTGCCTCGTGTACGACCGGTAGACGGGATCTCAGAGACGGAGTGGCGTCGTCCAGGACTGGTCCGGCCTTCGGGGCGGCGGGCGCGGCGGGTGAGATCGGCTGGGGCATCTCGGTCGACTCCACCATCGTGCGGGCCCATGTCCGCGAGACCTGGGTCGACGGCGGCTACCGCCAGCACCTCGTCGAGCACGCCGCCACCCTCGGCATCAACGTGCACATCGTCCGTCGCGATCCCACCACCAGGGGATTCGCTGTTCTTCCACGACGTTGGACCGTCGAGAGAACCCTCGCTTGGCGCATGAACCACCGCCGCTCGGCCCGCGACTACGAAGCCAAGCCCCACCGCCCCGAAGCCATGGTGCACCTCGCGTTGATCAACTTCATGAGCCCACTGCCTCACCGGCGAATCCACACGCACTTGGCGCGACACACCACGATATTCCACAGACAAGGGCATACCACCCTGCCGACATGCCTGAGGGTTGCTCCTGCAGGCGCCCCTGCCCATGATCAGTGACATGAGTACGGAAACCGTGGTCGAGAAGACCTGGCGCATGTTGCTGGAGCGCCACCCCGAAGCCCGCCGCGGGGATCCTGAGGTGATCGAAGCCGCGTTCGCAGAGTCGCGCCTGCGCCAGCTGTACCCGTTTCCGGGCCACGGCTGCCTGACCTTCCACCGGAACACAGACTTCCCGTGGAGCAACGACCTTCCCTTCATAGCCGGCGGAGAAAAGTCCTACTCGGTGTACGCCGCCGGCCACGCCGAACTCCTCGGCGAGGTGGCCACACCCCAGGAGGCGGCCGCGCTCGTCGTCGCACACCTCCCGAGCGACTGCGGGGCCGCCGTGGAGGGGCCCTGGCAGGAGTCGGACTCCCCCTGAAACAGACCGGAATGAAGGGGCGAACATCCTCCGAGTCCCGCACCGAAGAGCGGCTCCTCACCCTTGGTCCCGCCGACCCACGATCGGCCGGCGTGACGACGCCGGGCGGAGGGGGCACGTAGCGATGTCGTGGACCCGTCGCTCCCGTCAGACCGAATCGGCCGCCGCAAAGCCTCGGGCCGGGGCGGCCAAGCGGTCGGCGAGCGCGGGCAGCGGCGGCCAGACCGCCGCGTTGTGGGAACCAGCCGTCGGGAAGCGCGCGAGCCCGGCGATGTACAGGTTGTAGAGACCGTGAACCCGCCCGGCCACCTCCGTCACGCCGGCGTGACGGGACTGCGACATCCCCACCGTCCCAAACGTGTGGCAGCAGCCTTCCCAGCGACGTCCGCCGTGCGACCAGCCGACTCGAGGAGGCATCGACGTCATGTCGAAGTGACTGTCCGCGGGGACGACACCTTCCCAGGCCGTGACACATCGAACTGATCAGAGCCCCACGTTCGTCTCTGAGCGGGACCGTGGAGGCGTACGGTCCGTGTGATCAACTCTTTGAGGGACCACTTGAGAGGATGCGGACCGACCGGTCTGCCAGCAGGGGGAGAGAGGTCAACAGACACGCGGCCATCCCGGTCATCAGGACTCCCGTGCGTCCGCCGGCGTCTGCCCAGGCCCCGACCGCGGCGAACGCGACCGGGCGCAGCGGGGCGCCGGCGAGGAGTTCGAGGGCCGAGACCCGACCGAGCAGTGCTTCCGGGACGTCCTTCCCCGGCAGCGGCGCGTGCCGTCATGCCTGATCGTGAGCGTAGCGAGCAGGTCGGCGGCGACGGGCCCATCGGCCCGGGCGAGATCGTCGTCGACCTCGCCGACCTCTCCTTCTGCGACTCCTGCGGCCTCAACGCCCTGCTCCGGGCCATGACCGACACCGACGCGCTCTTCCCGATCACGGACACCTGACCCCGCGACGCCGTACCCGTGGCGCACCGGCCGCGGCCACACCAGGCGGCGTGCACGCGAGTCCCCCGAACGGCCTACGCGCCCCCGCCCCGCGCGGGCGGTGCGGGCTGGTCCGTGTCACGGTGGCAGGGCGACGAGAGGTCCACGCACGCGGGGCCCGGCCGGTCGACGAAGCCCCGGCCGGGCCCCGCAACGGACCCGAGACCGCACCTCCCCGTTCCGGCCCCGATGCCCCATGCCCTTGCCCGCTCTCATCGGCGGGGACCGGGCAAATGACCGGCATCCAGCATGCCCGGACCCACCCCCGACGACCTACGGCTGGAGAACACCGTGCTGGAACGCAAGCAGCTCAAGGGCCGGACCCAGGTCACCTGCGTCCTCCCGTCGGACAATCCGGAGGGGCCGGTCAGCGTCGTCGGGGACGTCAACCACCGCAACCCCGGCGCCCACCGCCTCGAACCCCGAGGCGACGGCGCCCGCGCCGCCCAAGTCCCCCTCCCCGTCCACAGCACGTCTTCCTTCCGCTACCTCGCGGCCGGCGACTACTGGTTCAACGACGAACGCGCCGACAGCCACGACGGCGCCAAGAGCCACAGCCACAGCCACATCCACACCTGACCCGCCCCGGGGCATCACGACACGACGCTGGGGGCGCCCGGGGCCGGCCGGCGGCCGTGTGCCCGCCGATCTGGGCCGGCCGGCGCCTCGGAACCATCCGGCAGCGGTGCTTGGAGTAGGTGGTGGAGTGCCTACGCTCCGCCGCCGATCGCGAGGACCTCGGGGCGGACACGGGGAAGGCCCCAGGGTTCAACGGCTCCGGAGATCAGGTCGGCGGTGAACTGGACCGCGCCGGCGGTGTAGTGCCACCAATCCCCGTTGTGGGAGGCGACAGTGACCTGCCACTCTTCGGGACCGCTGCCCGCGGTGGTCCACAAGAACGTGTCGCCGTCGATCGAGCTACCCCACATCAGCAGGCCGCCGGGGGCCGGGTAGACAGCGAGCAGGTCACCGAGGCCTTCCACGTCGAGGAGGTCAGCCACGTCCTCTCGCTCTTCGAGCACGGCCTGGGCCCATGCTTCTTCCGTTCCGGGCTGCGGGGTGTGAAAGGACATGTAGTCGCCGAATTGCAGGGGCGGGTACTGCTCCGCAAGCAGTTTGAAGTCTGGCGGCAGCGCTGTTCCGAGGGCGGCCTCGGCCGCCACCCAGTCGATGGGGGCCGGCTCGATCCTCCGTAGATCCGCCAGCCCCGGGACCGCTGCCTCCAGCGCCAAGAGCGCCGCGTGCGGGTCGGCCAGCCGCAACACTGCCGTTTGGATGCCTATCACGTCACCGTTCACGGCTGCAGCCTCGCACAGGCCGGCTACGGAATCGCATCCGACCTCCCTGATCCAGGGTCCGCCCGAGGGCTTGCCGACCAGCACGGCGCATGGCCTTCGCCTGCTGCTGGTCGCCCCGTGGTGGCGCGACTGCCAGGCGTTCACGGCCGAGGGCGGGCCGCATGCGGACGGCCATGCTCCGACCGGGGTGGGCATGTCCACGGGAAAGGGTTTGCGCGCGGGCGGGATGCGGGGTTTGAGTTCGTCCGTGACTGCTTTGAATGATCTCGTGCGGCCCGACCGTTACCCGCGTTCTTCCCGCTACGACCCGGCCTGGCTCGTCGGCCTCGACATGGGCCCGAACCCGTTGTGGCTTCTGGAGGACCTGGCCCGGGACCTCGATCTGCGCCCCGGGATGCGGGTCCTCGACCTCGGCTCCGGCAAGGGCGCCACATCGGTCTTTCTCGCCCGGGAGTTCGGGGTGGATGTCGTCGCCGCCGACTGGTGGATACCCGCCGAGGAGGCGGCCGCCGTCTTCACCGAGGCGGGCGTCGGCGACCGGGTGTCCGCGGTACGGGCGGAGGCGCACGCCCTGCCGTTCGAGCCGGCGAGCTTCGACGCGATCGTGAGCATCGATGCGTTCGAGTACTTCGGCACCGCCGACGGCTACCTGCCCTACCTGGCCCATTTCCTTCGCCCAGGCGGCCAACTGGGCATCGCCACCCCCGCCATGACCCGCGAGGTCCGCGAACTCGGCGCGATCCCGTCCCACATCAAACGCGTGGTCGGCTGGGAGGCCATCGCCTGGCACACGGCAGAATGGTGGCGCTTCCAGTGGGAGATCACCGAACTGGTGGACGTCACGTCGGCGCGACTGCAGGAGGACGCCTGGCGGGAGTGGCTGCTGTGGGCGCGGGCGTGCGCCGAGCACCAGCCGGACGGCGAGAAGACCAACCGGCCCGTGATCGACATGCTCACCGAGGACGGCGGGAAACACCTCTCCTTCGCCCTCGTGACCGCCCGCAAGCGGTGAGCGTGAGGCAGCCGCCCCGGCAGTGGCCGACACCCCCTCCCACGAGCGAGCGCCAACCCCTCCGGCCGAGGCAGGCACGGACGCCTCCCAGCCCGAGCCCGGTTCTGCGCTCGGTCTGTTACCGTCGCCTCGGCGCGGAAAACGCGTGAACACGGCTCCGGTCCAGGGAGGTTGATGAATATGGCCGTCAGCGACCTTCCTCAGCATGCCCTTTTCCGGTCCGCCCGCTGAAGCCACGCGACGCGGTCCGGGTCGTTCCAACGACCAGGAGTCACCCGTGCATTCCTCCCTTTCCAAGGGCCTCACCGAACTGACCACCGAGCGGCTCTTCCTGCGCATCTGGACCGCGGCCGAGGTACTCGCCGTCCTCGACTGCGAAGGCAGCGCCCGGCCGGCCGAGTGGGCCGAGGACTTCCCCTCCGAAGGCGACGGCGTCATCGCGAGCATCCTCCGCGACAACCCCGCCTGGCTCGGCACCTACGGCCACAGGCTGATCATCGAGCGGGACGGCGGTATCGTCGTCGGCTCCATCGGCCTGTTCTGGCCACCCTCCGAGGGGGTCCTCGAGCTCGGTTACGGCGTCGTCGCCTCCCGACGCGGCCGGGGCTACGCCACCGAGGCCACCCGGGCGCTCGCCGCCTTCGCCCTCACCGCACCCGGCGTCCACACCGTGACCGCCGGCGTGGAACTGTCGAATCCGGCCTCCGTCCGCGTTCTGGAGAAGGCCGGCTTCGAGCGGTACGACACCACCCCGGCCGAAGACGCCGAAGGCGTGGCCCGCTTCGGAGTCACAGAGCGCGACCTCGGCAAGTAGACACCCGGTGGGCCGGCGGCACCACCGTCGGTCCACCGGCTCCGATCGCCTCGCTCAACCTGCGCCACCCCGTGGCCAGTTGAACCTCTGGCTCGAGCCCCGCTCGTCTCCGCGCCGCGCAAGCTCTCCGGATGAAGCAGAGCGAAGCTGCGGGCGAGCCGCCTGACGGGCACGCCGCCGTCGGGCCGCGCCGTCTGTCGAAACAGGCCCCGTCGGAGTGCTGAGTGCACCGGTGTGGGGTGCCGTGGTCATCCGCTTGCCGGGTAGGCCATTGCCTCCGTTCCCTTGAGTGTCAGGCCGACGTACTCATTGACTGCGTAGGGTGCGATGCCGGGGGGCGTGGGCAGGTCCGGAAGCAAACGAGGGTACTGATGTCGTCGTATACGCCGTCGGAGGGCCCGAGGTCCTCCGGCAGTTCCTCTTTGACCGCCTCGGTCTGCGGGTCGACGAGCCGGTGAAATGTCGACGTTGTTCTTGCTGCGCCCCGTGACGGCAGTAGGTCACGCGTCCACAGGACCCCGCGGTTCACCAGATCGAAGGCGTAGGGGCCGGCCCGACGGGAGGTGTCACACCTCCGGAAAGACCGGGGCGATCCCGAGCGCGGGGGCGATGGCCCCCCAGATCGTCGACCGGGCCGTGGCGAGGTCGACCCGGGGGTCGTCCAGCATCAGACGGATGCCGAGGCCGTCGCAGAGGGCCAGGACCAGCGTGCTGACCGCGGCGACGTCGCACTCGGTGAACTCGCCCGAGTCGATGCCCCGTTCCACGGCTCCGCCGACCCAGGCGTGGAGCTGGTCGTACAGGTCCACGGCGAGGTGACGGGCCGTCTGGTCGCGCTGTGCCCGCACCCACAGCTCCTGCCAGAGCTTCCAGTCCTGGCGCAGATCCGCGTCGCTCGGCAGCATGCTGCGCAGGATGCGGGCCAGGACGACCGAGGCCGGGGCCGTGTCGCCTCCGTCCTCGGTGTCCGTGCCCGTCTGGGCGAAGGAGTGCGTCATGGCCTCGGCGAAGAGCTTCTCGCGGGTGTCGAAGTGGTAGTGCAGCAGCGCCTTCGAAACGCCGGCGTGTTCGGCGACCTTGCGCATGCTGACGTTCTCGAAGCCGATGTCGGCGATGACTTCGCACGCGGCGTTGAGGATGCGCTCGCGCGTCTCCAGTGCACGCTCGGCCTTGGTCACGTTGGCTACTCCCCGTGTCGGCGCCCGCAGGGCAGGTGGGTGGTCGGGTCTGGCTGCCGGCCGCCAGACCCTCATCCTCTCGCATCACGCCCCTCGGCTCCGGCCGTTGGGGCGCGCCGGTCAGGGGTAGGTGTGGAAGCCCCGGCCCGTCTTGCGGCCGAGCAGGCCCGCGTCCACCATCCGGGCCAGCAGCGGTGGCGGGGCGTACAGCGGCTCCCGGTACTCCGCGTACATCGACCGTGCGATGGCCTGTACGGTGTCCAGCCCGATGAGGTCGGCCAGCGCGAGCGGCCCGAGCGGGTGGGCACAGCCCAGGGTCATGCCCCGGTCGATGTCCTCGGCGGAGGCGGTCCGGGACTCCGCCATCCGCACCGCGGCCAGCAGGTACGGCACAAGGAGCCCGTTCACGATGAATCCCGCGCGGTCCTTGGCGCGGACGACGTGTTTGCCCAGGACCTCGGAGGCGAAGGCGTGTGCGCGCCGGGCGGTCCCCTCGTCGGTGAGCAGCGAGGGCACGAGCTCGACCAGGGGGAGCACCGGAACGGGATTGAAGAAGTGGAGGCCGACCACCTGGCCCGGTCGCGAGGTCGCGGCCGCCAGCCGGATGACGGGTATGGAGGAGGTGTTCGTGGCCAGGACGGCGTCCCGGCGCTCCACCACCGCGTCGAGCCGGGCGAACACCTCCAGCTTCGTCCGCTCGTCCTCCGCCACGGCCTCGACCACGAGGTCCCGGTCCGCCATCAGGGTCATGTCCGTGGTCATGGTGATCCGGCCGGCCGCGGCGTCCCGTTCGGCCGTGGTCAGTTTCCCGGTGTCCGCGGCGCGCGCCAGGGAGCGCGTGATCCGCTTCAGGCCTGCGTCCGCGGCCGGCCCGCTCGTCTCCACCACCACGACGTCGCGGTCTGCACGGGCGCAGATCTCGGCGATGCCGGATCCCATCAGGCCGCAGCCCACGATCCCGACCCGTTCCACATCGGTCATCGGTTCTCCCTTCACATGCAGGATTGGTGCCGTACGCGGCGGCGGGGGGGGGGGGGGGGGGGGGGGGGGGGGGGGAGGGGGGGGGGGGGGGGGGGGGGGGGGGGGGGGGGGGGGGGGGTGGTGGGTGGGGTAGGGCTGCGA
>NZ_JBVIGX010000014.1:152286-218637 GCF_055570595.1 Streptomyces sp. NPDC031132
TCTCCCACTCTTCCACACCTCTCCTTGTTTTTCTCCACCCATGGGAGGGTTTGGGCCTTCACGGGGGGTTTCGCCTCCCCCAACACGGGTCCCCACACCCCAGTACGGTCACACGGAGGAGGGCATGTGCAGCACGCCCGTGCCGCGCTTGACGAGTTCACCCGCGATGATCAGGCGCTGGATCTCGGAGGTGCCCTCCCAGATGCGGTCGACGCGCAGTTCGCGGTAGAGCCGCTCGACGGGGTACGAGCGGTCGTAGCCGCGGCCGCCGAAGATCTGCAGGCAGCGGTCGACGACGCGGCCGGAGGCCTCGCTCGCCGCCAGCTTGGCGATGGCCGCCTTGGCGTGCAGCGTCTTGCGGTCGATCCGGCCCTCGTCGACCTCCCAGGCGACCTGGTGGGTGTAGGCCCGGTTGACGGCGATGTCCACGGCGCAGTCGGCGAGCATGCCCTGGATCAGCTGGAAATCGGCGATGGGCGAGCCGAACTGGCGGCGCTCCACCGCCCAGTCCCGGGCGAGCTCCAGGGCCCGTTCGGCGGCGCCGATCGTCCGGGCGGCGATCATCAGCCGTTCCTCGGTGAACCAGGAGCGCGTGATGTCGTAGCCGTTGCCCACCTCCCCCAGCACGGCGTCCTCGGGCACGCGCACGTCGGTGAAGGTGAACTCGGGGTGCTCGTAGACGAAGGTGTGCATCCAGCGCGGCACCCGGGTCATCTCGATGCCCGGGGTCTCCTTGTCCACGAGGAACAGGGTCGGGGCGCCCTCTTCCCCTGCGGCGGCCAGCACGATCATGAAGTCCGCGTGGTCGCCGACGGTGACGAACCACTTCTCGCCGTTCAGTACCCAACCGCCGTCGCTCCGCGTCGCCGTGGTCCGCAGGCTCTGCGGGTCCGAGCCCGCCTCGGGCTCGCTCACCGCGTAGCAGTCGCGCCGCTGCCCCCGGATGACGGGGACGAGGTAGCGCTCCCGCTGCTCGGGCGTGCAGAAGGACAGGGCGTTGGCCGGGCGCCACACCATGTCCCACAGTGCGCCGGTCAGTCGTCCGAGCTCCGCCTGGACGGTGACCTGTTCCAGGATGGTGAGCCCGGCCCCGCCCCATTCCGCCGGCATGTTGACGGCCTGCAGGCCGCTGTCGAGGACGGCGTCGCGGATCTCGGTGTGGGCGTGCGGGGGCAGGCCGTTGTTCTCCTCGCAGTCGACTTCGTACTTCATGATGAAGTCGGTGAGCGCGCGCGCCGAGCCCTTGAGCTCTTCCTGACGGGCGGTGAGGCGGAAGTCCATGTCACTCCTCTTCGATCGTTGCATGGCGGTGCGGTACGGGGCTCAGGCGCCGGGCAGCGCGAGGGCCCGGGTGCCGCGCTTGACGAGCTCGTTGGCGATGATCAGGCGCTGGATCTCGGAGGTGCCCTCCCAGATCCGGTCGACGCGCAGTTCGCGGTACATGCGCTCGACGGGGTACGAACGGTCGTAGCCGCGGCCGCCGAAGATCTGCACGCAGCGGTCGATGACCCGCCCGGCGGCCTCGCTCGCCGCCAGCTTCGCCGTGGACGCCTTGGCGTGCAGGGTCTTGCGGTCGGTGTGCGGCTGGTCGGCCTCCCAGGCGACCTGGTGGGTGTAGGCCCGGTTGACGGCGATGTCCACGGCGCAGTCGGCGAGCATGCCCTGGATCAGCTGGAAGTCGGCGATGGGCGAGCCGAACTGGCGGCGTGCCACCGCCCAGTTGCGGGCTAGCTCCAGGGCCCGTTCGGCGGCGCCGACGGTCCGGGCGGCGATCATCAGCCGCTCGTCGGTGAACCACTCCTTGGTCAGCTCGTAGCCGTTGCCGACGCCGCCGAGCACGTCCTCGTCGGGGACGAACACGTCGGTGAAGGTGAACTCGGGGTGCCCGTTCACGGCGGAGTGCATGAAGCGGGGGACGCGGGTCATCTCGACTCCCGCTGCCTGCTTGTCCACGAAGAACAGGGTCGCGGCCCGCTCCGGGCCGGCGTCGGCCTGCACGAGCAGGAAGTCGGCGATGTCGCCGCAGGTCACGAACCATTTCTCGCCGTTCAGCAGCCAACCGCCGTCGGTACGGGTCGCCGTACTGGTGCACGAGCCCGGGTCGGAGCCCGCGCCGGGCTCGGTCACGGCGAACGCGTCGAACCGCTCGCCCCTGATGACGGGGAGCAGATACTTCTCCCGCTGCGCCTCGGTCCCGTAGGCCAGGACGTTCGCGGGTCGCCAGGGGATGTCCCACAGGCAGTTGGTGACCTTGCCGAACTCCTCCTCGACGATGACCTGGTCCAGCAGGGAGAGCCCGGCCCCGCCCCATTCGGCGGGCATGTTGATGGCGTAGACGCCCGCCTCGATAGCGGCGCGGGTCAGCTCGCGGACGGTGTCGGAGGGCAGCGGCCCGCCGGCCTCCTCGGACTGGTCCTCGTACCTCATCAGGAGCCGCGAGTAGGCGGCGGCGCGGGCCTTGAGGTCGGCCTGCTCGGGTGTGTAGCGGAAGTCCATGGTGTTCTCCGGGACGCGAAGGGGTGAGAGGGAGTACGGGGGGCTCAGAGCAGTACGGCCCGCGCGTCCAGGGCGATGGCCCCGTCCGGGCGTACCAGCAGCGGGTTGACCTCCAGCTCGGCGATCTCCGGATGCGCGGCGGCGACCGTGGTGATGCGTTCGATCACGGCGGCCGCCGCGGCCACGTCCACGGCCGGCCGGCCGCGTACGCCCGCCAGCAGGGCGGCGGTCCGCAGGCCGCGGAGCAGTTCCTCGGCCCGCCGGGCCGGTACGGGCGCGAGCGCGAAGGCGACGTCGCGCAGGGTCTCGGTGAGGACCCCGCCGAGCCCGACCAGGGCCACCGGACCGAACCGCGGATCGCGGTTCACGCCCACGATCAGCTCGATGCCGTCCGTCAGGTCGGCCATCGCCTCGACGGAGTACGAGGGCGCGCCGAGCCGGGCGTGCATGTCCCGGTAGGCGGCCAGGAGCGCGTCCGGGTCGGCCAGGCGCAGCGCGACACCGCCCGCGTCGGACTTGTGCAGGAGGTGCAGGGCCTTGAGGACGTACGGGCCTTCGAACTCCGCTGCCGCGGCCAGCAGTCCGGCCTCGTCGGTGATCTCGCGGGCGGGCGGGAACGGCACGCCCGCGGAGTCGAGCAGTGCCCGTACCCCGTGGTAGCCGGTGTCCCGCAGCGGCGCGGCGGGCGTCGGCAGCGCGGGGAGCCCGGGCGTGCCCCCGGCCCCCTGGGCGGTCATCGCCGCCAGCGCACGGGCCGCGTCCTCGGTCGCGGCGAACACCGGTACCCCGGCCCCGGCCAGGACCCGGCAGCTCGGTGACTGCGGGTACATCGACTGCACGACCAGGGGCTTCGGCGTGGCCCCGAGGTGGGTGACGATCTCCCGGGCGGCCCGCTGCTCGCCCTCCGCGAGTACGGAGCCACCGGCCGAACCGCCGCCCAGGCCGCCGTCGGAAGCCGCGTACCCGCCGAAATAGCCGGTCATCAGGACGGCGTCGACCTCCTCGGCGGCGAGCAGCTCCCCGACCGTGTCGGCGTACGAGAGGGGGTACTGCTCGCCCATTCCGGCCAGGTCGACCGGGTTGCCGACCGCGGACTGCTCCCAGAGAACGGACCGCAGGCGCTCCTGCGCCCGCGCGCCGAGTTCCGGTACGTCGAGCCCTGCGTCCTCGGCGGCGTCGGCCGCGATGGCGCCGTGGCCGCCGCCGTCGGTGAAGACCGCGGTCCGGCGACCCTGCGTACGCGTCCCCGGCCCGGCGGCGAGGGCGGCGAGGACGACCGTCATCTCCCGCGGTGTGTGCACGAGTTCCACCCCGGCGTCGCGGCAGGCGGCGGCCACCACGTCGGCCGAGGTGGTGAGCGCCCCGGTGTGGGACTGGGCGCTGCGCGCGGAGGCGGTGCCCCGGCCCGCCGTGAGCAGGACGACCGGCTTGCCTGCCGCCGCGGCGGCCTGCGCGAAGGCCCTGCCGTCGCCGAAGTCCTCGGCGTACACGGCGATCGCCGAGGTGGCCTCGTGGCGGGCGCAGTCCTCGACGAGGTCGACGAGGGTGACGTCGGCCTGGTTACCGAGGGAGACGAACCGGGAGAAGCCCAGACCGTGCGGGGCGCCGCGGAGTTGGAGTTCGAGGGCGAGGTTGCCGCTCTGGCTCAGCAGGGCCACGCCGCCCGGAGCGAAGCGGTCGGAGGCGAGGTACAGCTCGGTCGTGTTGTCGGCGATGCCCAGGCAGTTGGGGCCGACGAGCACGGCTCCGGCGGCCTGGACGCGGGCGGCGACCGCCCGCTGCCGGGCCAGTCCCGCGGGACCCGCCTCCGCGAAGCCCGCGGTGATGCCGACGATGGCCTTAGCGCCGCAGGCCAGGGCGTCGTCGACGGCGGCCTCGAAGCCGGCGCCGGGGACGGAGATCACCACGAGTTCGACGGGTTCGCCGATCGCGGCGAGGGAGGGCGCCGCGGTCCGGCCGAGGACGGTGCCGCCGCGCCGGTTCACCAGGTGTACGGGCCTGCGGTCGGGGGCCCGCAGGGCCTGGGACGCCACGGCGTGGCCGTACTTCGCCGGGTCGTCGCTGGCGCCGACGACGGCGACGGAACCGGGGTCGAACAGTGCGGTCAGGTCGCGTCCCATGTCACTTCTCCACTCGGAGGGCGGCGTTGGGGCAGCTTTCGGCGCAGGCGCGTGCGGCGGCCTCCGCGGCGGGCTCGACGGCGAGGGCGATGAGCTTCGCGTAGCCCCACTCGTCGAGCTCGACGAGCTCGGGGGCGTGTTCCTGGCACAGTCCGTAGCCCTGGCAGCGGGTGGAGTCCAGCAGGAGTTTCACGGCGTTCCTTTCAGCGCGGGCAGCGGGATGCGGGCGGAGGGCGCGTCGGAGACCTCCGGTACGGCGACGGCGAGGCGTCCGGGGCCGCCCGCGGGCAGGTCGGCGGCGCAGGCGGGGCAGGCCGCGCCGAGGTGGGAGGGGAGGGTGCGGCGGAAGGTGCGCAGGAGGCTGCCCGCGACGCCCGCAGCGGCGTCGAGGAGGCCGCATGCGCCGCGTCCGGGCAGCCCCTGTGACCAGCGGGTCAGGTTCGCGAGGGTGTCGGGCCCGGCGGTGCCCGCGGCGAGCGCCCTCAGGGCGCCGTGCACGGCCGCGGTGCCCGTGACGCAGACGCCGCACTGCCGGGCGCTCTCGGCCGCGAGGTGGCCGACGGCTTCGGTGGCGGCGGTCACCGGGCAGGTGCCGGCGGCGAGGAAGCGGATCGCTCCGCAGCCCAGCGCGGTGCCCGCGGCGGCGAGCGCGCCGGGCTCGAGGGGGAGGTCCAGGCCCCGGGCGTCGACGAGTCCCCCGAACAGCCCGCCCATCAGGGCCCCGGCGGCATCCGGGGTGCCGTGGGCGGCTGCCAGGGTGCGCAGGGGGACGCCGTAGGGGATTTCGGTGAGCAGCGGGGTGCCGCTCCCGCCGGACAGCGTCACCAGGGTGGAGCGGGCGATCCGCTGCCGCTGTCCGGGCCGGGCGGCGGTCAGGGCGATGCGGGCGAGCGTCTCGACGTTGGAGACCAGCGTGGGCGCGCCGCCGACGCCGCGCTCGAAGGGGCGGGGCGGCTTGGCGGTGGGCAGGGCCGGGCCGCCGTCGATCCTGCGGACGACCGCGGACTCCTCGCCGGCCACGTAGGTGCGGTCGGTCTCGACGACCTCGATCGGCAGGGGCGGCGGGTGCTCGGCGAGGGCCCGGCGTACGCAGGCCCCCGCTTCCGGGTCGGAGAGGTAGACGTAGCCGCGTGCGGCCCCGGTCATCGCGGCGGCGCGGGCGAGGCCGTCGAGCACCAGGTGGGGCCGGGCCCGGAGCAGCCAGCGGTCCTTGACCGAACCCGGTTCGCCCTCCTCTCCGTTGGCGACCACGACCGGGGCGCCGCCGCCCCCGCGGACGGCGCGCAGTTTGACGGCGACCGGGAATCCGGCCCCGCCGCGGCCGCGCAGGCCGGAGGCGTCGAGGTGGTGCAGCAGTTCGTCGGGGCGGGTGGCGCTCCGGTAACCGCCGGTGGCGCGGTACGCCCCGGCGCTCTCCGTCACGTCGGGTCGCGCTCCGAGTGCGGAGTCCGGCGGCTGCGCCGTCGGGAGTCGGATCGCGGTCATCGGCTGCCTCCTGTCCGGGTGGGGGTCTGCAGGGTGCGTACGGCCCTCTCGAGCGCGTTACGGTCCTCGGCGGTGCGGCCGTACCCGGTGCCCGGGAGGCCGATGAGCATGCGGTGGTGGTCGAGGACCACCTCCGCTGCGAGCAGGGCGGCCGCCCGGTCGCCCGGTCGTGAGCCCTCGGCCACGGAGGTCACCAGCTCGGTGACCTCGGCCAGGTAGCGGAGCCAGCCGTGCCGGCTGCCCCGCAGGACCAGGCGCTCCACGCGCCGGCGCTCGGCGGCTGCCAGTTCCGCGGCCGCCGGTTCCGCGGCCTGTGCCGGAGCCTGCGTCGGGGGTGATGGCGCAGGCGAGGCCGGCGAGGGGGCGCGCAGGGCGGCGACCGCCGCGGGCAGTTCCCGCTCCGGTTCGGGGGTGAGGCCGAGCCAGTCCAGACGCCGACGTCCGCTCATACGTGCCTCCGGGAGGGGTGGGGTGCCGGGACGGGCCGGCGCCGGCGGGGCCAGGGCGTGAGGGGAAGCCCGGGGCTCGCCGAGGGGGACGCCGAGTCGTGCGGCGGAACGGGGGGTGCGGGGCCGGGCGGATGCCGGGGCGCAGGGCTGCTTCCGGTGCGGGGAACAGGGCGGAGGCGCGGTGGCGCCGGAGCAGCGACGGGTGAATCGTTGACTGACCGATCGGTCAGCGATAGCAATCACGCTAGCTGACCGATCGGTCAGCCCACAAGTCTTGACCCGGCGGAAATGAGCCAGCAGTCTGGCTGTCCAATCGGTCAGCGAGGTCGCGGCGTCCGCCGTACCTCCACCTGCCCGCAGCTGGGACGCTTCGACACGATCGCTCACACCGATCGCCGACACCGATCGCCGCACGTACGGCAAGGAGTCACCCGATGCAGCACAGAGCCGCCGAAACACCGACCGGCCCGCCCGGCCAGGACTCCCCCGGGCCCGCCCTGTCAGCCCGCTACTACACCGATCCCGAGACGGGCGCCGCGGAGATGCGGCACGTCTTCGGCAAGTCCTGGCAGCTCGTCTGCCACGAGTCCGACCTCCCGGAGCCCGGAGCCCGGCTCGCCGCCACGGTCGCGGACCGCGAGGTACTGGTCGTCCGCACCGAGGACGGCGGCCTGGCCGCCCACCTCAACGTCTGCCGCCACCGCGGAACACGCCTGGTGACCGCCCCGGAACCGGCCGGCAAGGCGATCCGCTGCCCGTACCACGGCTGGACCTACCGGCTCGACGGAAGCCTGGTCGGCGCCCCGGAGGCACGGCAGATCCCCTGCCTCGACAAGCCGAACCTCGGCCTGTTCCCGGCCGGCGTCGAGTCCTTCCTCGGCTTCGTCTTCGTCAACCTCGACCCCGACGCCGTACCGCTGGCGAAGAGTTGCGCGGGGCTCGCCGAGGCGGTCGGCCACTACGCCGGAGCCGATCTGGTACCGGTCGGCCGCGCCCGTATCCACGACCTGGCGGGCGCCGAGGTGCAGGAAGCCAACTGGAAGGTGGCGGTCGACAACTACCTGGAGGGCTACCACGTCCCGGTGGCCCACCCGGGGCTGATGCGGCTGCTCGACTACCAGGGCTACACCTGCGACATCGAGGAGTCCTACGCCCTGTTCACCTCGCCGTTGCGGGACAAGCCCTCCTCCAACTGGCCCGAACGCCTCTACCAGCGCATCGCCGCCCCGATGCCGGGCCTCTCCGAGGCCGACCGCAGGGTCTGGCGGTACGCGGTGATCTACCCGAACACCCTCATCGACTTCTACCCCGACCACGTCCTCGCGTGGACCGCGATCCCGACGGCGGTGGACCGGGTGGCCGTACCCGGCGCGTTCTACACCCGCCGTGGCACGAGCCTGCGCACCCGGCTGGCCCGGCGCCTGAACATCCACATCGGCTGGATCACCAACGACGAGGACGCCGAGCTGGTCGCCCGCGTCCAGAAGGGGCTCTCCACCCCCGGGTTCGAGCCCGGACCCCTGTCGCGCCGCGAGTCGGCGGTCGGCTGGTTCGCCGGCCGCATCCGGGCCGACCTCGACGCCGCCGACCTGTGAGCCGCACCCGCTGAAGCGCGCCGTCCGCGCGGGCAACCACGGCACGACGGGACCACCGCGCCCCCGCACCGCCGCGCCCACCGGACGACCGCCCCCCGCCGCTGTTCCCTTCCCGCCGTCCCCCACGGCAGCGGGCCCCTACGGAGAGGACCCCGATGTCCCCCGAGGCACTTCCCCTGACCAGACGCTCCTTCCTCCGCGCAGGCACCACCGCGGCCCTCGCCCTCACGGCGGCCGGCTGCGGGTTCGCGTCCGACGACGACCCGGCCGGAGCAGCGGCCGCGCACGCCCCGATCGACGTCAAGGTCGACGGCGACCTCGTCTACTTCAACTGGGCCGACTTCGTCGACCCGGCCGTCTTCGAAGGCTTCCAGAAGGAGTACGGGGTCAAGGTCATCCAGTCCAACTTCGACTCCATGGAGGGCATGGCCGCCAAACTCAACGCCGGCAACCGCTACGACATCATCTTCCCCACGGCGAAGTGGTCGCAGCGCCTCGCCGCGGGCGGCAGGCTGCGCACGATCGACCACAGCAGGCTGAAGAACGCCGAGGCGGTGTTCGGCGGTTACGGCTACTTCGCCGACCCCTGGTACGACCCCGGCTCCGCGCACACCGTCCCCTTCACCATGTACAAGACCGGCATCGGATGGCGCCGCGACCGCCTCGGGGACCTCACCGGCTCCTGGAGCGACCTGTGGAACGAGCAGGCCAAGGGCAAGGTCTTCGTACTCGACGACCGCGACGAGGTGCTCGGCATGGGCGCGCTCAAGCTCGGACTCAGCCTCTCCACCGGCGACCCGGCCGAGCTCGACCGCGTCACCGACACCCTGCGCTCGCTCCGCCCCCGGCTGCGCGGCTTCTCCAGCGACAGCTACAACAACCTGCTCAACGGCAACGCCGACATGACGCAGGCCTGGAGCGGGGACATGGCCGCGATGCTCGCCCAGGCCGAGGACCCCTCGGTCTTCGGCTTCGAGGTCGCCCGGGAGGGCGCCCCCGTCAACTCCGACTGCTACGCCATACCCGCCAACGCCCAGCATCCCGGCACGGCGATGCTCTTCATCGACTACATGCTCCGCCCGGAGAACGTGAAGAAGAACATCGAGTACATCGGCTACCCGATGCCGGTGCACGGCACCGAGGACACCTACGCCGCGCTCGTGGAGCCGTTCCCCCAGTGCCTGGTGACCGCCGACGACCTGGGGGCCGACCTCTTCTTCCGCAACAGCACCGCGACGGGCGAGCGCGCCCGTGACGCCGCCTGGACCGACGTGAAGGCCGGCTGACATGACACGACGCAAACCATCCGGGGCGACCTCTCCGGACCGGGGGCCGTCCGCCTCGGGAGCGCGCCTGTGGACCTGGCTCATGCTCCCCGGCACCCTGTGGATGACCGGCTTCCTGCTCGCCTCCCTCGTCCTGGTGGCCACCCTCGCGTTCGGCACCACCGACCCGCTGGGAAACCCGCGCTTCGGACTCAACTTCGACAACATCGCCACGTTGGCCGACCCGGCGTACAGCACCGTCCTGCTGCGCTCCCTCGGCTACGCGCTCGTCACCTGCGCCATCTGCCTGGCCGTGGCCTATCCGGTCGCCTACACCATCGCGCTGCACGGCGGGCGCTTCAAGAACGCGCTGATCGCCGCCATCGTCGTCCCCTTCTTCGCCAACTACCTGGTACGGATGTACGGCTGGTCCGTCGTCCTCTCCGACGACGGACCGCTGCTGCGGGCCCTGCGGGCGGTCGGCATCGCCGACGACGACACCAAGATCCTCCAGACCGGCGCGGGCGTCATCGCCGGACTCGTCTACGGCTTCATCGTGTTCATGATCATCCCGTTGTACGCGGCCCTGGAACGCATGGACACCTCGCTCATCGAAGCCGGACGCGACCTCTACGGCGGTCCCTTGAGGACCTTCTTCTTCGTCACCGTGCCCGCCACCCGGCAGGGCGCCGCCGCCGGCTGCGTCCTCGTCTTCCTGCCCGCCATGGGCGACTTCGTCAGCGCCCAGCTCATGGGAGGACCCGACCAGATCATGATCGGCAACCTGATCCAGGACAAGTTCTTCCAGGGCCAGAACTGGCCGCTCGGCTCGGCCCTGACCATGCTGCTGATGGCGGTCCTGTTCCTCGGGATGCTCGGCTACCTGCGGCGCGCCCGCAAGGACGAGGCGGAGGCGGCCCGATGACACGACGCGCCGAGCGACGGCCCCGCTTCGCGATCGCGGTCACCGTGCTCTTCTTCGCGCTCCTCTACCTCCCCGTGGGCGTCGTCGTCCTGTTCTCCTTCAACGCGCAGAAGTCCCTGACCGTGTTCGAGGGACTGAGCCTGCGCTGGTACGAGGCCTTCTTCCACGACGACGTACTGCTCGACTCGCTCGGCATGAGCCTGCAGGTCTCCCTGGTCGCCATGGCCGGCTCACTGGTCCTCGGCGTTGCCCTCGCGCTCGGACTGGTACGCGCACGCAGCCGGCTCGGCTCCTTCGCCGGCCTGGTCATGCTCGTCCCGCTGATCACCCCGGAGATCGTCACCGGCGTCGCGGCGATGCTCCTGTTCAAGGGCACGGGCATCACGCTGTCCACCGGAACCGTGATGCTCGCCGAGATCACCTTCTCCATCTCGTACGTGACGGTCATCCTGCGCTCCCGCATCGCCGCCCTGAACCCCGAGGTGGAAGAGGCGGCGATGGACCTCGGCGCCACCCGCCGACAGGCATTGCGCCTGGTGACGCTGCCCGCGCTGCTCCCCAGCATCCTGGCCTCGGCCGTCCTGATCTTCGCCCTCGTCTTCGACGACTTCGTCCTCGCCTACTTCACCACCGGCGTCGATCCGCAGCCGCTGTCCGTACGCATCTACTCGGCGATCAGGTTCGGCGTCCAGCCCACCATCAACGCCGTCGGCACCCTGATGCTCCTCGGCTCCGTGGCGCTCATCGTCCTCGCCCTCGCCATCCCGCGCCTGTTCGGCCGCCGCGGCGGCCTCGATCTGCTCTCCGGGAAGTGACCCCCATGCAGCACCCTCCCCGTCCCCCGCACCCGCGCCCGCACCCCGCGGTCCGGCTCGACCAGGTCGGCAAGCGGTACGCCGGCGCCGCCGACGCGTACGCCGTCCGCGACGTCACCCTCGACATCGCCCCCGGCGAGTTCTTCTCCCTCCTGGGCCCCTCCGGCTGTGGAAAGACCACCCTGCTGCGGATGATCGGCGGTTTCGCCGATCCCACGGAGGGCAGCGTCCTGCTGGACGGCGAAGACGTCACCGGGCTGCCGCCCGACAAGCGCAACGTCAACACCGTCTTCCAGAGCTACGCCCTCTTCGACCACCTCTCCCTCGCGGACAACGTGGCCTTCGGCCTCAAACGCAAGGGCGTGGCCCGCGCCGAGATCCGCGAGCGGGTCGCCGGCATGCTCGACCTCGTACAGCTCGGGCACCTGGCCGCCCGCAAGCCGCCCACGCTCTCCGGCGGCCAGCGCCAGCGCGTGGCCCTCGCCCGCGCCCTGGTCAACCGCCCCCAAGTGCTGCTGCTGGACGAGCCGCTGGCCGCCCTCGACCTGAAACTGCGCCGCCAGATGCAGGTCGAGCTCAAGCAGATCCAGCGCGAGATCGGCATCACCTTCGTCTTCGTCACCCACGACCAGGACGAGGCGCTGACGATGTCGGACCGCATCGCGGTCATGAACGAGGGCCGCATCGAGCAGTGCGGCACGCCGGAGGACGTGTACGAGCGCCCCACCAGCACCTTCACGGCCTCCTTCATGGGCACCTCCAACCTCGTCCCCGGGACCTACCGCTCCGGCGAGGTCGTCCTGGACCAGGGCCCCGCGCTGCCCGTCGGCCTCCGGTCCGCAGTCTCCGACGGCACCAGGGTCAGCCTCTCGATCCGGCCCGAGAAGATCTGGCTCTCCGACTTCGAACCGGGCATGGCCCGGGTGGGCGGCGTCGTGCGGGAGACCGTCTACTGCGGTGCGACCACCACCTACCTCATCGAACTGGCGCCGGGCGTGACGGTGTCCGTGCTGGAGCAGAACACCGTCCGCTCCCGCATGGAGGACCGCTGGAGCGGCGGCGAGCGCGTCGAGATCGGCTGGAAGCCCGAACACTGCCTGGTCCTCGGCTGACCGACCCCTCCGGGCCGCCGCCCCGGCCGCCTTCCCGCACCCAGCGAAGGAACACCCCATGAAACACGACGTCATCGTGCTCGGCGCGGGCCTCGCAGGCCTCGCCGCCGCACGCGACCTGACCGAGGGCGGCGCCGACGTCCTCGTCGTCGAGGCCCGCGACCGGGTCGGCGGACGCGTCGAGCAGACCCGCCTCCCCGACGGCCGCCTCGTCCAACTCGGCGGAGAAGTGGTCGGCCGGTCCCACACCGCCTACACGGACCTCGTCGCCGAACTGGGCCTCACCCTGGTCCCCAGCTACGTCGCCGAGCCCGGCGCCCTCGTCCGCGCCACCCCCGAAGGAGTCTCCGCCGCCGAACCTCCCCACTGGTTCGGGCCCGGTGACGACGCCTGCCACCAGAAGGTCACCGCCGCCTTCGCCGCGCTCGCCCGCACCGTCGACCCGGACGACCCGTGGTCCCATCCCGGCGCCACCGCCCTGGACCGGCAGTCCGTCGGCGACTGGCTGCGCACCGAGGGCGCGACCCCGGCCGTCGTACGTCTCTGGGAGATCGGACAGCTCGCGCTCGCCGACGGCTCCTGCGAACGCACCTCCCTGCTGGCTTCCTTGCGCAAACACGCTGCCGTCCCCGGCGTCGGCCACTACGAGTACGAAGCGTGGGAGGGCCTGCGGGTGGCCGAGGGCTCGGCGACCGTGGCCCTGCGCATGGCCGACGCCCTCGACGGGCGGATACGGACCGGCTCCGCGGCCGAGGCGGTCTCGGTGTCGCCGGGCCGCTGCTGCGTACGCCTGGCCGGCGGAGAGACCCTGACCGCGGCAGCCGTCGTCAGCGCCCTCCCCGTCGGCCCCCTCCGCTCGGTCGCCGTCACCGGTGTCAGCGACGGCCGCCTGGCCTCCCTGCACCGCCAGCGGCACGCCCTCGCCGCCAAGTTCACCGCCTCGTACGACAGGCCGTTCTGGCGCGACCGTGGCCTCAGCGGCCTCTCCGAATCCGAGGGTGTCCTCGGCAGCACCTGGCCGCAGAGCGAGGGCATCCTCTCCGCCCTCGTCCCGCCCGAACGGTTCGGCGTACTCCTGGGCACACCCGCCCACCTGCGGGAACCCGAACTGCTCGGCGAGATCGCCCGCCTCTACGGCGACGAGGCGCACCGCCCGCTCGCCACGTACCTGCGCATGTGGGGCACCGACCCGTGGACCCGGGGGTACGTCACCCAGTGGGCCCCCGGCGACGTCACGGCCGTCGGTCCCCGGCACGGCACCCACGAACCGCCCTTCTACGTCTGCGGATCCGACCAGTGGGTGGCCGGCTACATGGAGGGCGCCGTGCGCACCGGACGCGACACCGCCGAGGAGGTGCTGCGCCGTGGCTGACACCGTGGGCGACACCCTGACCGACACGCTGTTCAACCACATCGGCGGCGTGGACCGGCCGGCCGCGTCCGGCGAGACGATGGAACTGACCGACCCCTCCACCGGGCGGGTGCACGCCCGTGCCCCGCGCTCCGGCGGGGCCGACACCGACGCCGCCGTCTCGGCGGCGGCCGCCGCGTACGAGCACTGGTCCACGACCACCCCGGCCGTCCGGCAGCGCGCCCTGCTCTCCCTCGCCGACGCGATGGAGGCGCATGCGGAAGCCCTGACGGCCGCTGAAACCGCGGACACCGGCAAATCGGCGCGGCAGTTCAGGGACGAGGAGCTGCCCGCCATAGTCGACACGGTGCGCTACTTCGCCGGAGCGGCCCGGAACCTCCCGGGCGCGGCCGCGGCCGAGTACACGCAGGGCCGCACCTCCCTGCTGCGCCGCGAACCGGTCGGGGTCTGCGCCCAGATCACCCCGTGGAACTACCCGCTGATGATGGCGGCGTGGAAGATCGCCCCGGCGATCGCCGCCGGCAACACGACCGTGCTCAAGCCCGCCGACACCACCCCGTCCTCGTCCGCGCTGCTCGCGCGGATCGCCTCCGCACACCTGCCACCAGGCGTCCTCAACGTCGTCTGCGGCGACCGCGACACCGGGCGGGCGCTCACCGCCCACCGCGACGTGGCCCTGATCGCGGTCACGGGCAGTGTGCGGGCGGGCCAGGAGATCGCGGCGGCCGCGGCGGCAGGCCTCAAACGCGTCCACCTGGAGCTGGGCGGGAACTCCCCCGTCATCGTCCACGACGACGTGGACGTCGAGGCGACGGCCGCGGCCCTTGCCGCCGTCGCCTACTACAACGCCGGCCAGGACTGCACCGCGCCCACCCGGCTCCTGGTCCACCACCGGGTGCACGACGCGTTCCTCGCGGCCTTCGCGGCATCGGCGCGAAAACTGCGCACGGGCCCGCCGAGCGAGCAGGACGCCGACTTCGGACCCCTCAACAACGCGGCCCAGCTCGCTTCGGTACGGGCGAAGCTCGAACGCCTCCCGGCCCACGCCGAGGTCGTCACCGGCGGCGCGCGGCTCGCCCGACCCGGTTTCTTCGTCGAGGCCACCGTCGTGGCGGGAGTGCGCCAGGACGACGAGATCGTGCAGGAGGAGACCTTCGGCCCCGTCGTGACCGTCCAGCCGTTCACCGACGAGACGGAGGCCCTGCGCTTGGCCAACGACGTCCGTTTCGGCCTCGCCGCCAGCGTCTGGACCTCGGACCACGACCGCGCCATGCGCGCGACCCGGATCCTGCACACGGGCATCGTCTGGGTGAACACCCACGGCACCACCGTCTCCGAGATGCCCCACGGCGGGGTCAAACACTCCGGCTACGGCACCGACCTCTCCTTGTCCGGCCTCCTCGACTACACCCAGGCCAAGCACGTCATGCTCTGATCTGCATGCTGTGAGCTCCGTCCGGGTGATGCCCTACCGCCCCCGACCGCCGGGCAAGGGCTGGCCCGCGCACGCGGTGTGGCCCGACCACGATGGACACCGGCACCGGCGCCGGGCCCGGTTCGGATCACCGGTGCGCCTATCCGGGTCACTTCCGGACGTCCCCCGGGCGAGAGACGCCCGGTGGGGGTAGGTCGTTCGTGCAAGGTGACCTCGGGATCCATGAGGAGATCAGCTGTGTACGCAGTAATGCGGCGTTACGAGGGAGTGACTGACTCTGCCGAGGTAGGACGCCGAGTGGACGAGGGATTCGTGCCCCTGCTCCGCCGGGTCCCCGGTTTCGTGGCGTACTACTGGGTGGACGCCGGGGACGGGGTGATGGTCTCCACCAGCGTCTTCGAAGACCGATCCGGGGCCGAAGAGTCGATCAAGCAGGCGGCGGACTTCGTGAGGGACAACCTCGCGTCACTGCTCCCCAACCGTCCTCAGGTCACGGCCGGCCCGGTGGTGGCCGCTGGGTAGCGACCTGCGAAGTGGGCCGCTGGTTCCCACCCCCACCGGCAGCGGAGCCTAGGCAAGTCCGCCGGGTCGTTGTGGGGGCCAGTCGGGGGCGGGGTCCTCGGCGAGGAGCGGCCGGAGGGCGCCGAGAACCGCTCCGATGCAGACATCGCGCAACTGGTTGCGGGTGCAGGTCTCGTGGGTGAGCCAGTCGACGCAGAGGATCTGTACGAAGACCAGCCAGCTCTTCAGTACGCCGGACACGGCCTCGCGGGCGCTCTCGTCCACGACGGGGAGCACGGCCAGGAGCCGCGCCCGTAGCGCGTCGAGCTCGTTCGCCATGATCGTCTGGATCACCGGGTCGCCCGCGAGGGCCTGGTTCGCGGCGAGGACTGCGTTGCGGTTCGCCACGAAGTAGTCGAGATGGACGTCCATCCCCTGGACGAGCTGTTCCACGAGGGAGTCGGCAGGGGCGAGCCGCGTCGCGGCGAGCAGCTGGTCCGCGGCCTGCTGGTAGACGGCTGCGAAGAGGGCTTGCTTGCTGGGGAAATGACGGTAGAGCAGGGCCCGCGAGACCCCGGCCTCTTCGGCGACCTCCTCCATCAGTACGTCGGCGTACGGCCGGGCGGCGAAGAGCCGTGCGCCGACGGCGAGGAGTTGGGCGCGGCGGTCGGCGGGAGCGAGTCGCTGGCGAGGAGACATGGATCCAGTTTAGTTGACATGTGTCTACTACTGGCCTCAAGGTGTTGGTAGACACACGTCAACTACGCTCCACCAACGCTGCTTGGAGGAACCATGGCCAGGGCTCTGCGTGTACTCACACAACTGATGGGCTGGTCATGCGTGGCGATCGGCCTGCTCCACGTGGCACTCGGCAACGCCGCCATCCCCGGAGCCGGTTCCGCCGGTGCGACGGTCGACAGCTGGGGCCGGTTCATGGGGGCCGCCTTCGTCGGCTACGGGCTGGCCTGGCTCTGGGCGGCACGGCAGCGCCCGATCCCGGCTCCGGCGGTGCGGTGGCTGGCCGCCGTTTTCCTCCTGGGTGGCGTGGGTCGAGTGCTCTCGCTCGCCGTGCACGGCTGGCCGCAGTGGTTCCAGATCGCCCTTGCGGCGATCGAACTCGGCATGCCGCCCGTCTTCTTCTGGCTGGCCGACGCGGAGGAGCGGGCGCTGCGCAGGGACGTGGAGGCCGTGCCCGCCGGGTGAGCGAACGCGGCCGCGCCCGCCCGGCGCGGACCGCACACACGGCGCCGCATCGTCACACCGCACCGAGGCGGCCGAACTCATGGGCGGCGGCCCGGGGTCCGGGCCCGCAGCCGTTCGGTCGGCGCGGCCCGTGTACGGCGGCCGGGGGCGGGGCGCCCGGCCCACACGACCAGGGGGCGCGGCGTCTGCGGCGGCCACGGTGAGGGTCGTGTCACTGCTCATCGCCGCGTCGGGCGGGCGAGGCGGGCCTGGCGGGCGGCGGCGAGGTCGAGCACACCGTTGACGGCGATCCTGGGCGGGCTGTCGAGCGTGACGGCGTGGCTGCGCAGCATCGACACCAGGTGCCGGCCGACCGAGGGGGCTTCGGCGGGGATGCCCCGGTCGAGGGCGGCGGCGAGCATGTCGGCGAGCTCGCGGGCGTGGTGAGCGAAGGCGTCGGCGGCGTGCCGGGCGGCCTCGGCAGGGCGGTGGCGGCGGGTGAGCTGGTGGGCGAGGGTGGCGAACGCCGTCCCGGGCAGGACGGCGAGGAGCTGCTCGGCGTCGAGCTCGTCGGCGAGGCGGCGCAGCATGGCGGCGGCGGTGGCGCGCGGGAGGTTCGAGCGGACGTCGGCGGGGCCCTGGTTCGGAAGGGTGACGATCAGGCGGTGGGTGTCGAGGGAAGCGTGGGTGACGACGTCGGGTGTGCGGGTCACGGGGAGGGGCTCCTGTCCGGGGTCGAGGTACTGCTCACGCGAGGGAGAGGGGCCGCGACCGGCCGCGGCGAGCGGTTGGAGCGGCATCTGTGAGCTGTGGTGCGGGACCCACGGGTCGTGCGCGGGTGTGCCGGCCGCATCCGGCGCTCCGGGGCTGCCGGCGGGCACGGGCTTTCGCCGTTCTTCCGTTCGGTGGTCGCCGGTCGAACGTGCGCGGGGTGGACGTGATGCAGAAGGCGGCGACTGCGGCGCCTCCCCGGGTGCACCTGAGTTCGGAGTCGTCGACCAGGTTGCCGACGACGGTCAGAGGCGTCCTGTCCGACACCCATGGGTTCCGGGTTGAACAGGGGCCGGCCAGGAGGACTCTCGGGCGGGGCGTGCAGCGTCGGACAGCCGAAAGGGAAGGCCGGTGAGCTCCTCGGACAGCTCCCACAGCCGGCGGGCGGTGGCGGTGTCACGGATGGCGCGCTCCCGGTTGCGCAGGACCGGCTCGCCGCGTAGCTGCAGCGGCCCGTCGGGCACGACATACGCTCCGCCCGGCAGGTCCGGGACGGTCGCGGCGTACAGGGAAGTCTTGGCGCCTTCAGGGGTGGGACGGAAGGCGACGCGAAGCAGCAGCCGGGTCAACGCTCCATAGAGTCGGCTGCGGTTGCGGTTGGCGCCGCCGGTGAGGACGTTGGTGCGGGTGAGGCCCGGGGCGACGGCCATGCTCCGCAGCCCCAGACCGGCGGCGTCGGCGCGGCGTTGCAGTTCGATGGCGAAGTAGAGGTTGGCGCGCTTGGACTGCAGGTAGGCGAACATCGCGCGATAGCGGCGCTCGGCGTTGAGGTTGTCCAGGTCGAAGCGCGCGAACCGCTGGCCTTCGCTGCTGACGGTGACCACCCGCGGATCGGGCGAGGCCAGCAGATGGGGCAGCATCAGCCCGGTCAGGGCGAAGGTGCCCAGCTGGTTGATCCCGAACTGCGACTCGAAGCCATCGGCGGTCCGGGCATACGGCACCATCGCCACGCCGGCGTTGTTGACCAGCAGATCGAGCCGGTCGTGGTCCCAGCCGTCGGCGAAAGCCCGTACGGAGGCAAGGTCGGCCAGGTCGAGGGGGCGCACCTCGGCACGGGCGCCGGGTGCCCGGGCGAGCAGGCGATCCAGGGCGGCCTGCCCGCGTCGGGGACTGCGGCAGGCCAGCACGACATGGGCGCCCCGGCGAGCGAGTGCCTCTGCCGTGACCTGGCCGATGCCGCTGTTGGCTCCGGTGACCACCGCCAGGCGGCCGGATTGGTCGGGGATGGAGTCGAGGGTCCACGTAGGGGAAGCGCTGGACAAGGCTTTCCTTCTCCTGGGTCGAGGGCGTCCGGCCCTCGGCCGGACAGGAACCCCTTCAATGCAACTTTTAGTTGCGATAGGCTGGAGCCTGACACGTGATTGCCCGCTAATGCAACTAGGAGTTGCAATGGAGTTGGATTCCTCCGGCCCCGCCCGCCCCGTCGGGCGCGGCCGCAAGGCACAGGCGGCGGTGCGCGCCGCCACCCTCGCCGAGCTGCAGGACCGGGGATACGCCGAGCTGACCATCGAGGGCGTGGCCCAGCGGGCCGGGGTGCACAAGACGACGCTCTACCGGCGTTGGACGGACCGCGCGAGCCTGGTCGTCGACGCGCTCTCCGAGCACTTCGCCACCGACATCCCCATTCCGGACACCGGCGCGGTCGAAACCGACCTGCAAGCGCTCACACGGGCGCTCGTACTGAGCATGACGGGCCCGGTGGGCAGGGCGGTGCAGACCGCGCTGTTCTCCGATGCCGGCCGGCTGCCGGAGATCGCCGAGGCGCGGCGACACGTCCTCGCCGACCGGTTCCGGCGGGCCGAGCCCGTGGTCGCCCGCGCCATCGAGCGGGGCGAACTCCCGGCGGGGACAGATCCTGCCGAGCTGTTCAAAACAATGGTCGCTCCGATCTACTTCCGGTTGCTGGTCAGTGCCGAGCCGGTCGAGGAGGGCACCGCCGACCTGGCCGTGCGGATCACGCTCGCCGCTGCCCGCGCCGGCGTTCTGACACACGACTCCGCCGTAGCCGCCAAGACGACCGAGGAGGCGGACGCCGGCCAGGAATGAAGGGCAGAATGCGCTGATCGACTGCTGGGGGCGCGCAGCGCCGATGCCGATCCTGACGTCACGGCGGACGCACGGCCGGCGATGGTCAGCTCGAGGTCGAGTCGACGGCAAGGATCAACGTCCGTGGAGGACCGAGTTGACGTTCCGCGATCACCAGGAACATGACGTGACGATCGTCGCTGTCGCCCCCTTCGGTTCGAAGGTCGAAGTGGACGGGTGTGGCGGCGTATTCGGGTTCGTCGACCAGGCGAAGCATCCGTCCTGGTGGGACGAGAGCGTGGCGCCACCCTGCGCGGGCGACAAGCTCCACGTCTGTGTCCTCGACCCCACCCGCGAGCCGTATCCCCGCCTCAGCGCGCTGCAGGTCGACATCGACATCGCCCGACGTCTGCGCGGGGAAGCGTAGCCGGAGCGGGCAGTGAGGGTCGTACCAGCGGTCGGGACCGGCGAGGAGGGCTCCTGCTGCCGCACTGGCGGCGGCCCGTGCCCGCTGTCAGGTTTCCGTCAAGATCAACGCTAGGCTGTTCCCTGCCATTTTATGGGGGATTTCATGGACACAGACATAAAGACGCACTACGTACGGCAAAGTGCGGGAGGTACCCGTTCGGCCGCCGAAGCCGCACTGGAGAACCTTCGCCGGTCGCTCGACTCGAGCGACACGGCAGCCGACGGCCACCACGGCTGGGCCTCCGCGGCGGCGTTGAAGCGGTGCGCGACCGCGTGGGAGGACCACATGGTCGACCTGGGGAAGCAGATGGACACCATGGCCGACAACCTCCACACCACGGCCAACGCCTACGACACCACGGACTTCCAGGCGAGGGACGCCTGCAGCAGGCTCCAGCACGGCCTCGCCGACTTCGGGAGGAACTGACCCGTGGTCACCTACCACGACCTGTACGACTGCCGCGTGGACCAGTGGCAGAAGGCCGCGGACGACTGGGTCGACCTCGCCCGGCGCTCCTCCTCCGCCTGCGAGGACATCCGCGCACAAGGCAAGAAGCCCCTCGACGACCACTGGGCGGACGCCACCGGCAAGACGGCCGGCAAGCGCCTGGAGGACCTCGCCAACCGCCTGGAGTCCGGCGGCGACATCATGAAGGGCGTGGCCATGGTCCTCGACGCCCTGGCCCATTCCATGGGCCTCGCCCAGCGCACCCTCTCCCACGCGGTCGAGCTGGCGAACGAGCACGGGCTGGGCATTCAGGACGGCCGCGCCGTGGGCGCGTACACGGGCGCCGCCCCGGTGGGGCCGAACGTCCCGCAGGACGTGCGCGACGCCTACACCAAGGAGCAGGGGCACGTGTCCACGGTCAACGCGCTGATCGACGAAGCCCTGCGCGAGGCCTCCCAGGCGGACGCGAAGGCCTCCGCCGAACTGGACAAGCTGGCGAAGACCATCAACGTCTCCGACACCTCGCAGGCGCACAACGAGATCCTGGTCGAGGCGTCCCACATCGAATTCGAGATGCTGAGGGCGGACATCCCGGTCGGGAAGGACCCGCAGCTCGTCCGCGCCTGGTGGGACGGCCTGACGCCGCAGCAGCAGAAGGACCTCATGCGGGCCGATCCCGTGACCCTCGCCGACCTCAAGGGCATGCCGCCCGAGGTCGGACGCGAGCTCCGCGGCCCCGACGGCAAAATAGACCGGGTCGAGATGGTGCGGTACGCCCTCGACCACTGGGACAAGAAGGACGACCTGGACTACGGGGCAGGCGGGAACTGCACCAACTTCGTGTCGTCCAGCCTGGAAGCGGGCGGCATGAAGAAGAAGATCTCCCCGTGGACGGGGCTCATGGGCGACGACACGTGGGGCCGCCAGAGCGGGACCGGTTGGGACTGGCTCGATCAGAACGCCTACCACTCCGAGTCCTGGGCGCGGGCCGAGGGGCTGCAGAACTTCCTGCTGCGCCACGGCAGCAAGGAGGTCCCGCGGGCAGACGCGCGGCCCGGTGACATCATCTTCTACGAGCAGGTGGCGCCCGGCACGGAAACCGCCCCGGGCGAGACCCATCATGCCGCCGTCGTCACCTCGGTCACCCCTGACGGGGACATCAAGCTGACCCAGCACACGAGCTCCTTCCAGAACGTGAGCCTGGACAGCCGGGAACACATCGCTAACAGGAACGGGGGCGAGCAGCGCATCCGCATCGTCCGCCCGGAACCGGATTGGTACTGATGGCCGCCTCCTCGCCCTCCCCCGCCACGAGCGACGGCACCGCGCGCCCGCGCGCCGTCACGTTCGGCACCGTGACGGCGGCACTGACGGTGCCGCTGCTGGTCGTGGCCGGCGCGGCCACCTCCCTGCACACGCAGGACATCCAGCACGCGTGGGCCGATCGGCAGCGGGAGGCCTGCCGGCACCTTCCGTTCCCGATGACGGAGTACGTGGCCGGGTGGGCCGGTGCAGTGCTCGGCGTGGCAGCGGTGGCGGTGTGCGTGCTGCTGGCGCGACGGCTGCGCGGCCGGTACGGCGTCCGGCTCGGGGAGACCTGGCCGGGTCTGCTCGCCGGCATCACCGTGTGGTTCAGCGTTCTGGCGATTCCGATGGAACTGATCCAGCTGTACGTCGTGTACTCGGCCGCCGCGGCGGGGATCAACCTCGGCGACGGGTGTTAGCCGCCCACGCCGCGCGGCGCACCGGGTACCCGCCGCGCGGCCACAGGATCATCGCTGGCAGGACTTCATGAGTGTTGACATCTTCGTGTGCCGGTTCGAGAACGATGAGCCGGCGACGCTGGACATGCGTGCCGCGCACGAGGTCCTCGCCCCCAACACGGTGGTGCGGGACCCCGCGACGGACTTCCTGCTGGTGCGTACGGCAGAGGGGGCGGAGGCGTGTGTGTACTTCAACAGCCCGACCGGCATCACCTTCAACCGCTGCGAAGGGGAAGGGATCATGGACCTCTTGGCCGTCCTGCTGCGACGGCTTGATGCCGTTCTCATCGTCCCGGGCGGCCCGACCGTGATCCAGCGGGACGAGGACCGCGAGCTTCTGCCCGCCTCCCTCAGGGACGAGTGGCCGGTCGTCGTGGCCCGTACCGGCGCCGAGATCGACCGGGCGATCCGGCTGTCCTGAACGCCCTCGAGGAACGGGCGAGGGCCGCAACACCTCGGCGCACCTGAAGAACCGTCCGGCTTCGGTTCGTGCGCCAACACTCATACCACGCATGAGCAGGGAAGTAAGCTCTCCGTTTATTCGGACTGGCTGGATATGATCGATCTGCACCCTCACCCCACGGGGCCGCGTCGGCAGTTCCCCCATGTCCTCTCCCGAGGACCGTGCTCGGCTGTCCGTGGGCCCCTCCCCGTTCCACCGCTCCCGAGGACCGATGTCTCCGATGGAACCCGAAGGTCCGCCAAGCCCGCCTCCCCTTCGGCGCCGCCGCACCGTGCGCCTGCGTACGATGCTCGTCTGCCTGGCCGTCGTTCCGACCGTGGCGATGGCCGCCCAGGTGACCGTGACCGCCCAGCGGTTGCTGGCCCAGTCCGAGCACCTGCGCACCGATGTGGAAGCCGGCGAACGCATCGGTGTACCGCTGGTCGGGCTCATGACCCAACTGCAGGCAGAGCGGGCGGTGACGGCGGCGCGGTGGGCGGGCACCTCCGTCGCCGACGACGACCTCCGCGAGAAGCGGGCGGCAACGGACCGCGCGGTGGCGGAGATCAAGCAGGTCTCCGGCAGCAGCAGCGGCGCTGCGCAGCCTTCCGCGCAGAGCGGCGGCCGCCTCGGCGAGGTGGGCGGCCGGCTCGAGCAACTGACTGCGTTCCGCAAGCGTGCGGACGCCCACAGCGGCAGCGCCGATCAGGTGGTCGACTACTACACCGGCGTGATCGACGACATCATCCGCGCATACCAGGATGAATTCAGCCACGCGGAGGACGCTGAACTCGCCCAGGAGAGCAGGCCGGCCATCGCCCTGTTCTCCGCAGCAGAGATGGTCGCGCGCGAGGACACTCTCCTCGCTCTGGCCGGGCCGTCCAAGGAGCTGGCGTCCACCGGTTTCTCCGAGTTGCTCGATGCACTCGGCACCCACCGGTACCTGTACGACACCTGGATCGTGCCGTACCTGTCGCCCGCGGAACAGGATGCGTACGACAAGCTCACCGCCTCGGACGCCTGGCGCACCAAGATCCGCATCGAGAACGCGGTCGTGAGCAACCACCAGGACACCGCGTCCGGAGTGAAGCTGCCGGCCGATGTCGGCGGCTGGCGTGCCGCGCACGACGCGTTCGCGCCGCAGTTGGCCGCGCTCAACGCGGACCGGTCGCGGAGCGTGCTCGCGCACGCCGATGCGAAGGCCGCCGAGCTGGAGACCGAGGTGTACTGGCTGGTCGGGGGCAGCGGCGGCGCCCTCCTGCTGGTCACCGGGGTCGTCGTCCTCACCACGCGGTCGGTGCTGCGCAGGCTGAACCGCCTGCACACCCGTACGGTCGCCGTCGCAGAGGAGACCCTGCCCGACGTGGTGGCCCGGCTCCAGGGCGGGCAGGCCGTCGACACCGAGGCGTTGCCGACCTTCCGTGGGCACCAGGACGAGGTCGGGCGGATCAGCGACGCGTTCGCCCGCGTCGTCGCCGTGTCCGTCGACGGACACCGGCAGCTCGCGGCCGAGCGGCACGGGTTCGGCCTGTTCGCCTCGGGCATCGCCTCACGCACCGGAAACCTCGTCAGCCGCCAGCTGAGCCTGACCGAGGACCTCCAAGACGCGTTCGGCCACGACGAGGCGCTTCTGGCCCAGTTGATGCGGTCCGACCAGTTGACGGTGGGAATTCGGCGCCAGATCGAGAACCTCCTCATCCTCGCCGGCGGCGAGATCCCGGACCCGCACACCGAGCCCATGCGCCTGGCCGACCTGTTGCGCGAAGCCGCCGCGGAGGTCGAGGACTTCCGGCGGATCGAACGCCATGCGCTGGACGAGGCGAGCGTGCAGCCGCACGTGATCAGTCAGATCAGCCACCTGCTGGCCGAGCTGTTGGACAATGCGACCCGGTTCTCTCCCCCGCGCTCCAAGGTGGTCGTACGCGCCGAACTGACGGCGGACGGGCTGTCGATCGAGATCGAGGACCGCGGACCGCGCGTGGCGGCTGCCGGGTACGAAGAGATGAACCGGCGACTGCACACGGCGCCGCCGTACTCCGTCCTCGCGGAGAACGCGCACCGGCTGGGCCTCTTCGTGGCGGGCCACCTGGCCGACCAGCTCCGGGCCCGGGTCACGCTGCGGCGCTCGGTGTACGGGGGGACGGCGGCCGTGGTGATCCTGCCGAGCGAGCTCCTCGTTCCGACCGGACGGGAGGGCGAGCGGGTGCCCGTGTCTGCGGAGCCCGGGCCCAGGCCCGCGCCCGACCCGGATCCGGAGCCCGCCACCGCGCTCACGCCCGTACGGGCACCCGCCCCCGAGGTCAGGCCGGCCCCCGCCCCCATGCCCGTACGACTGCGAACCGAGCAGGCGTCGCCCGCTCGCTCCGGATCCGGTGACGGCGCGCGCCCGCCCTTGCCCGAGCGCGTCCCACAGACCCACCTCACCCGGCAACTCCGCGGGCCCCGCGCCCCGGAGCCGGACTCCGGCCGGGACACGGCGACACCCGAAGAGGTGGCCGACGCCTGGGCGGACTACGAAGAGGGAACCCAGAAAGTGGAAGCAGAGCTCAGACAGGATCAGCCATGACGACGACAGCCAACGACATGATCTACAGCGTCCTGGACAACAACCTGAGCAGGATCGCCGGCATCCAGGGAGCCGTGCTCCTGTCCAACGACGGGATCAAGCTCAGCGCCTACCTGCTCGAGCGGGACCAGGCGGAGCGCATCGCGGCCGCGTCCTCCGGGATCGCCGCCACGATGAAGGCGATATCGAGGGAGGTCGGCGGCGGCGGGGTCATCCGCCAGCTGGTGGAGATGAACGACCGGTACCTCTGCATCGTCGGGTGCGGTGAGGGCAGCACGCTCATCGTGGTGACGTCCCGCAAGGCACGGCTCGGGGAGCTGGGAGGCGAGGCGGTACGAACCGCCCAGGCGCTCGGCGAGTGGCTGGGCACCCCCGAACGCACCCCGCCGCCGTCACCGACGTCGACACAGGCGTCGACGTCGTAATGCCGGACGAGCCGCAGCGTCGCCGGAGCCTGCGCCGGACCCGGCTGTACGCGTTGACCGACGGACGTACAGCCGCAACTCCGCAGACCGCCCTCACCATGGACACCACGATCACGGCTGCGGTCACCGAGGACGACGCCCTCAGCGGCCTGCCCACCGAATGGCGTGCCATCCTTGCCATGTGCGCGCCGTCCGGCGGACTGGCGGTCGCCGAGATCGCCGCGCGGATGCACATGCGCCTCACTCCGATGACGCTCCTCCTCGGCGAACTCGCGGACCGCGGGCTCATCCGCCATCGGCCACCCCTGGAAAGGGCCGAGACCACCAATGTCCACCTGCTCATGAAAATCAGGGACAACCTTGCCCGGATATGACACCTCCGATGCTCCTGTCCAGGAAGCGTCCCCTGTCAAGATCCTCATTGCCGGTGGGTTCGGGGTCGGCAAGACGACTCTGGTCGAGGCGGTCTCCGAGATCGAGCCGTTGCGTACGGAGGAGCGCCTCACGAGCGCGGGAGTCGGTGTCGACGACCTTGACGGCATCGAGTCCAAGACGTCGACCACCGTCGCGATGGACTTCGGCCGGATCACCCTCGCCGACGCCGGCGTCGTCCTCTACCTGTTCGGCACACCCGGCCAGGAGCGCTTCTGGTTCATGTGGGACGACCTGCTGAACGGGGCCCTCGGGGCACTCGTACTCGTCGACACGCGACGCCTGGACCGCGGCTTCCCTGCCATCGACTTCTTCGAGAGCCGAGGCCTGCCGTTCGTCGTCGGCGCGAACTGCTTCCACGGCGAACAGCCCTACACCGCCGAGGAGATCGCCGCCGCACTGCACCTGCGCGACCCGGCCACGCCGGTTCTCCTGCTCGACGCCCGCTCCCGTACGGACGCTCGCGACGCCCTGCTGGCCCTGCTCGACGTGGTCATCGCCGAGGCGCGGACCGCGGCGAGCGCCTGACCGGCCGTCAGGGGGGGGCGTCGGCGTGCGGAGCGCGCGAGGTCGACGTCCCGTGTCCTGGCAGCGGTGGTGGTCACGAACGTCTCGTTTGTGGCCGACCGCCCACTGTTTGACCGATCGGAACTGACGTACAAGTGAAGGCCGTGCAACATCCGGCAGGCCCGTGCTCGGGGAGGCACAACGGTCTGCCGGACCGTGCTCGTTCGACCGATCATTTCAGGGGGCATCATGCGCATACCCTTACGTGCCTGGATTCTGGTGGGGGCGGGCCTGCTCGCCGTGGGCGCCGGTCCGGCCTACGGGGCCGACACGTCGTCGGCCGAGTCGGCGGCGGGGACCGTGCAGTACGCCGTGCAGGACCTCGGCACCCTGGGCGGTACCCGTAGCAAGGCGACCGCCATCGACGGCAACACGGTCGTCGGTAGCTCACTGACGAGGCGCGACGCCGCCGAGCACGCCTTCGCATACGACCTGCGCAGGCACACCATGACCGATCTCGGCACGCTGGGGGACTCCAGCCGGGCGACCGGCGTGGAGGGGGACTACGTCGTCGGGGAGTCGGACCTCTCCGCCGGCGGCCCGACTCACGGATTCGCCTACAACGTCCGGACCCGCCGGCTCGTCGACATCGGCACGCTCGGCGGCAGCACCACCATCATCACGGGCCTCAAGGGTGACACCGTGGTGGGGACCTCGTCGCTGTCCGGCGACGTGGTCACCCACGCGTTCGCGTACAGCCTGCGGACCCGGACCATGACCGATCTCGGCAGCCTCGCCGGCCCCTCGGGCAACAGCAGCGCGGCGGCCGTCAGCGGTGCGATCGTCGTGGGCAGCTCCTCCGTGCCGAACGCGCCGGCCACCACGAAGCACGGGTTCGCGTACAGCCTGCGGACCCGGACCATGACCGATCTCGGCACCCTCGGCGGAAGCTCCAGCACAGCCAGCGACATCAGCGGTTCCACCGTGGTCGGTCAGTCTCGGACGGCCGGCAACGGACTCACCGGATACGCCTACGACCTCCGCACCGGCATCCGCACGGACCTGGGGTCCCGCTTCCTGACCGCGCAGTTGATCAGCGGGAGCACCGTGGTCGGCGGCGACGGCTTGCTCGCCAGCTCGTTCGACCTCACGACGCGCACGAGTGCCGTGATCGGCTCCGGGCGTGGTGTCACCGAGGTCAAGCAGATCACGGGGAACGTCATGGTCGGAAACAACTTCGCCCCCAACTCCTTCGCGTTCGTCGCCCGCGCCGACAGCGGCGCATTCACCTACCTGACGTCCCTCGGCGGTCTCAACTCCTCCGCTACGCAGGTCAACGGCCACGGCGTCGTCGCAGGCAGCGCCGCACTTCCGCCCGCCGACCCGTCCACTGCCAACGGCCCTTTCCATGCCGCCGTCTGGGTGCCTCAGCCGGTGGCGTAGGCGAGCGGGAACCCGGTCAGCCTTCCTCGCACAGATCGCAGAGCGTGGCGACCAGTGTGTCGCAAGCCAGTGGAACCCGGTACGCGTTGGCGCGGACGGTGCGGGCGGCGGTGAGTTCCTCGAGCGCGGCTGCCGCGAACCGGTCCGCGGTCGCGGGCCCGCCGCGCAGGACGGCTTCCGCCCGCCGTGCGCGCCACGGCGTGGTCGCGAGTCCGCCGAACGCGATGCGCGCGTCCCTGACCCTGTCGCCGTCGGTATCGACGGCCACGGCGACAGATACCAGCGCATAGCTGAAAGCAGCCCGGTCCCCGACCTTGCGGTAGCGGGAGCGGGCCGCCATCGGCAGCGCGGGCAGCTCCACCGCCGTGATGAGTTCACCGTGCTCGAGGACGGTTTCGAGCTCCGGGCGGTGCCCGGGAAGTCGGTACAGGGAGGTGACGGGAATGCGACGGGTGCCGGTGTCGTCCCGTACGCAGACCACCGCGTCCACCGCGCACAGGGCGACCGCCAGGTCGGAGGGGTGCACGGCCGCACAGCTCTGCGACGCACCGAGCACGGCGTTGTGCTCGCTGCGCTCCTCCACGGCCGAACAGCCGGATCCGGGGTGCCTCTTGTTGCACCGGGTCTCGGGGTTCAGGAAGTAGGGGCACCGCGTGCGCTGCATCAGGTTCCCCGCCAGGGTGGCCATGTTGCGCAACTGAGGTGAAGCACCGGCCAGCAGGGCCTGCGAGACGACCGGATAGCGCCCTCGCACCTCGGGATGGGCGGCGAGATCGGCATTGCGGACGGTGGCCCCTATGCGCACACCGCCGTCGGGGAGCACTTCGACCCGGTCCAGGGGCAGGCCCGTGACGTCCACCAGCAGACGCGGACGGACGATTCCCAGCTTGAGGTGGTCGAACAGGTTCGTGCCGCCGGCCACGAACACGGCCTCGGGATCCCCCACGACCAGCGCTACGGCCTCCCGCACGGTGGCGGGGCGCTCGTACCGAAACGGCTTCATGTCCCGTTTCCCGGTGCCGCCGCATCCCTCACACGGCGCACGCTGAGCGGCAGGCTGCGGATCCGGCGACCGGTCGCGTGGTGGACGGCATTGGCGATGGCCGCCGCCGTCCCGACGATGCCGATCTCGCCGACGCCCTTGGCCCCCATGGGGCTCGTGTCGAAGTCCTCCTCGTCGATGCAGAGGGCCTCGATCTCGGGAGCGTCGGCGAAAGTCGCCACGTGGTACGCGGACAGGTCACGGGTGTGGAAATGCCCGTCCGTCCGGTCGATGACGCCCTCCTCGCACAAGGCCATGGAAAGGCCCATGACCATGCCTCCGACCAACTGCGATCGCACGGTGAGGGGATTGATCACACGGCCCACGGCGAAGACGCCGAGCAGGCGCGGCACCCGGATCTCCCCCGTCGTCGTGTCCACGGTCACCCGGGCGAATTGGGCCCCGAACGCGTGCTGGGAGTGGGCGCGCGGCACGGAGAGCTCCTCGAGGGTGTCGGCAGTGGCTTCGAGGCCGCCGTCCGGCACCCGGCCGCCGCGTCGCGCGATGTCGGTCAGCAGCGCCTCGCAGGCGCGCACGACAGCCGTTCCCCACGAGGTCGTCCCGCTGGACCGGCCGGCCCAACTGGCCGAGGGGTAGGCGCTGTCGCCGATCTCCACCGAGACGTGGTCCACGTCGGTGTGCAGGGCGTCGGCAGCGATCTGGGTCAGCGCCGTACGCGCCCCGGTGCCGATGTCCACGGCCGCGATGCGCACGGTGTAGTGGTCGTGGCCATCGGTGTGGACGCTCGCCCGGGAGGGGAACCGGTACTGCGGAATGGTCGACGCGGCGACGCCCAAGCCCACGAGCCGGCGCCCGTCGCCGTGCTCCGCACGGAGGCGGTCGCGTTCGGCCCAGCCGAACCGCTCCGCGCCCAGCCGCAGGCAGGTGGCGAGGTTCCGTGTGCTGAAGGGCCGGCCGCTGTGCGGATCGTGCGCGGTGTCGTTGCGCAGGCGCAGCTCGACCGGGTCGACCGAACAGGCAACGGCGAGCTCGTCCATGGCCGATTCCAGCGCGAACATCCCGGGGCATTCACCGGGTGCGCGCATCCAGGTCGGCGAGGGAACGTGCAGCCTCACCTGCCAGTGCCTGGTCTCGCGGTTCGGCGCCGCGTACATGGTGCGCGTGGGCGCGGCCGGGTACTCGCAGTGGTCTCCCGTCAGGGAGGTCTGCTCGAACGACACATGGGACACGGCGAGGAGGTGCCCGTCGGTCTCGGCCCCGAGACGGATCCGCTGAATGGTCGGTGTCCGGTATCCGGCCACGACGCTGAGCTGCTCCCGAGTGAGAACGGTCTTGACCGGCCGGCCGACGGCGAGAGCCGCCATGGCGGCGATGACCACCTGGGCTCTCGGCGCGGCCTTGGAACCGAACCCTCCTCCCACGTGCCGGGCGATGACACGCACCTGGTCGGGGCGGATGCCGAAGAGGTGGGCGAGGATGTCATGCGTTCCGGACGGCCCTTGCGTAGTGTCGTAGACGGTCAGCGCACCGTCGTTCCAATACGCGACCGTCCCGTGCGGTTCGAGGGCATGGTGGTGATACGGGGGCGTGGTGTAGGTGGCCTCGATCCGCACCGGAGCGTGCGACAGGGCCGACTCCACGTCGCCGTGCGAACAGTCGGTGGGAAAGAAGGGCCCGTGGTCCGGGGGCTGTTGGAATCCGTCGCACGCGACGTCGAGGCTGACCCTGTGGGGGGCCGCGGTGTAGTCGATGCCCACCGTCCGCGCCGCCTCGTGGGCGATCTGCGGGGTCTCGGCGACGACCGCGGCGACGAACTGGCCCCGGTAGGCGACCGAAGGGGACTGGAAGACGGCGAGGTCGGCGGCGCCGGTCGGGCACAGCCTCGGGCAGTTGCCGCCGTGAATCACGGCCAGCACTCCGGAACGGGCGAGGGCTTCCTCAGGATGGACCGCCGTGACCCGTCCGTGAGCGACCTCCGCCGGAACCACTGCCGCGTACGCGAGGTGCGGCAGGGTCACGTCGGCGGTGTAGCGAGCGCTGCCCGTGACCTTCTGACGGGCCTCTCGTCGGGGCAGGGCCGCGCCGACGGACGACGTGCGCGGCGCGGCGACGGGCGTGCGCGTCACGGCGCCACATCCATGATCGCTGCCACGATGTTCTGGTACGCACCGCAACGGCAAAGGTTTCCGCTCATGCGCTCACGGATGTCCGCCTCCGTGAGGACCGGAACGGCCGGGGGCCGTCCGGTCGTGGAACCGGGCGATCCCCGGGCGACCTCGTCGAGCATTCCGATCGCGGAGCACAGTTGTCCGGGGGTGCAGAATCCGCACTGGAAGGCGTCGCGCGCGACGAAAGCCTCCTGCAGCGGATGGAGGTCCGCTCCGCCCAGGCCATCCACGGTCACGACGCGCGCGTCGCCGCACGCCACGGCGAGGGTCAGACAGCTGTATACACGCCGACCGTCGACCAGCACGGTGCAGCAACCGCAGTGGCCGCGATCACAGCCGGCCTTGGCTCCGGTCAGACCGAGGGAGTCACGCAGGACGTCGAGGAGAGACATCCTGGTATCGATCGTCAGATGACGCTCCTGTCCGTTGACGTGCAGTGCGAGATCTGCTCGGACGGCCGGACTCTCCTCGACCGCCTCGAGTGACGGTGCACTGTGCATGGGGCACGACCCCCGTTCTGATGAGCTGCGGGGCCCGGACGCGCCTGCGGCGGACTCTCGCACGTCTCCGCAACCTTCTACTCTACGCCTCTACTGGATCTTGCGCCTGAGGAGCGTCGGGGGCGAAACGCCGCGTACGCCGCCACGCGGGCGGCCCGCCGGCAACCCTGCGGCGGGTGACCCCACGGTTGATGCCGCCCGCTGGGCGCACAGGCGCGGTGCCTCGCCCGGAGCAATCGCCACAGCCGCCCGTATCGCGTCAGGTCGGCGATCAGCAGAGGCACGGAGCACGAGCACGCCGCTCTCCCCCGGGTCCGCGGTCGAAGCGGCGCACCACGTCGTGAGGCAGAGCGAGCGCATCAGAGCCACCGGCGTGCGCTGATGCATGATGATGTTGACTACCATCGCGGGTAGTTGACGTGCGGACCGGCCTGGGGGGCCTCTTGTGAATGACGCGGTCGAATTGGCGGACATGATTGCGCAGCTGCGCCGGGAGCTGAGCCGCGCGATGTCCGCCGGCGAGGAATCCGACCTGAAGTTCAAGGCGGAGCGCGTGGAATTGGAACTGACCGTGGGAGTGGAGCGGACCACGGAACCGGGCGTGAAGGTGCGGTTCTGGGTCTTCGACGCCGGCGCTTCGGCGAAGCGCTCGGCAACCGTCACCCAGAAGCTGACCCTCACGCTCCAGCCCGTACGGGCAGACGCGCCCGAGCAGATGGCCCTGATCTCCGGGGACGAGCTGGTCGGTGAGCGCTGAGGCGGCCGCCGGGCGCGGCGGACTCGACCCGCACCGCATCGCCGAGGTCATCGTCACCACCGCCGCCGGAGGCGGGCGGCGGGGCTCGGGGTACCAGGTCGGCGACACGGCGGTACTGACCGCCTTCCACGTGGTGGCCGGGGCGGCAGACGTGCTGGTGCGCTTCGACGCCGACCGGCCGGGGCAGTGGGCCGCGACGGCGGAGCTCGCCTGGTCGGATCCCGGGACGGACGTCGCGGTGCTGACCTTCACGGCCCCGCCGGGCGCGGCGCCTGTCCCCTCCGCGCGGTTCGGCCGCATCGGCGACGACCGCCACGCCGTCATCGACGTCCACGCAGCGGGCTTTCCCCTGTGGAAGCGTCGGCGCGGCGCCGACGGCAGGCAGTTCCGGGAACTACACCAGGCCGACGGAACCGTGGCCGCCCTGTCCAACCTGCGCACCGGAACCCTGGAGATCACGGTCGCGCCGGCGGCCGCCGACCCCGACCCCGCGGCATCACCCTGGTCCGGGATGTCCGGGGCCGCCGTGTGGGCCGGGCCGTACCTCGTCGGGGTCGTCGCCGAACACCACCGCGGAGAAGGCCTCGGCCGGCTCACGGCGGTCCGCATCGACCACACCCTGCAGCGGGTCGCCGACGGCCCCCGGGCGGAGCTGGCCTCGCTGCTGACCCTCCCCGATCACACGGCACTACCGGAGGTCGGCGCCGAGCCGGACGGCCCGGACGCCGCGGGCCCGCCCGCCTCGTCGAAGGTCATCGGGCTGCCGGTCGCGCACGGCCTCGAGCTGTTCAAGGACCGGACCGAGGCCCGGGACCAGATCGGCCACCACCTCGCGGACCCGGGCGTCCGGATGGTCACCGTCACCGGACGCCGGGGCATCGGCAAGAGCGCGGTCGCCGCCAAGGTCATGGAGCTGCTGGAACACGGCGAGTGGCCGGGCCACGCCCAGGCGCGGCTTCCGGCGGGCCTGGTCAACCTGAGCACGCGCACCTCCGGGGTCTCCCTCGAACGCCTCTATTTCGACTGCGCCCGCGCCGTGGGCCCCGCGCACGAAGCACGCCTGCTGGACGTGTGGGCCGCCGACCGCCCCGTGCCGGACAAGATCGACGAACTGTTCGCCGCGATGGGGGACCGACTCTTCGTCATCCTGGTCGACAACCTGGAGGACCGGCTCCTGGACGACGGCCGGCTCGACGACGAGGAACTCGACACGTTCTTCGACTGCCTCTTCCGGGCCCGGGGCACGCCGAGGCTGCTGGTCACCTCGCAGCTGCCGCTGCGCCTGCCTCCCGAGCTGCGCCGGTTCGCCGCCGAGGTCGAGCTGTCCGACGGTCTGCCGCCCGCCGAATCCGTCGCGCTGCTGCGCGAACTCGACCAGGACGGCTCCCTCGGTGTGGCGCAGCTCTCGGACGAGGAGCTGCTCCAGGCGGCGGTCCGCGTCCACGGGGTTCCGCGCGCGCTGGAACTGCTGGTGGGCGCCATGGCCGACGACACCCTGATGCTGCCGACTCTGGAGGACGTTCTCGAGGACTTCACCTTGCGCGGTGACGTGGTCTCCGGCCTGGCCCAGGACCGCTACCAGCGCCTGGGGGCCGACAGCCGCAGTGTGCTCAACGTCCTCGCGGTGCTGCGCACCCCCGCGCCGCGTGAGGCGGTCGAGTGGATCGTCGGCGGCCTCGACCCGGCGCTCGACGTCACTGCTGCCCTGTCCGGCCTGCTGCGGATACGCATGCTGTCGGTGGACCGGGGAACCCGCACCTTTGCCCTGCACCCGATGGACGCCGACCTCGCGTACGACGCCCTGCCGAGCGAAGGCGCGCTGGGGCGGCCTGGGTTGGAGCGACGCGCGGCCGAGTGGTACGCGCGGATCGCCCCGCCCCGCCGGGACTGGCGCACGCTGGACGACGTACAGGCCTACCGGCGCGCATTCGACCACCGGGTGCGGGCCGGGGACATGGACGAGGCAGCGTTCGTCATGGGCACCATCGGGCAATGGATGGTGTGGCACGGCTCCGCGGTCGCCGCGATCTCGATGCACCTGACACTGGAGGAACAAGTGAACGACGACCGGGCACGACTCGCCCACCTCATCAGCTTCGGGCACGCCCGGTTGAGCGGCGGCCCGCTGCCGCACGCGCTCGAACTCTTCACCGAGGCCGCGGAGGTGGCTGAGCGCATCGAGGACCGTCGCGCGCTCCAGGAGGCCATGTTCGGCCTCGGCGACGCGCACCGGCAGCTGGGCCGCTTGGAGGAGGCGACGGTGCCGCTGGCCCGGGCCGGCGCGCTGGCCCGGCAAAACGGCGATGCCGAGGCGGAGGCCCACGCCGTCCTCAGCCTCAGTCTCGCCCACAGCACCCTCGGCGACGGGGAGGCGGCCCTGGCGGGCGCCGACCGGCTGGGCGAACTCGCCGCGGCCTCAGGGGACCAGCTCACCGAAGCCCGCTCCTGGAACGCCCGCTTCACGGCCCTGCTGATCCTGGGCCGCTGGGAGGAGACCATCGCGGCGGGCGACCGGGCCGTACGTGCCTACGCGGCCGCGGGCGTCCAGGAGGCGACGGACTACGCGCTGAACGCCAAGGGCGTGGCCCTGCTCGCCCTGGGACGCCCCGAGGAGGCTCTGGCCTGCCTGGAGGAGGCGCTGCGCGCGGCGTCGGCCATGGAGAACCCGCGGACCGAGGGCGTATGCCTCTACAACACCGCCTGGGCGCAGTGGACCCTGGGCCGGTACGGGCAGGCAGCCGAGGCGGCCGAACGCTCGGCCGCCTCCCTGCACCGCGCCGGGGTCACCGAGGCCGCGGCGGCACAGGCACTCGGCGAAGCGGCCCGCGCCAGGATGGTGCCCGCTGCGCGTGCGGCGGCCGATGCCCTGGACCGGGCGGCGCAGGGCGCCGGCAGCAACGTGGAGATGGTCCGCCCGGCCTGGCTGACCGCACAGGCCGAGCACTTGCGCGTCCACGCCTGAGGCGTTCGCCATGCCGGCGTGCGCGACGACACCGCTCGTCGGCAAGCCTGCCCCGACGGCCGTTGGCTCGTCCGGGCGGCCGCCGGGAGACACCGCCTTGGGGGCGGGGCAGACGTCGTCGCGTTCGGGGCGTCAGGACAGCCGGCACGCGTGGAGCCGGTTGGAGCGGATGTTCCCGAACGACGCGGGGAGCCGGGCGATGCCCTGGTCCGGGCGGAGGGTTCGACTCTGGCCCCGGTACTGCGTGCCGTTGTACACGGTGACGCACCGGCCCCACAGCCGGCCGTTGCGGCGCCAGGTTCCGGCACTGTTCCACACGGACTCACCGCCGTTGAATCCGACGTATGCGGTCGTCTCCGGATACCGCGGCATGTCCTGCGAGACGAAGCTCGCCACGCCCGTGTAGTCCGGGCCGGTCCAGCCGCACACCCAGCCGGACGTGCACGGCTCGGACGGGGTGGGGGCGACCTGCGCCGGCGGGGTGGCGGGGGCGGGGGTGAAGGCGACGCAGACCGCGCAGACAGCCACAGCGGCTGCCGCCCCCCACCTCCCATCGCGCGGGCGGCGGTCCCTTCGCCGTCCCTCGGCCGAAGCGCGTACGGTCACGGGGATCACCACCACTCTCCGGGAAGCCGCAGGCGCGCGACGGCCTGCGGGGACTGTTCCATCGCACCGCCGGTCCGCCTTGATCGCACCATCGGACGCCGTGCCCGGTCTCGACCGCTACCCCCGTTACCGCCCCGTGGCCCGGTGAAACGAGACATGACCGCGCACCGCAATGCTCCGCCTGACCCTTCTCGCGCCTGAGCTCTGACGCCTCGCGGGATCCTGATCAGCTGATCGGAGCACCGTGAACGAACTAGGACGGAACCTGACCTGGTTCGGTCGTACTGTCGTCACGTCAGCAGGAACCCGCAGAGAGGACGTACCGATGAAGCACACCGCGCCCGAGGGCTACACCAGCGTCGCACCGTGGGTCGTCACCAACGACACCGGCGCGCTGCTCGACTTCATCACCGCGGCGTTCGACGGAGAAGAGCTCGCTCGCGTGCCCGTCGAAGACGGCACCATCGGCCACGGCGAGATCCGCATCGGCGACACGGTCGTACTGGCCTTCGACCGCCGGCCCGACTGGCCGGTGATGCCCGCGCTGCTGCGCGTCTACGTCCCCGACGCGGACGCCGCCATGGCCTCCGCGGTGGCGAACGGGGCAACGGTGATCACCGAGGCCGCCGACAGCGCGTGGGGCGACCGGGGTGGCAGGGTGCGCGACCCGTTCGGCAACATTTGGTGGGTGTCGAGCCGGGTCGAGGACGTCGCACCGGACCGGGCCTGGCAGCGGATGTCGCAGCCGGAGTACGCAGAGTCGATGCGCATCGCCCAGGAAACGCTGGACGCCGAGCTCAGCGGGCGGGACTCCGGGGTGTCCAGCGCCCCCCAACGTCCGGCCTCCTGACCCTCGTTCGGCCGGGCACCGGTGAAGGTGGCGCGTTCGGGTGGCGACATCGGCCGGGACCGGCACGAGGGGGCCGGGCTGAAGCTCGGGCCGTGGACGATGGCCCAAGGCCTGCCGCGGCTCGTCGCGACGGGCATCCGGCTCGCGCGCCTTGCCGACGCCCGCTGCATGTCGTCCTCGGCGCCGATCTCGGCCGCGGCCTCGCCCAGGCCGTCGGCCTGGTCGCGAAGGTCCAGCGGGTGGCGACCAACTGGACGCCGCCCGCTACGGGGCCGACTCCGCCCGCCGGATGATCCGTTACCGCACCTCCAGCTGCGGCTGCGGCTACTTGGCCTGTAGCGCGGCCAGTCGTTGTTCGAACGGCACCACCTCGAGGCCGTCGGCCGGATGCACCGAGGTGATCGCCCCTGTCAGGGAACGGGGTGCGATCGCGGTCGTGGTGTCGACGTCCGGGATGGCGTCCCGATCGGCGGGCGCCATGAAGCGTGCCAGCTCCGTGCCCGCACGGGCGATCCGTTGCGCCAGACCCTCCTCACCCCACTCCTGCGAGGCTGCGTACACGGCGGTCGGAAGGGCGAGGGCGCGCAGGTGGCTGAAGAGCGGGCGCAGCGCGTGTTCGGTGACCAGGGAGTGCCGGGCGGTGCCGCCCGTCGCGCCGAGGAGCACCGGTTTCGCTGTGAGGGCGTCCTTGTCGATGATGTCGAAGAAGGATTTGAACAGGCCGCTGTACGACGCCGCGAAGACGGGAGTCACGGCGACCAGGCCGTCTGCGGCTGCCACCGCGTCGAGCGCGGCGGCCAGCCGGACGGGCGGGAATCCGGTGACGAAGTGCTGGGCGATCTCCGTCGCCAGGTCCCTCAGTTCGATCACTTCGAGCTCGGCGTCCACCTGGCGCAGCGTCGCGGCTGCGAGCCGGTCGGCGAGCAGCCGTGTCGAGGAGGGCGAGCTCAGTCCTGCCGATACGACGACGAGCTTCATGCCTGCGTCTCCTCCTTCGCAGTCTCCTGGGCGGCCGCGACACGGGCCGAATGGGTCGGGGCGTCGGGCACGCCGGCCGGGCGCAGGTTCGCGAACTCCTTGCGCAGCACCGGCACGACTTCCTCGCCGAGCAGGTCGAGCTGTTCCAGGACGGTTTTCAGGGGCAGACCCGCGTGGTCCATCAGGAACAGCTGGCGCTGGTAGTCGCCGGCGTAGTCCCGGAAGGACAGGGTTCGCTCGATGACCTGCTGCGGCGAGCCGACGGTCAACGGGGTCTGCGAGGTGAACTCCTCCAGGGACGGGCCGTGGCCGTACACCGGCGCGTTGTCGAAGTACGGACGGAATTCGCGCACCGCGTCCTGCGAGTTCTTGCGCATGAACACCTGGCCGCCCAGCCCGACGATGGCCTGCTCGGGGGTTCCGTGCCCGTAGTGGGCATAGCGCTCGCGGTACAGGTTGACCATCTGCCGGGTGTGGGACGCCGGCCAGAAGATGTTGTTGTGGAAGAAGCCGTCGCCGTAGTACGCGGCCTGTTCGGCGATCTCCGGGGAGCGGATGGAGCCGTGCCATACGAAGGGTGCCACGCCGTCGAGCGGGCGCGGGGTGGAGGTGAAGGACTGCAGCGGCGTGCGGAACTTGCCCTTCCAGGTGACGACGTCCTCGTCCCACAGGCGGCGCAGCAACGCGTAGTTCTCGATGGCGAGGTCGATGCCGTCGCGGATGTCCTTGCCGAACCAGGGGTAGACCGGTCCGGTGTTACCGCGGCCCATCATCACGTCGACGCGGCCGTCCGCGACGTGCTGGAGCATCGCGAAGTCCTCGGCGATCTTCACCGGGTCGTTCGTGGTGATCAGCGTCGTGGACGTGGACAGGATCAGGTTCTCGGTGCGCCCGGCGATGTAGCCCAGCATCGTCGTCGGCGAGGAAGGAACGAACGGCGGATTGTGGTGCTCGCCGGTCGCGAAGACGTCGAGGCCGACCTCCTCGGCCTTCTGCGCGATCGCGAGCATCGCCTTGATGCGCTCGTGCTCGCTCGGCGCGCGTCCGGTCGTCGGATCGGCCGTGACATCGCCGACGGTGAAGATCCCGAACTGCATGGCTCCCCTTCCCAAGATTGTTTACAATTCAACCATACCTCGGAACGGGGAGTGCTCCCGAGGTATTCCCGATCGAGCACGGGGCCCGCACGCCATCGAGCACGGGCCCGCACTCAGACGTCACCCGAGCTCAGCTCCGTCGGGCCGTGGGGTCAGGGACGCCGGCCCTGCGGGCGTGCAGCACGTGCGCGTCCAGGGGCAGCGGGCTGTGGCCGATGAGCTGGAGGCCGGCGTCGGCGAGCAGGCGCGCGTAGTGGTCGGCACGGCGTTCCCGGCCTCCGACGTTGCACAGCATGTGAAGGTCCCATGCCGTGGCCAGCGAGGGGGAACCGTCGGCCGGCAGGAGCCGTTCCACGACGAGCAGGTCCGCGTGGGCGGGCATCGCGCGGGCGCAGTGGCGCAGGATCTCCCGGCAGCGGTCGTCGTCCCAGTCGTGCAGGACGCGGGAGAGGACGTAGACGTCGCCGCCGGGCGGCACGTCGGCGAAGTCGCCCGCGCGGTAGTCGCAGCGCGCGCCGCAGCCCGCGGCGTCGAGCAGGCGGCGGGCGGCCTCGACGGCGTGCGGGCGCTCCAGGAGCACGCCGCGCAGGCCCGGGTGTTCGGTGAGGATGCGGCCGAGGAGTTCCCCGTTCCCGCCGGCGACGTCGACGACGGTCGCGGGCTGGGGCGCCTGGGCCGCGGCGGTGATGACCGGGTGGTCGGGGAGCGGCTCGAACATCCGTGAGCTCGCGGCCATGGACCGATCGAAGAGGGCGGCGAGTTCGGGGTCGCGGGCGAAGTGGTCGAAGTGGTTCTCGCCGAAGAGGCGGTCGAAGGCCGGCTGCCCGGTCCGCACCGCGTGGTCGAGGTCGCCGAAGGAGCGGTAGAACGGACCGCCGTACATCAGGGCCAGCGGTCGCATCGACCCGGGCGCGTCCGCGCGCAGCAGGGCGCCGAGTTCGGTCAGGCGGAATCCGTCCTGTTCCTGGTCCGCGTCCTGGGTGACGGCGCCGAGCATGGCGAGGTAGCGCAGGAGCGTGGCGAGGCTCCGGGGGTGGGTTCCGGTCAGCCGGGCGAGGTCCTCGGTGCGGTGCGCGGTGCGGGTGTCCATGGCATCGGGCAGGGACAGCCGGGCGAAGGCGGCGAAGGCCTGTGTGGTCCACGCGCCGGTGAGGAGGCGGAGGAGCGTTTCGGCGGGTCGTCCTGCGGTGCGGTGGGGGTGGTGGTGCTCCTCGGAGTCCAGGTGGGCGGCGAGGGCGGCGCGGTGGTCGCCGTGTGCGTAGAGTTCCAGCCGCCGGTAGCCGCAGATCGGATCCGCGGGGGTGGTGAAGTACAGGACCGTGCCGTCCTCGTGCGGGTTGTAGCCGCCGCCGTCGGGGCGCGCGCCGTGGCGGACGAGGATCGCGCACAGGCCGCGCAGCGCCAGCGGATCCGAGTGCTCGATTTCGAAGGCGAGGTGTGCCTCGTGCCGTCGGGTGCGTTCGTAGGCGGCGATCCGCTCCAGGCCGGAGTGCGGGGGCACGGTCAGGGCGAACACCTCGACCGCGCGGCGCTCCCCGGCGATGCCGTGCACCTGTGGGCGCAGGATACGTACGTCGAGCTCGGCCGGATCGCGCCGGTGGCGCCGGGCGAGGCGTTCCCGGACCACCACGCTGGGGTGGGAGGGGGTGTCTGCGGCGAGCCCGCAGTCGGCGAGCTGGGTCCGCAGGCTGTCCGCGTCCGGCGGGAAGAGCAGCAGCCCTGCGTGGGCGAACCGGCAGTGCCCGGCGAGTGCCTGCAGGTCCGGTCCGCCGAGCCCGGGCAGCAGGAGGGGCAGCAGGGCGGCGCTGTCGTACTCGCGGACGAACTCGGCTGCCGCGCGCAGGCGGGCCGTGTCGTCCAGGAGCATCGTTTCGTCGGGGAGCGTCGTCGTCATCGTGGGGGTTCCTCGGGCCGTTACGGGGCGGAGCAGGGCATGGCGAAGCAGGGCGGAGCCGGGTGAAGGCGAGGGACGGCGGAGGGCGCGGGGCCGGGTGAGCGGTGCGGGCGGGCCGGGGTGCAGCAGCCGTCACACGCCGACGTAGTTCTCGGCGAACCACTCCTGGTGGATGCGCGAGGTACGCAGCGAAGCGAGCCGGGAGCGCCGCAGGGCGGCGTGGAAGAACGATCCGGCGTCCTGGTTCCCGTCGGGTGCCGTGTGCAGCAGCCGGGTCATCCACCCGGTGAACTCCTGGGCTCGCCAGATGTGCGCCAGGCACTGGTCCGAGTAGCCGTCGAGGCCCGCGGTGTCGCCCCCGGTGAGGGCGTCGGTGAGGGCTCCTGCCAGGATCTCGGCCTCCAGGACCGCGAGGTTGGCGCCCTTCGCGGCGGCCGGGGCGAGCAGGCTCGCCGCATCGCCCGCCAGGAAGAGCGAGCCGTGGCGCAGCGGTTCGATCACGTCGCAGGTCAGGTCGAAGATGCCGCGTTCCAGGAGCGTGCCCCGGTGCAGCGGGCCGTGGTCCGCGGCGCGCATCCGTACGTCCAGCTCGTCCCAGATCCGCTGCTCGGGCCAGGCGTCGGCCGGGGTGCCGCGCTGCCACTGGAGGTAGTAGCGGGTGACGTCCGCGGTACGGGCCATGTGCCCGGCGAAGCCCCGGTCGTGGAGGGCGTAACCCACGGCGTCGAGGCTCGGTGGGGCCTCGGCGAGCAGGCCGAGCCAGGTCACGCCGTGGTCGTGGTGGTGACGGACGGCGCCCGGCGGCAGGGAGCGGCGGGCCGCCCCGTGCCGACCGTCGCAGCCGGCGACGTAACGGGCGGTCCAGCGGGTGGGCCGGCCGTCCGGTTCGCGCGTCGTGACGTACGGCCGGTTGCCGTCGGCGTCGCGCACGGCGAGCGCCTCCGTCTGGAAGCGGACGCGTCCGCCGCGGTCGAGGTAGTGCGTCAGGAGGTCCGTGACCAAGTTCTGCTGCGGGTAGACGTGATGCTGCCCGCCCTGGCCGAGGGCGCCGTAGTCGAGCCGGAACCGGCCGTCTTCGGTGCGGAACTCGCACGTGCCGTGGCGGCGGCCGCGCCGGTGCAGTCCGTCGGCGAGGCCGTGGCTCTCCAGGATCCGCCCGGTGTTCGGTGCGAGGAACCCGGCGCGGGCCCGGGTCTGGACATGGATGCGGGAGGCGCGTTCGAGGAGGACGCAGTCGATCCCTGCTGCGTGCAGCAGGATTCCGAGAACGAGCCCGGCCGGACCGGCACCGAGGACGATCACGTCGGCTGATTCCCGTAAAGCGCGGGAGTTGTGACTTTCCGTCATAGCGCGTGAAGCATAAGCACGCGAAGATCCATGAACCTACGCAAGCCATCCATAGGCAGGAATAGAGTGACAATCACCCTTGACGTTTCCGGCCGGTGACGGCGGGGAGACGAGCGGTGTCGGCGGCCGGACAGTGGTGTGCGCCCGGGCGCACGGAGGCGCCCACACGCCTGGGCGCACACCCTGTCGCCGGCTTTGCCGGTGCTCACCGCCGCCCAGCCGCCGCGCGAGGCCGCACACACCGACGAAACCACCGCGGTGCGGGACGGCCGGATCGTAGGCTCCGGCTCGTACCCGTCCGCCTGACGGCAGCCGACGGCGGGCGCCCGTCGCCCGTGTCCGCACGGGACTTCACGAAAGTGCCCCATGAGCCTGGAAACACTGATCAGTTCCCTCGCCGCGGCCACCGCCGGCGAAGACGTTCCGCTGCGGCCCACGCTGTACTCGCTCGACGACCCCGCGCAGCGTACGGCCCTCGGTGCGCTCCTGGAGCGCGGTGATGTGGCCGCCGTCCGGGACGCGCTGGCCGAACAGGTGGCGGAGTTGCTGACCGCACGCCGGCCGGACTGGTCCCCCGACGCGGATGAGCTCGCCTCCGCCGTGGAGGCGCACCTGGGCGGGCGGCCGGCGAGTGCGTACGGGTCCTGGGCCTGGTACCCGTGGTCGCGGCAACTCGTCCACGTACTCCCCCGGGACGAATACCGCGAGCTGCGGCAGTCACGCAACCGGTACAAGATCACCGCGGAGGAGCAGGAGCTCCTGACGGGCCGCACGATCGCCGTGATCGGCCTCTCGGTCGGGGCGGCGAGCGCGGTCACGCTGGCCCAGGAGGGTGTGGGCAGCCGGTTCCGGCTCGCCGACTTCGACCGGCTGTCGCTGTCGAACCTCAACCGCCTGCGGGCCTCGGTCGCCGATGTCGGCCTGCCCAAGGTGGTGATCGCCGCACGCCAGATGTACGAGATCGACCCCCATCTCGACATCGAGGTCTGGCCGCAGGGGCTCACCGAGGAGAACGTCGACGCGTTCCTGACCGGCGGCGGGCGCGCCGATCTCCTGGTGGAGGAGTGCGACGACCTGTACATCAAGGTGTACGCCCGCGAGCGGGCCCGCGCGCACCGCATCCCCGTGCTGATGGAGACCAACGAGCGCGGCATGCTGGACGTCGAACGGTTCGACCGCGAACCGCACCGCCCGCTGCTGCACGGGCTGCTGAGCGGCGTGGCGGCCGCCGACCTCAAGACGCTGTCCACGCGCGAGAAGGTGCCGTACGTCCTGCGGATCCTCGACCAGGAACGGCCGTCGGAGCGCTTCGTACCGTCGCTGGTCGAGATCGGGCGGACCATCTCCTCCTGGCCGCAGCTCGCCTCGGGGGTGGCGCTCGGCGCCGCGCTGGTCACCGACACGGCACGTCGTCTGCTCCTGGGGACGTTCACGGCGTCGGGGCGCTGGTTCGTCGATCCCGGGGAACTGGTCCGCGACGGCACGGAAACGGTTCTGCAGTCCGGGGGGCCTCCCCCGGCCGGGGCCGCGGGCGAGGTCGTCGCGCGGGAGGTCACCGCGCCCCTCCGCCTCCCCGAGGCCGGACGTCCTCTGGACGAGGAGGCGGTGCGCCGTCTGGTCTCGTACGGGATACAGGCCCCGTCCGGTGGCAACGTCCAGCCGTGGCGGTTCGTCTCGCGGGGACGGGTGCTGGAGTGCCGGATCGACGACGACCTGGCGCCGACGCTGCTCGACTTCGAGCGGTCGGCCAGTCATCTGGCGATCGGTGCGGCGGTGGAGAACATCGACTTGGCCGCCCGCGCCGCCGGTTGGGCCTGCCGGGCCCGCATCTTCCCGGATCCGGCCGATCCCGGCCTGGTCTGCGAACTCTCCTTCAGTCTCGAAAGGTCAGGCGCGGCGGACGGGCCACGGGTGCCGCTCGCCGAGTGGATCGGGCACCGTACGACCAATCGTGCCCCGGGCACGGACGCTGCGCTCGCGGGACCGGACGCCGCGGCGCTGACGCGGTGTCGACGTCGCCACGCTCCAGCTCGACCGGACGGACCTGGCCGGCATCTCCATCGCCCGGCACTGGCCGAACCTCGCGTTCATCCGGCGGATCGGAGGCGGCGCCTCGTTCGAGGAGGGCGCCCGCAAACTCGTCGCCGCGTCCTCGGCGATCGGCGTCCTGAGCATTTCCGGCACGTCGCCCGACGCCTACGCGCGCGGGGGCCGGGCGCTCCAGCGGCTGTGGCTGACCGCCACCTCCCGCGGGCTGGCGGTGCAGCCGCTCACCGCGCTGCCCTACCTCCTCGCGCGCGTCGAACGGGGCCGCGGAGCCGGGCTCGACCCCGAGGAGATCGCGACGCTGCGGGCCCTGCGCACCCGGCTGGCCAAGGTCCTGCCGCAGCGCCCCGACTACGCCGAGCTGATGCTCGTACGGCTGTCGTACGCTCCCCCGCCCGCGGTCCGCTCGCTCCGCCGCGACGTCGGCTCGTGCCTGCGCTTCGCGGGGCCGGAGGGCGCCTGACGGCACCGGTCGCGGAGGGAAGCGGACGGCGCTCCGCTGCGCATCAGCCGATCGGATGACAAGCGGGAGCCGGTCCGGGGGCCGGGCGGTCTCGAGCGCGGGGAGAGGATCGAGGTCAGGCAGGTGGCCGCGAGGCCGTGGAACGGATGAGGGGTACGGGATGAAGGACTTCGATCGCCGGCTGCTGGACGCCGCGCGGGCCGGGGACGCCGTTGCCGTACGGGTGGCGGTCGAAGGGGGCGCTGACGTCGAGGTGCGCGACGAGGAGCTGCGCACGCCGCTGCTCCTCGCCTCCCTCGGGAACCACGTGGAGGTGGCCGGGGTGCTCGTCGCGGCGGGCGCCGACGTCGACGCCCAGGATGCCCGCCAGGACAGCGCCTGGCTGGTCACCGGGGTGACCGGCAGCGTGGCGATGCTGCGCGTGCTGCTGCCGGCCGGGCCGGACCTGCGGCTCACCAACCGCTTCGGCGGCGTGTCGCACATCCCGGCGAGCGAGCGCGGGCACGTCGCGTACGTACGGGAGGTACTGGCGGTCACGGACATCGACGTCGATCACGTCAACCGGCTCGGCTGGACCGCCCTGCTGGAGGCCGTGATCCTCGGCGACGGGGGCCCGGCCCACCAGGAGATCGTACGGCTGCTCCTCGCGGCCGGGGCGGACCGGGAACTGGCGGACGGCGACGGGGTGACGGCGCTCGCGCACGCGGAGCGGCGCGGGTACGCCGAGATCGCGGAGTTGCTGCGGTGAGGGCGCCGCGCGCACCCCGGGCCGGAAGGCATCGGCTGGCGGTGGTCCTGGCCGGGGTTGCCGTGCTCGCCGGGTGCGCGGCGGGCGGTGGCGATGGCGATGGCAGCGGCGGCGGCGATCGTACGAGCGGCCCGGAGGGGGTCGGGGCCGCGGCGGCACCACGAATCGAGCCGTCCGCAGCCGACGCGGCCGTGCCCACGGCGCACGGCACACTCCTGGTCGCCGACTTCGGCGGTTCGACCGTGACCTTCGTGGATCCCGCACGCGGCCCGGTCGGCACGGTGGAGGTGGGGACCGCGCCGTACGGGCTGGCGCTCGGCGCGGACGGGCGGGCCTGGGTCGCGACGGCGGAGGGGGTCGCGGTGGTGGACACCGCCACCCGCACCGGCCTGGGCCGCATCCCGTACCGCACCCGCAGCGGGCCCGTGACCACCGGCGAGTACCGGGGCGGCGGGATGGGCATCGCGCTCGCGCCCGACGGGCGGCGACTGTACGCGGGGGTCAACGTGCCCGGCGGCCCGGGGGTGCTGGAGGTCATCGACACGGCTACCCGTACGGTGACCGCCACCGTGCCCGTCGGCCGCCGCCCCTTCGACGTGGACGTCGCGGCGGACGGCAGCGAGGTGTACGCGACCGGGCACGACTCCTACGACGTGACGGCGGTGCGCGCCGACACCCTCGCGGGGCGGCGGCTGGTGGTCGCTCCTTACGGGGAACAGGGCCTCGGCTCCTGGCTGAAACCGCACTACGCGGTGGTGCGGCCCTCCGACGGGCGGCTGTTGCTGCCGTTCGAGGGCGAGAAGCTGGCGGTGCTCGACCCCCGTACGGGCCGGGTCACCGTCGAGCCGATGACCGCGGACGTCCACCAGCACGGGGCCGCCCTCGCCCCCGACGGCACGCTGCTGGTGGTCGGCGCGGCGGAGGACGAAGAGGCGGCCTCGCTGACGGTCCGGTCCCCCGACGGGACGGAGCGCAAGGTCCCGCTGAGAGGGCCGCACGAGGCCGTCGCGGTCACTGCGGACGGCCGCACCGCATACGTCACGGGCGGCTTCACCCGGGACGGCTACTGGGACGGAATCACCGTCGTGCACCTGCCGAGCGGTACGACACGCCGGCTCGCGGCGGGCGAACGGCCCCTGGGGATCGTGGTGTTGTAGGAGGGCGGGGTGATTCCGCATCGGCCGGCAGAGCGGCCATGGCATCGGCCAGGATGTGAAGCTGAGCGGCGCCTGCCACACCCTCAAGGGCAGGGTCCGCGTCATCGTAGGGCCCCGCCCGCTCGTGACGAGGCGCCGCCGGTCATACGGTGGAAGCAGCAGGATGCGCGCCTCCGCAGCACCCGGCGGCGGTGTCCGTCCCGCCACAGGCCGCGCACCACCCTGCGGCCGTTCCCCTGCGGCCGGCCCCGGGGCCGAGTGCCGTGGGCGGCTCCCCGACTGCCACAGCGGAAGCCGCTCGGGCACCGTCGGTGCTTGGCAGCGCAACCCTCCCGGAAAGCAGGTGCGTCCCATGCGCACGTCGACCCGCATCGCCGGTGTCCTCACCGGCTTGACCCTCACGCTCGGCGGCGCACTTGCCGCCCCCGCCGCCCAGGCGGACATCCCGGCCTGCACACAGATGGCCACCCAGGCGGGCGGAAGCGATACCGACGCCATCGCAGCAGCCTGCCGCCGTGGCGTGAGCAGCGACCTCCAGGGCTGTGTGACCGGACTGACCGCGGCCGGAGTGCCGGGCGGCGCAGCGAACGGCGCATGCCGGGCGGCCGCCTACGAACCCCGGTAGACCAGGGTCGGTCACCGGGTGCGGAAGGTGCCGCTGTACACGTCCGTACGGTTCTGCGGTGCGCCGGAGTGCGTCTCGGTCAGCACCGCCCGCACTCCCTTGCCGTCCGCCACCAGGCCTTGGTAGTCGCCGAGGAAGTAGCCCCCGGCGAACGGCGCCTGCAGCCAGTCGAAGATCCGCGAGATCCGTCGTTCGGACCGGAGCTTCGGGTCTCCGTGCGGCAGCGTGGCCAGCTGGTAGGCGGTGGGCAGGGTGGTGGTGTTGCCCGGCTTGAGGAAGCGCAGGTCGTAGTAGGTGAGCGCGAGCGTGCCCCGCTCGTCGACCGCCACCGACGGGGAGAAGGCCGGCACGCCCTGCGGGCTGATCAGCTCCGGAGCCCCCCAGGTGCGTCCGCCGTCGGTGGAGCGCACCAGCTGGACGGAGTCGAACCGGCCGCCGGAGAAGTCCGCGCCCTCGTAGGCCATGTACAGCGTGCCCGTCTTCGGGTCGACGGCCGGGCTGGGCAGCGTGGACCCGGCGCGCAACAGCTTGGTGGGGTCGTTCGGGTCGACCTCCGGGACGGAGGTGTCCTTGGCCACGGTGACCGGGGCGCTCCAGGTCTCTCCGGCGTCGGTCGAGGTGACCACCGCGTAGTGGGCTTCGGTGACGGTGCTCAGGTCCTCGGCGAAGGTGAACTGGTCGAAGAAGTCGTACAGGGTGCCGGTGCGCCGGTCGACGACGATCTGGTGGCCGATGGTCTGCGTGTTGGGCACGGCGCTGGTGTCGACGAACGAACGCGCCTGGCTCCAGGTGCGGCCGCCGTCGCGGGTGAGGGAGATGTATCCCGGACCGTCGAGGGAGCTGGGGCCGGGCGGGTCGTTGTCGAGACGGTTCCAGACCTGGTAGGCGGTGCCCTTGCGGATCGGGTCGGCGGTGAGTGAGGGCTTGTCGTTGAAGAACGGCTGCTCGTCGACGTGCGTGGTGGTGAGGTTCCGCCAGGTGCGGCCGCCGTCGCGGGACGTGGCGGCCAGGAGGCCGGTGCGCGTGCTCTTCGTGAAGTCGACGCCCTCCCCGCCGGCGTAGACGGTGCCGTCCGGTCCGGTGCTCACCCAGGGGTCGGTGGCCCGTTCGAAGTCCGCGCCGCCCGGGGCGCACAGGCTGAACGGCAGCGTGCTCCGGTGGAAGGTGCGGCCGTCCGTGGTCCAGCCGGCCACCAGTCCGCGGGCACCGCCGTCGTTCCAGCGGTCCTGCTGGAACACGGTGACCACGCGCTTCGAGTCGCGCGGGTCGACGGACAGGTACGGCTCGACCTCGGTGCCCGGATAGACGACGCTGTCGGGAGAGCTCGCGCCGATGGTGCAGTCCGCGTACGGGTCGCCGTGGGACACCTTGATCAGCGGTGCGCCGTCGGGGCCCTGGTCTGCCGCGGCGGGAGTCGCGACGGTGACCGTGGTGAGCAGGAGCGCGGCGGTGGCGACAGCGGCCAAGGGCAGGGGAACGCGCATGCGGGATCTCCTCCGGGCCTCGGCGGCCGGGGTGCGGGACCGCCGCCATCAGAGCGGCGTGGGGCGCGGAGGCGTACCGGAAGGCGAGGGGTGGGACGACTCCGCTTGATCCTTTTCGGCGTCGTGGCCGGTGCCCTTGATGGGCCGGACGGCTGAGTCCTCCCCGGTGTCATCGAAAGGTGCGGCGGAGCTCACCGGCAGCGCCCCGTGCTCTCGCCTCGAGACAGCGACCTCCCCCACCGAAACAGCCACCGAAGTGGTCCAGCCCTTGTCTCGCCTATCGAATTTCGATAGATTTCCATCGCAACTCGATGGAGGGATGGATCATGGGAAGACTGACCGTGCATGCGCTGCGCGCCGTGCTCGCGGTGGTGCTCACCGGCACCGTGCTGGTACAGGTATTGATGGTGTGGACGCTGATCAGCGGGAACGACCCGGAGGACGGGTCGATGCCGCTGACACCGCTGCGCGTGATCACGGTCCTGGGCATGCTGTCGGCCCAGGTCGCCCTGGTCTGCGTCTGGCGGCTGGTGACGATGGTGCGGCGCGGAACCGTGTTCTCCCACGCCGCCTTCCGGTACGTGGACGCCGTGATCGGCGCGATCGTGGCGGCTGCCCTCCTGTGGTTCGCGGTCACCGCAATCAATGCGCCCGGCCAGCGGGAGGACCCGGGCGTCACCGTCATCATGGGCGGGGTCGGCCTGGCCATCCTGGGGGTCGCGCTCATCGTGCTCGTGCTGCGGATGCTGCTCGCCCAGGCCGTAGCGCGCGACGTCGAAGCCGCGCAGATGCAGGCCGAGCTGGACGAGGTGATCTGATGCCGATCACCGTCGACATCGACGTGATGCTGGCCAGGCGGAAGATGTCCGTGGGCGAACTCGCGGACCGCGTGGGGATCACGCCCGCCAACCTGGCGGTACTCAAGAACGGCCGGGCCAAGGCGGTGCGCTTCGCGACGCTCGCCGCGCTGTGCGAAGTACTCAGTTGCCAGCCCGGCGACCTGCTGCGCTGGGAGGCCGAGGACGCCGCGGACGGATGACGTGCCGGGCGGCTGCCGGGCCGGGTACGGTGCCCGGCTCGCCTCGCGGGCCTTCAGCGCATCGCCCATGCTGAGGAGGAGGGCGCCGTCGGCCCTGGACTTGTTCCTTTCGCGGGGCCGAAGTCGGCGCCTGAGAGGAGAATGTCATGCGCATGCGAAGAATCCTTGGCCTGGCGCTGGCCGCAGCAACCCTTGCCGGCACGAGCGCCATCGGCGCTGTCAGTGCTCAGGCCGCGGCGTCTCCGACCATCACCAGAGACGAGTGCACCACCGCGGGCGGGCAGATCACCTCGGTCCCCTACGGGGGCGAAAGGTGCACGCTGCCTGACGGCACCGTCCAGCAGATCACTTGACGCGACGTACGGCCTGAACGTGACGTCATCCCGCCCTCGCTCTCGGCACGCCGACGGAGCGGCATCGGGCGGGCCTCCTCCGGATGAAGTGACGGAGCCGGGACGGTGGTGGTCCCGGCTCCTTCGTTCGGTGTCCGGTTCGTTCGATCACATGACTACGCGGTGAGGCCGGAAATGGACAAGAACAAGCCGAAGGTCTTCAGCGATCCGGAAGCGCTCTCGGACGAAGAGATGATGAAACTGATCAACGAAATCCTCGACAGCGTCCCACCCGAACAAGCCGAGGCCCACCTCCTCGCCATTGCCGAGGGGAGGCCGGCTCCCCGGGACGTTCCGGTGGACCTGACCCCCGCCCAAGCGAGCAGCCTCCTCCTCTTCCTCCACAGAGGCGGCGGCTGATTCCTCCCCAGGGCGGCGGGCGCGTCCCTCAGAAGCCGCAGGCCGCACCCGCACCCCGGAAGCGCTCGGGATGCCGCCGTCGGTACTCGACCAGGGACTGGGCGACTGCGGCTCCTTCACCCACGGCGGCCCCGACCCGCTTGACGGATCCGGAGCGCACGTCGCCCACGGCGAACACCCCGGGCACGCTGGTCTCCATCGGCAGCGCGTCCGGGGCGGCTCCGCCGCTTCCGGTCAGGACGTACCCGCGGCCGTCGAGCTCCAGCTTGCCGCCGAGCCAGTCGGTCGACGGGTGGCCGCCGATCAGCACGTAGAGGCAGTGCGCGGGGACCGTGCGCTCGCCGCCGTCGCGGTCGCGCAGAGTGAGACCGGTGAGGGTCGTCCCGCCGTGGCACTCGGCCACCTCGGTCCCCAGGAGGACCTGCAGGCCCGGCGTCCGGTCGATGCGCTGCACCAGGTAGCTCGACATGGAAGCGCCGAGGTCGGCGCCGCGCACCAGCAAGGTGACGGTGCGGGCGTAGCGCGCGAAGTAGAGGGCGGCCTGTCCGGCGGAGTTGCCCGCGCCCACCATGTACACGTCCTCCCCCGCAGCCGAGGGGGCATCGGACAGGCATGCGCCGTAGTACACACCGGAGTTGAGCAGGCGGTCGACGCCGGGAGCCGTCAGACGGCGCCAGTCCACGCCCGTGGCGACCACCACCGCAGCCGCCGTCACCGAGGCGGTCTCATCGGTACCCGCCTTGACGAACTCGACGGTGTGGTCACCGGTGTCCGTCGAGGTCACCCGACTGGCCACCCGGGTGGGCTGCCACTCGACGCGGGCGCGACGGGCCTGTTGCAAGGCGCGCTGGGCGAGATCGCCACCCGTGAGACCTACGGGGAAACCGAGGTAGTTCTCGATCCGCGAGGTCGATCCCGCCTGCCCGCCGGGCGCGTCGTCCTCGATCACGACCACGCTCATCCCCTCGGCAGCCGCGTACACGGCCGCGGACAGACCTCCGGGGCCACCGCCGATCACCGCGACGTCGTAGTGGTCCTGTTCGGCCGGCCGGATGAGACCGAGCCGCTCGGCCAGGTCACTGAGCGAAGGATCCACGATCTCGGTGCCGTCCCCGAGGCGGACGGTCACCGGGGCGTCCCGTACGTCCTCCTCCGGGAGCCAGCGGAAGATCACGCCGCTGCGGCCGAGGAAGTCGCGCACCGCATAGGCGGCGGGCGAGAAGCGGCTCCCGCGCACCTCGGCGGTCGGCACACCACCGTCGCAGTCGGCGTTCCACGTGCACAGGGAATCGTCGAGCGCGCCGCGAAGGTGCTCGGCCGGGTCGCCATCGTCCCGAACCGCTCCGACGGGGGTGTTGGACTCCGCATTGCCGCGCTCGGCCAGCGACAGCCAGCGCACACCCGGGTGCTGCGCGGCACCCGGGTCCGGTGCTTCGTCGGCGAGCACGGCTGCCACCGGTACCTTCCGGTCGGCCAGCGCGCGCAACGCGCGGACCACTTCCGCCTGCCCTCCGACCTGCAGCACGCGGAAGGACGTCCGGTACCAGCTTTGCACCAGCTCGGCGGTTTCATGCCGGCGGAGCGGGTCGGAGTCGGAGAGAACAATCACCGGCAGTGCGGCATCGGCCATCAGAGGTCCTCCAGCAGGTCGTGAATGATCGGCTTCCTCCCCCGGTCAACGAGCGGGGACGCCGTACGAACCGGTCTGGAGCAGCCGCTACACGAGGGCGGTCAGCAGGGGGCGGAGACCGCGCCCCCTCCCCTGCCTTCCGGACCCGCCTCGGACAGCCCTCAGAGGCGCCCGAAGAACTGGTTCCCGCGGGCCGAGTGGTTGTCGCTCGTGTAGTACTCCTTCATCGCGGAGCTGATCTCGTCACGGCTCAACTGCCCGTCGCCGTCGAGGTCCAGCTGATTGAACGCTTCGTCGAAGGTCTCGCGGGGCAAGCGGAACATGCCGTGGAGCAGCGAGGTGTACTCCTCCCGGCTCAGCATGCCGTCACCGTCGCGGTCACCGAGCTCCGTCCACGCGTTGCTCATGTTCCGGATCCGTTCCCAGATCCTGTTCTGATCCGTGACGATCCGCGCCCGGAACGCCGCCCGGAACTCGTGCCGGTCGACCGCTCCGTCGTCGTTCTTGTCCATCTTCTGGAAGACGGCGTCCCAGAGGTCCTCCAACGAGTCCCGAAGTCCGGCCACGACCGCCGGAGCGACACCGAGCGACTCGGCGAGCCTGTCCGAGAGGCCGATGACGTCCGACTTCTCGAGCCGTCCGTCGCGGTCCGAGTCGAAGACATCGAACGACCGGTCCAGCTTGATGTCCAGAACGCTCACGACAACATCTCCTTCACTCCACGTAATCGACTCGCTACACGCGAGGCGGGCCCAGGAAACCACAGGTCACGCCCCATACGCACGGAAAGAGCGGGTGCGTGGCCATTCCGGGTGACGCGGTCCGCAAAGTCATCTCATGTGAAGGGAGCCGCCGCCCCGATCGCCGCGGCCAGTTCGGGGGCGTGCGCGGCGAAGGGGCCGAGGTCCGTGGCGGCGGCGTAGGCCGGGTGGTCGCGGTGGTCCGCCAGCCGGGCCAGGCTGCGCGTGCCGTAGTACGCCGACGGCCCCGCGGGGGCGGGAGGGGGTGGGAGGGCCGCGCCCGCGACGACCGCCGGCAGGGTTTCCTCGAACAGGGCCTGGCAGGCGCGCACGCCGCGGAGCATGACTTGGAAGTGGCGGGCGTCGGGGGCGATCGGGAAGCGGTGCTCGGCCAGGACGCGGCCGGTGTCGATGCCCGCGTCGACCTCGTGGAGGGTGGCTCCGTACTCGTGCTCGCCGTTCAGCAGGGCGAAGAGGACGGCCACGGAGGGCAGTCCGCGGTGGCGCGGCAGCAGGCCGTTGTGGATGTTGAGGATGCGCAGACCCCGGGAGAGGAGTGGTGCGCCGAAGATCCGGCAGTTGTTGAGGGACCAGGCGACGCCGTCGGTGCAGGCCTGCACGAGGGTGTCGGCGTGGACGTTGATGTCGTCCGAGGTGAGCACGGGCAGGTGCCGGGCGCCTGCCGCGTCCTGCGGATCCTCGCAGCAGACGAGGTCCACGGGGTGGCCCAGTGCGGCGGCGTGTGCAACGGCTCGGCGCAGCAGCGCGCCGTCCCCGACGAAGATCATGCGGGGAGCTCCTCTCGGGCGGCGGAGAGGTGGGCGCAGACCTGCGCGAGCGTCAGGTTCCCTACCAGGCAGTCGAGACCGGCCATGAAACGGCGGGCCTGGGCAGGTTCCAGCAGGTCGTCGGAGACGGAGGTGAGCATTTCCACCAGGGCGAGGGAGTCTCCGCCCAGGGTCTGGAAGTCGGATTCCGCGGACAGCCGGGCGGCGTCCACGGCCAGGATCGCGGCCCAGTGGGCGGCCACCCGGGTGTGCAGGGTGGCGGGCTCCGCCGTCTCGGCGGCGGCGGCTGAGCGGCTGGGGGCGGCGAAGGGGTCGGGCAGGGCGTCCAGGTCGGCCTTGCCTCCGATCGTGCGGGGAATGGCGTCCACGGTGATGACGTGGGCCGGGACCATCGCGGCGGGCAGCTGAGCGGTGAGCGCGGAGCGCAGGGCGGCGGGGAGGTCGGGAGCGCCGTGCGGAGCGCCTCGGTCGCCCGTACCGTTCGGGCCCGGGCCGTACGAGCCGGCGGCACTCGGGACGACGTACGCGCACAGGACCGGCGTGGTGGTGTGCGGGCGGCGGCGGACGGCCACGACGGCGCGGCTCACCTCGGGCCGGGCTTCGAGCGCGGCGACGATCTCCGCGGGCTCGATGCGGTGCCCGGCGATCTTGAGCTGGCCGTCGATGCGCCCGGCGAACTCGACCGCCCCGCCGGGCAGTCGCCGGCCGAGGTCGCCCGTGCGGTAGGTGCGGGTGCCGTCGTCGTGCTCGGTGAACGGGGAGGGGCGGCCGTCCGGCGGCCCGAGGTAGCCGCGGGCCACCTGGGCGCCACTGACGACGATCTCCCCCGTGCGGCCGGTGTCCTCGGCCCCGGTGCCGATGCGCTCGCCGTCCTCGGTGACGAGGTCGACCCGGGCGTAGGGACCTGGGGTGCCGATGGGGAGGGTGGCGGCGGTCGTCGGCCGCGCGTCGTCCACGACGTGGGCGAGACAGACGACGGTCGCCTCGGTGGGGCCGTAGCCGTTGATGACGAGGCAGTCCGGACCGAAGGCGCTACGGGCGGTGCGTACGGCGGCCGGGGTCAGCGGTTCGCCGCCGAGCAGCAGGGTGCGTACGTCGCCCGCGGCTGCACCGGTGTCGGCCAGCAGGGGCAGATGGGAAGGGGTGAGGGCGAGGGTGTCGGCCCGATGGTCGGCGACGAGCCGGCGCAGGGTGGCGGGCGAGGGCGCGTCGGGCGCGAGGACCACCGTGCCGCCGGCCAGGAGGGGCAGGAAGAGGGGGAAGCAGGAGATGTCGAAGCCGTAGGAGGACGCGAAGCCGAAGCGGGTCCGGGCGTCCACGGCGCAGACCTGCGTCATCCAGCGGACGAAGCCCGCGAGGGAACGGTGTTCGATCTGCACGCCCTTGGGGCGGCCGGTGGAGCCGGAGGTGTGGATGACGTACGCGAGGTCCTCGAGCGCGGGGGCCGGGGGGACCGGCCGGGGCGGCGGGCCGGTGACGAGGTCCTCGGCCGCGAGCAGGGGGCAGGGCGCGAGCGCGCCGAGGAGTTCGGCGAGGTGACGCTGGGTCAGGCAGAGCCGGGCGCCGCAGGCGCGGAGGATCTCCGCGGTCCGCGCGGCGGGGTGGGCGGGGTCCAGCGGCACGTAGGCGGCACCCGCCTTGAGGATCCCCCACAGGGCGCAGACCCCGGTCGGGGTGCGGTCGACGACCAGACCGACGAGGTCTTCGCGACCGATCCCCCGGTGCAGCAGCCCGGCGGCCACGGCGTCGGAACGGCGGTCCAGTTCGGCGTACGTGACCACCCCGCCGGGCCCGTCGAGCGCGGGCGCTCCGGGCGTACGGGCGGCCTGCATCCGGAACAGTTCCACGACGGTGGCGGGAGGCGCGGCTTCCGGTTCCGCGGCGGGGTGCGGTAAGGGCCCGGTCGCGGGCAGCGCCGCAGGTGCGGAAAACGGCGGAGGCACGGGCACCGCCGCGCACCCGGCCGACACCGCAGGCTGGGGCCGGGGCCCCGGTACGGGGTCGGGCACCGGAGCGGAGGCGGGCGCCGCCGGTGGTGCCGGTGCGGCGGAGGTCGGCAGGCGGGTCAGGACCTCGTCCAGGAGGCGGGTGGCGCGTTCGGCCAGACCGGGGCCGCCGCGGACGCCCATCGTGAGCTCCGTGGCGGTGTCCGTCTCGGTGGCGGCCATCGAGACGGGGACCAGGGGGGCGTGGACGGGCAGTGCGTACAGGGTCGTCGCGGTGAAGCCCCCGCCGGAGAACTCGGCCGGGTCCAGGCGCCCCAGGTGGGAGACGACGGCCGAGGCGAGGTGGCGGTCGGCCCGTACGGCGCCGGCCTGGGCGGCCCGTAGCAGGAGGCGACCGGCCGCCGGCGGCAGCGGAAGGAGGGCCGACTCGAAGCCCTCGGCCAGCTCCTGGTTCTCGGCGAGCGCCCGGAGCAGGGTGCTCTGTGCCCTCGGCCACGCCTTTCCGGGGCTCAGGTCCAGGAACAGCGGCAGGGTGAGGTTGCCGGTCGAGGCGATGCCGGGGCGATGGCGCCGCAGGTCGACCGGGATCATGACCCGGGTGCCGCTGCGGCCGGCGCTGTCGGAGCGGGCGCCACCGGAGGGGGAGCCGACCTTCGCCGCGCTGTCCGTCAGGGCCTGGGCCAGTCTGGCCGTGAGGGCCGGGTGGTGGCCCGGGAGGGTTCGGCGGAGCCACAGGGTCTGCTCGGGGCCCGGGGCCGGGCGGCCCAGGGGCGACGGGCGGTCGGGGACGAGCGCGGGGCGCCGGACGGAGGCGCCGAGCCGGCGCAGCAGGCCGCGGTCGGTGTCGGGGGCGAGGGCGGGGCGGCCGGGCTCCCCGCGCAGGGCGCGGAAGACCTCCCGTACCCAGGTCAGGGCGCCGTGACCGTCCATCAGGGCGTGCGAAGTGCTGAACACGAGCGTGGCCGTGGCGGTGTCCGTGTCCGTGTCCGCGGAGGTGCCGGGGATGACCAGGACCTCGCAGCCCGGCGGGGTGTTCCGGCGTGAGCGGCCGGTGATGAGCCCCGCCGTGGCCGGGTCCGACGCGTCGATGCGCCCGGCGGCAGCAGCGGTGTACCTGACCGTGGGCAGCGGGCCCTCGGCGGTCCAGACGGGCCCGCGCCGTACCAGGCGGGAGCCGGGGCAGGTCTCGGCGGCCCGGGCGACCGCCGCCCGGAGGGCCGCCGGTTCGGGGGCCGTGTGCCCTTCGACGACGATGCGCAGGGCCATGGCGCCGCGCGCGTCCCCCGCGGAGAGATAGAGGTGCTCGGTGGCCGACACCGGCCGCCGGTACGTGGTGTGAGGGGGTGTCATCGCTCGAGGCCTCCTTGGTCGGTACGGGTGGACGCGGGCGGCTTCCGGTCCTGAGGGGACTTTGGCCGCGTCCAGGCGTCGATGCCGCCGATGCCGTGGATCCAGCGGAGCAGCCCGCTCACGCCGTCCTCCTGCGTGCGCGGCGGGTCGTAGCCGAGGTCGCGGTGGGCCGCGCCCGTGTCGTACGTGGTGGAGCGGGTGAGGAGGGCCGTCATGTAGCGGCTCAGCGGTGGGCCCGTACCGGCCGAGGGGCGCAGGCGCCACGCCGTCTCGACGGCCCGGGCCAGGACCCTGGTCGCCGTGACGGGGACGCGGGGGTGCGGCGGCGGGCAGCCGAGGAGGGCGCCGACGCGGGTGAGGAAGGCCCAGAGGTCGGTCTCCTCTCGGTCGGCCACGAAGTACGCGTTCCCGCCGATGCGTTCGGCGGGAACGGCGGCGGCGCGCAGGCAGGCGTCGACGGCGTTGTCGACGTGGCACAGCGAGACCCGTACCCGTTTGCCGCCGGAGAGGTCGGGCAGCCGGCCCGCCCGCATCGAGGCGATCATGCGGGGCAGGAAGCCCGCGTGGTCGCGTGGGCCCCAGATGCCGCGCGGGCGCAGCGCGCAGGTGGTGAAGTCCGCTGTGTTCGCGGACAGTACGTACTGTTCGGCGGCGGCCTTCGTCGCGCAGTAGTGGTTGAAGAAGCGGGTGGGGTACGGGGTGCTCTCGTCGATCCGGAGCCGGTCGCCCTCGCGCAGGTGCATCAGTGCGCTCGGGCTGCTGACGAAGACGAAGCGGGTGGCGCCCGCCGCGCGCGCGGCCGTCAGCAGCCGCTGCGTTCCGGTGACGTTGGCCTCCTCGAACTGGGCGCGGCTGCCGTGGTCGACGACGCGGGCGGCGCTGTGCAGCACGGTGTCGCAGCCGATGGCAGCGCGGGCCAGCGAGGCGGTGTCGGCGAGGTCGCCGGGCACGAGGTCGAGTCCCGGACCGAGGGCGCTCAGGCGGGCGGTGTCACTGCCCGGCCGGACCAGGGCGCGGACCCGGTGGCCGTCGCGCAGGCAGGCGTCGGCGAGGTGGCCGCCGAGGAAGCCGGTGGCCCCGGTGATCAGGATGTTCACAGGTCCCGCCACCAGGTCGCGCCGTAGAGCATGGTCAGTGCGGCGGTGGCGGCGCTGCCGTGGCCCGCGGCCCTGCCCCGGGGCAGGGCGAGGGGGATCTGCGCGGCGTGCACCGGGATGCTGAGGAAGGCGTCGGCCCACCACAGCCAGCGCAGCAGGGGCACGTCGGGTACGTCCGCGACGGCCGCCCAGATCGCGCCGCCGAGGAGGTACGCCCAGCCGGCGAGCGGTACGAGGCGGGCCGCGCGGGTCCGGGAGAACGGGGGCGGGGGCGGGGCGAGGCGCCGTTCGGCCCAGCGGGCCAGCTGCTCGCGGCCGATCTTGGCGTTGTGGCGGACGTCGACCGGGAAGGCGGGGTGGTGCAGGAACTCCTCCAGCTCTCGGGTCGGGGCGTGTTCGGCAGCGAGGGCTCGCAGTTCGGCGACCAGGTCCCGCCAGGCGGGGCTGCCGGCGGGGACGTCGCTCTCCACGCAGACGACGGGGCGCTGGGCGCCGACCGGTCCGACGCCGACCAGGGCGCTGCGGCGTACCAGTGGATGGGCGTTGAAGACGCCCTCGCAGCGCACGGTGGAGAGGTCCCGGCCGGCGGTGCGCACCCGTTGGGACGTGCGGCCGCAGAACCAGAGCCGGCCGCGGTCGTCGAGGTAGCCGAGGTCGCCGGTGCGGTGCCAGGTGAGGGCGGTGCCGTCGGGCCGGGTCTCGTGCACCTTGTGCAGGGCGTCGGAGCGGGGCGCGTCGTGGTAGCGGGGGCTGACGGACTCTCCCGCGACGAGTATCTCGCCGACGCTGCCGGCGGGCAGGTCGGTCCCCGGGTACAGGCGGGCGCGCGGGCCGTCGGTGACGGGGATGATGCGGACGCGGGTGCCGGGGACGGGCCGGCCGATGCAGGTGCCGGCTCCGCGGGCGCTGGCGGCGGATGTCCCGCCGAGGATCTCCTCGGATTCGACGGAGGTGATCGGCAGGACCTCGGTGGCGCCGTACGTGACGTGGACGGACGCCTTCTCGTCGAGGACGGTGCGCAGGGCGGCGACGACGGAGTCGGGGACGGGCGCGCCGCCGGAGACGATGCAGCGCAGGTCGGGCAGGGGGCGACCCAGGGCGGTGAGGTGGTCGGTGAGGTTCCGCAGCAGGGCGGGCGAGGCGAACATCGTGGTCGCGCCGAATCGTTCCAGCGCGTCCACGAGCAGGGCGGGGTCCGCCTGGGCGACCTTGGCCGGGGCGAGGGGGGCCAGGACGGTGGTGGAGCCGTAGACGAGGTCGAGGATGCCGTAGAAGGGCAGGGTCACCAGTGACGTGTCGTCGCGGGTGCGCCCGTGGGCCGTCTCGATCTGGCGGGCGATGGAGAGTGCCATGCGGTGCGTGTACTCGACTCCCTTGGCGGGGCCGGTGCTTCCGGTCGTGAACCCGATCATCAGGAGGTCGTCACCGCCGACGTCGGCGGCGGGGGTCCTCGGTCCACCGGTGGTACGGAGGGCGGCGAGGGTGTGGCCGCCCCAGAGCCGGTGGCGGCCGAGGGTGACGGGGATGCGTACGCGGCCGAAGGTGCGCCGGCCGAGGACCCGTACGAGGTGGGCGAGCGGTGGCCCGATGAACGCCTCGGCGCCGACGGCCCGGTAGCAGTGGAGCATCCGGCGCACGCCCATGCCCGGGTCGACGACGACGGGGACGGCGCCGAGCCGGAAGAGCGCGAAGGCGAGGGCGAAGAGCTCCGGGCCGGGCGGTGCCATCAGTACGGTCTTGGTCCCGCGGGTGATTCCGGCGCGGGCGAGTCCGTGGGCGATCTCCTCGACCGCGTCCTGCAACTCCCCGTAGGTGACTTCGCGGTAGCGCGGGCCGCCGCCGGGCTCGCGGCCGTCGGGGTGGATGACGGCCGGCTTGTGGGGGAAGGCGGCGGCGTTGCGCTCCAGGCAGTCGGCCAGGCCGGTGGCGGTTGCGGAATGGGGAACGGTGCTCATGGTCATGGCGTCACGTCACCAGCCTTCGGGCCGGTAGGAGGCGCAGGCGGCGCTGGGGCCGGCGCCGGCGGCGACCATGAGGAGCCGGTCGCAGTCCTCGGGGCGCGGGGCGGCCAGGGCCCGGAGGTAGCCGAGGATCGGCGCCGCGGTGTGTGGCTCTCCGGCGCCGATGGCCTCAGCGGTGCTCGGTGGCTCCCCTGTGCTCGGGCCGACCACGAAGGTGCGGTCCAGGTCGATGCCGTGCTCGCGGGCGTACTCGACGGTGCAGGCAGCGGCGAGTTCGCTTCGCCGCGCTCCGTGCCCCTCCGTACGGCGGACCGTGATCCGGGAGCGGCCGTCGCTGCCCATGGCCGCGGTGTCGAGGTACCCCTCGGTGTCGCTGGGCCCGTCGCCCGCGTACACGGACACGGGGCCGAACCCGGCGTCGGGGTCGGCGCTGCGCTGGAGGAGGAAGGCGCCGGCCAGGTCCGCGTACGGGTAGTCGGGGTCGCGGCGGGCGTCGCCGCCGGGGTGCACGTCGGCAGCGGTGATCAGGACGCGTTCGGCGCTGCCGGTGTCGAGGAGGCTCTGGGCGAGCTGTACGGCGTTGAGGACCCCGCAGGAACCGTTCATGAGGTCGAAGGAGAAGCCGGCGGCGGGGGCCGGGTCGGCGATGTAGTCCAGGTTGATGCCGACCTCCTTCTGGACCAGGGCCGCGAGGGCCGGCTCGAAGGTGTTGAACTCCCGGTAGACGCCCACGTTGATGAGGACGCCGACGGATGACGGGGAGACCTGCGCCTGCGACAGGCAGGCGCGGGCGGCGCGGCTCGCGAGTTCGACGGCGGAGGCGGGTCCGGTGCCGTGGTGCGTGGCGGTGTGGGCTGCGGCGATGACCATTCCCATGGCTCAGACCCCCATGTTCGTGATCGTGGCCGACAGGGCGCCGGTCACCACGCCGGAGGCGGCGGGGACCATGAGGAACCGGGATCCGGGGCGGGCGGTGCCGGCCCGCAGGTGCTCGCGCAGCGTCAGGAAGTGGGACGTGGTGGCGGTGTTGCCGTACTGCTCGACGACCGCGAGGGAGGTGGGCATGGGGACCTCGAACTCCGCCTCGGCGGTCTGGTTCACGTAGTCGATGAAGCGGGTGCCGACCTGGTGCTGGATGACGTAGTCGAACGCCTCGTCGGCGAACTCCCGGCCCTGCTTGGCCAGGAGGTCCCGGTGGAACCGCGGCCACAGTTTGAGCCGGTCGCGGTTGTGCATCTTCTTGTTGTCCGTGTAGAGGGCGATGCCCTGGCTGCGGTCGCTCGGCATTCCCATGCACAGGTGCGAGTACTCGGAGCAGGTCATCAGTTCCACGTAGTGGATCCGGTCGGCCTCGTCGGTGGCGGTGTCCAGGACGACGGCGGCCGCCGAGTCGCCGACGGAGAGCGAGGCGAACTGCGGGTCGTAGGAGTCGCTGACCTCGCGGGCCGCCGTCTCGGCGACGGCGGTGGCCTGCTCACCGCTGACGACCAGGCCGTTGCGTACCGCGCCGGAGCGGATCATGCGGTCGAGCAGGTACACGCCGGTCATCATGCCGGCGCAGGCGTTGGACACGTCGAAGTGGACGGCCTGTCGCGCGCCCAGCTCGCGGGCGAGCAGCGCGGCGAAGGACGGTTCGAAGGTGAAGCGGCCGCCGTCCGTGAACCGGGTGATCGAGGCCGATATGACGACGTCGAGGTCGGCGGCCTCGTAGCGGGAGGCGGCGAGGCAGTCCCGCGCGGCGGACAGGGCCATCGAGAAGGAGTTCTCGGCGGCTGCCGGATCCGGGTCGTACACCCGGCGCTCGGCGACTCCGGTGATCCGCTGGAGGTCCGCGTCACGGACGGCGGATATCCCCTCGGTCAGCTCGCGAGTGGTCACCACGGTCTCGGGTACGTGGGCCCCCAGGGCCTCTAACCGGCTGTGGCGATTCAGTGTGCTGGTGTTGCTGGTGTTGCTGGTGTTCATACTTCGCGTTCTCCATGGGACATCCCCGTTACAGACAGCGAAGTTACCGTAGCGTAGGGATCAGCCCGCACGTCCCGCAAAAGGAGTTGAACGGTGCAGATGGGTTGATTACCAGCCAGGCGGCCCATGGACCATATTTCGCCAGCACCCGGCCCTGGCACCTCCTGCCACTCCGATCGTCGGCCGGAACATCACGCACGGTGCGCAAAACCTGTCCGGAACCACTCGGTCCGCCTGACTCGGCACGAGGGCCGGGTCGCCCTCCGACGGGTTGAGGGCGTGCGGCGGCCCCTTGGCGGAGTTGGGCGGCGGTCCTTCGGGGTCGGCAAGGATCGCCCAGCGGGCGGCAACGGGGGCACACTCAATTGAAACCTAAACGACATTTGTTGCATATTTTTGCAACCTTGCGGCCGAGAAACACATCCAGAGAGGAGGACCCACCCGTTCTGCCCGCCCGAGGGCAGCCGCACCGTTCGGAGCGAACTTCGTGCACGTGTACCCGCAGCCGCAGCCGCAGCAGCCCAGGCGATCCCGCAAGAAGGTGTGGATCGGCTCCGCGGTGGTCGTGGCCCTGCTCGCCGGCGCCGGCGCCGGGTTGATCTACTGGAAGACGGACTGGTTCGACGGGAACGGGGAGACCGTCAGCTACGCGAAGCCCTCCACCGGAGCGGACAAGGGCAAGGACAAGGAGACCGGCGGCGGGAAACAGGCGGCAGCGCCGAGCGCGGACCCGGACGCGTCCCTCCCCGCCGGTCCGTTCACCGACTTCAAGCAGACGGTCAAACTCGACGACGGCACCCGGATATCCAAGGCCCGCGTGAAGGGCCCCAAGTCCGGCTTCGAGGGCAGCGTCTGGGTGTGGACGCCCAAGGAGTACGACCGCCCGGAGTACGCGAAGAGCGCCTTCCCGGTCATGATCGCGCTACCCGGAGGCAACGGGAACGCCGACAACTACTGGGCGACCATGCCGCAGCTGGGCCTCCAGAAGGCCGTCGCCGAGGGCGCCGCGGCCGGCAAGAGCCTCCCGTTCATCCTGGTCATGCCGATCCTGAACCCGGACGCCAAGTACTACTACGACGGCTCCGACATCCCCGGCCAGGCCAAGATGGGCACCTGGATCGGCGAGGACGTACCCGACCTCGCCCGGGCCAACTTCCGTACGTACAAGTCCCGCGACGGCTGGGCCTTCATGGGCAACTCCTCCGGCGCCTTCGTCGGCCTCAAGCAGCTCCTGCAGAAGCCGGACCGCTTCCGGGCCGTCATAGCCAACGGCGGCGAGATCGTCCCCGACTCGCCGCTCTGGAAGGGCCACCAGGCGGAAATGGACGCGAACAACCCCGAGAAGCTCGCCCCGAAGCTGATCGGCAACAAGGGCCCCGAGGTGAACGTCTTCTTCCAGTACGGCACCAAAGAGGGCGGCCGCGACCGGATGGAGAAGTTCCAGCAGCAGTTCGGCAAGGGCCCGATCAAAGTCACGATCCACGAGATCCAGGGCGGCGACCACAACGGCTGGGACTACGTCCGGGGCATGAAGGAAGGCTCCCTGGAAGAGCTCAGCAAGCTGATGAAGGGCCCGAAGCCGCAATAGAGGCCGGTACGGCGGGCCTCGGCGGCCCCGCGCTCTTGCTGTCCTCACGCCCCGCCCACCCCGAGGCGTCAGCTGCGGCACAAGGGGAGTCACCGTGGGTGACTCCCCTCAGCCATGCCCTGCACCGGGCCGTCGCAGCCTGGACATCGTCGGCGCCGCAGGATGCCGGGGAGCCCCGGTTAGATCGTCTGAGCGGCGCGGCCCGGGGCCGGTGTCGCGGTCACTTCAGGCGGTAGCTGCACATGGGCGTCTTGCCGTCCTGGTTGTCGGCGACCTTCTTCCCGTCGACGGTGATGACGCACGACGCCGGCTTGAGCATGCCGTCGGCGGCCTGCACCGAACCGGGCACCACGGAGACCGTCGTGCCGATGCGCTTCTCGGCTTCGGTGGTGAAGGTGATCGTCTCCGTCTTCTTCCACGGCAGCGTCACCTGTTCGCCCTTGTTGGACGCCAGGTTGTAGTAGATCTGCGCGGGTCCGGAGCCGAGCACCTCCAGGGTCACCTCGTGGCTGACCTCTCCACCGCCCGAGGCCGGCTTGCCGGAGCCCGACGGGCTGCTGCTCGCGGTGGCGGCGGCCTTGTCCGGGGCCGTCGAGCCCTTTGCCTCCTCGGACTTGCCCCCGCCGCTCCCGCATCCGGCCAGCAGCCCGGCGGCCAGCACCAGAGCCGTACCCGTGACGATCTTCCGCATGGTTTCCCCTCGTTGGACCAAAACCATGATCTTAACCAGTGCCTTTTGCGCCATTCGGCAGCGGCTCGGACCCGGGGCCCACGACGCCCGGACCCCCCGAGGGTGTCGCGCCGCAATCCGCCCCGTGCGGCAGCGAGGATTCCGCCCTGGGGACGGTCGGCTCACCCTGGCTCATGTACGAGAGTGGAAAAACATCGGGTGGCCGTGTCGAGAACCCGTGGCCGGCTCCGTCCCCGGAGTGAAGGCGACCACAATGGGTCGCACCAGCACCGAGGAGTAACACCATGGCCAAGTACTTGCTGCTCAAGCACTACCGCGGCGCCCCGGCTCCGGTCAACGACGTGCCCATGGACCAGTGGACGCCCGAGGAGATCTCGGCGCACGTGCAATACATGAACGACTTCGCGGCCCGGCTCGAGGGGACCGGCGAATTCGTCGACAGTCAGGCGCTCGCCCCCGAGGGAACCTTCGTCCGGTACGACGGTGAGGGGCGCCCGCCGGTCACCGACGGCCCGTTCGCCGAGACCAAGGACCTCATCGCCGGCTGGATGGTGATCGACGTCGACAGCCACGAGCGCGCCGTCGAGCTGGCCGGGGAGCTGTCGGCCGCCCCCGGGGCGGGCGGGAAGCCGATCCACGAGTGGCTCGAGCTGCGCCCGTTCCTCGGCTGTCACCCCACCATCACGGAATGACGTCCCAGATGGACGAGGTCCTGCTCCGGAGCCTCACGCCCGGCGTCCTCGCCGTCCTCGTCCGCCGCGGAGCCGACTTCGCGGCGGCCGAGGACGCCGTGCAGGACGCGCTGGTCGAGGCGGTCCGCGTCTGGCCGGTCGACCCTCCGCGCGATGCGAAGGGCTGGCTGGTCACCGTGGCCTGGCGCCGGTTCCTCGACGCGGCCCGGGCGGACGCCTCACGCCGACGGCGTGAGGACCGCGTCGAGGAGGAGCCGGCGCCCGGGCCCGCGCCCGCGGTGGACGACACACTCCAGCTCTACTTCCTCTGCGCCCACCCGTCACTGACGCCGTCGTCCGCGGTCGCGCTCACACTGCGCGCCGTCGGCGGTCTGACCACCCGCCAGATCGCCCAGGCCTACCTGGTGCCCGAGGCGACCATGGCGCAGCGCATCAGCCGCGCCAAGCGCACCGTCTCGGGCGTGCGATTCGATCGGCCCGGCGATGTCGCCACCGTGCTGCGCGTCCTCTACCTGGTCTTCAACGAGGGCTACTCGGGCGACGTCGACCTCGCCGCCGAGGCCATCCGGCTCACCCGGCAGCTCGCGGCCGCGATCGACCACCCCGAGGTGGCGGGACTGCTCGCCCTCATGCTGCTCCACCACGCCCGGCGCGCCACCCGGACCGGCCCGGACGGCAGCCTGGTGCCGCTCGCCGATCAGGACCGCGGCCGGTGGGACACCGCGTTGATCGCCGAGGGCGTCCGGATCCTGCAGGCGGCCCTCGCCCGCGACCGGCTGGGCGAGTTCCAGGCCCAGGCCGCGATCGCGGCACTCCACGCCGACGCGCCGAGCGCCGCGGAGACCGACTGGGTGCAGATCCTCGAGTGGTACGACGAGCTCACGCGCCTGACCGACAGCCCGGTCGTCCGCCTCAACCGCGCGGTCGCCGTCGGGGAGGCGGACGGACCGCGCGCCGGGCTGGCGGCGCTCGCGGCGCTGGACGACTCACTGCCCCGCCACACCGCGGTGGCCGCGTACCTCCACGAGCGCGACGGCGACCTGACGACGGCGGCACGGCTGTACGCGGAGGCGGCCCACCAGGCGCCCAACCTTGCCGAGCGCGACCACCTGACGCGCCAGGCCGCCCGGCTCAACGCCCGGCGGCGTCCGTGACGGGTCGAGCGGGCAGCAGGTCGAACCCTGCTGCGCAACCCCTTGCCGACGCAGGAGCCTTTGCCACTGGCCTTGTGACACCGCAGTGTGGGGGCTGCCGCTGAGGTGCGGGTGGTGGCGTTGCAGCCGGCTCCGTACCCGGGGCCGGGGGGGGGGGGGGGGGGGGGGGGGGGGGGAGGAGGGGGGGGGGGAGGGGGGGAGGGAGGGGGGGGAGGGGGCGAGAGTGTGCAC
>NZ_JBVIGX010000014.1:218647-223272 GCF_055570595.1 Streptomyces sp. NPDC031132
CTGCGCCGCTGTTTGTTGGGTTCCGCGGTGTGCTGGTTGTTTCCTTCCCTCCCCCCCCCCCCCCCCTCCCTCCCCCCCTCCCCCCCCCCCCCCCCCCCCCCCCCACGCCTTTGCGGTGCAGGAAAACAGCGGGCCTCGCTCGCGGCTATGCGAACTGGCCGGGCCGGTAGTCGCCGGCCGGCATCTGGAGCAGGACGTTGCCGCGGTTGAAGGCGTTGATGACGGTGATGACGGCCACCAGGGCGCCGAGCTGGTCTTCGTCGTAGTGCTTGGCGGCGTTCGCCCACACCGCGTCCGGGACGCCGCCGGCCGCATCGGCGATCCGGGTGCCCTCCTCCGCCAGCTCCAGCGCGGCACGCTCGGCGTCGGTGAACACCGTGGCCTCGCGCCAGACCGCGACCAGGTTGAGCCGCTCCGCCGACTCCCCGGCGTGCACGGCGTCCTTGAAGTGCATGTCGGTGCAGGCGGCGCAGCCGTTGATCTGGCTGGCGCGGAGCTTGACCAGTTCCTGCGTCGAAGCCGGCAGGGTCGAGTCCTGGAGCGCTTTGCCCGCGGCGATGATGTGCTTGAAGACCTTGCCCAGGACCGGGTTGGTGAAGGGGTTGAGGCGTGCTTCCATGATGCGCTCCGTTGCCGTTGTCTGACGGTTGCACCCCTTCGACACCGCTGCCCGGCAGGTTGTGACACGGGGGCGTTGTGACCCGCGTCTCCCCGTGGTTGCGCCGCGGCGGGGATCCCGCGTCGACCTGGCAGGCGACGCGCAGCCGGGCCGGTGCACGCACGCGGTCCGGCCGCGGGGCCGGCGCGTCGCATCCGGGTGTCGAGGTGGGATGCGCAGGGGGTCGGGGCGATCGGCCCGCCCCTCGGGCAAGGCGGTTTCGCCGGGTCAAGGCGCGGACGGCGCGTCCGGGACCCGGGTGAAGACCCCCGCAGCCGCCGCGGCCCTGGCGGCGCAGGCCGCCCGGCGCGGCAGGGCGGGATCGGGGGCAGCGCGCAGCAGGAGCAGCTCCTGGTAGAGCGGCGCCGTGGCCGCCACCAGCAGGGCCCGTGCGTCCGGGCCGGGCGGGACCTCGCCGCGGTCCACTGCCCGGGTGACAACCGGTGCGCAGCGGGCGTAGCGGCCCTCCCAGAAGCGGGTCAGCGCCCCCGCGGCATCTGCGGAGCGGAAGGACGCGGCGATCAGCGCCGTGGTGAGGCTGCCGCCCGGGCCGGGGTGTTCGGGGTGCAGGGCGTCGTAGACCTCCTGGTTGAGAGCGGTGAGGTCGTCCTCCAGGGATCCGGTGTCGGCGGGCTCCCAGGTGTCGTCGGCCGCTGCGTCGAGGACGTCGGCCAGCAGTCCGCCGACGTCCCGCCAGCGCCGGTAGACGGTGGTGCGGTGCACTCCCGCCCGTTCGGCGACGGCGTCCACGGTGAGCGCGTCGTACCCGGCGGCGACCAGGACCTCCCCGACAGCCGCCAGGACCTGGGCGCGTACCCGGGCACTGCGACCTCCGGTCCGGCGCCGGGTCCCGGCAGTTCCGGCCGACGCACCCGGTGCGGCCGGACCGGCCTGTCCCTTGTCGGCGGAGTCCTCTGAAAGATCGCTTGCGGCTGACGTCGTCATCATGGCACCATCTTAAAGCAACAGCCGTCGCATTAAGGAGCCAACGATGCTCATCCACATCCCGTCCACCGCCCGAGCCCCCCTCCCCCGCACCGCCCACCCGCAGGAGTTTCCGTATGACCGCAACCACCGCAACCACCGCACAGCTCACCGCGCTTGACGTCACCAAGGCCTACGAGGGCCGCCTCGTCCTCGACTCCGTCACGTGCTCCCTCCCGCCCGGTGGCCGGATCGGCATCGTCGGCGAGAACGGCTCCGGCAAGTCGACCCTGCTCCGCCTCTTCGCAGGCGTCGAGCGCCCGGACGAGGGCCGGATCATCGCCCGTGCAGACGGAGGCATCGGGTACCTCCCCCAGGAAGAAGAGCTTCCCGGGCAGCTGACCGTGCAGCAGGTCATCGACCGCGCTCTCACCGAACTGCGGTCCATGGAAGCCGAGTTGCGCCTGCTGGAGCAGCGCATGGCGGACGGCGCAGCCGAGACCGACCCCACACTGCTCACCGCCTACGCCGACCTGCTGACCGGCTACGAACTGCGCGGCGGCTACGAGGCCGATGCCCGCGTCGAGCGCGCCCTGCACGGCCTCGGACTGGTCCAGGTCCCCCGCGACCGCACGGTCGCCGGCCTCTCGGGCGGCGAACGGGTCCGGCTGCGGCTCGCCGCGCTGCTGGCCGCCGCGCCCGAGGTCCTGCTGCTGGACGAGCCGACCAACCACCTCGACGACGTGGCCCTGGCCTGGCTGGAGGAACACCTGTGCAGCCGGGCGGGCACCACGGTCACCGTCTCCCACGACCGCGTCTTCCTCGAACGTGTCGCCACCGTCCTGCTGGAGGTGGACGGGGACACCCACCGTGTCGTCCGCTTCGGCAACGGGTACGCCGGATACCTCGCGGAGCGCGCCGCCGACCGGCAGCGCCGCACCGAAGCCCATGCCGCCTGGCAGGCCGAGGTCGAGGCGCTGCGGGAGCGCGCGGCCGGCAGCGCCCGCAGGGTGGCGCCGGGCCGGGCCCGCAAGGACGGCAACAAGATGGCCTACGACCGGGCTGCCGGCAGGGTCCAGCAGTCCGTGGCCGGGCGGGTCCGCCAGGCCGGGGAACGACTGGAGCGGCTGCTCGCCCACCCCCTGGCCGCGCCGCCCGAACCGCTGCGCTTCACCGCTGCCCCGCGTTCGGGCCGGACCGGGGGGCTGCTGGTGTCGGCCGCGGCCCTGGAGGTCCGGGGACGGCTGGCCCCGGTCGACCTGACCCTCTCCGCCGGGGACCGGCTGCTGGTCGGCGGGCCCAACGGGGCGGGGAAGAGCACCCTGTTGGGCCTGCTGGCCACGGACGCCGCGAAGGCCGGCCCACCGACCCGCGGACACCTCGTACGGCGCGGACGGACCGGCTGGCTGCGCCAGTTGCCCGACCACGGCCCGGCGGGCCGGAGCGTCCTGGCGGCCTTCGGGCACGGTCGGGCCGGCGGCCCCGACGACCACGCCGAACAGCTGCTCTCCCTGGGCCTGTTCACCCGCGACCGGCTGGACCTCCCGGTAGGCGGGCTCTCAGCCGGTCAGCGGCAGCGCCTGGCGCTGGCCCGGCTGGTGAGCGAGCCGTACGACGTGCTGCTGCTGGACGAGCCCACCAACCACCTCTCCCCCGCGCTGGTGGAGGAACTGGAGGCCGCGCTGGCCGGTTTCCCCGGCGCGGTGGTCGTCGTCAGCCATGACCGCATGCTGCGCTCGCGCTGGCAGGGGAGGCTGCTGGACCTGCGACCGGCGACGCCCCACACGCAGGCCGCCGCCGCCTGACGCCCCCGCCCGGACCCCGCGCTTCCCCGCCCCGCCCCGTCCTGTTCCGTTCCGTTCCGTTCCGTTCCGTTCCGTTCCGCCGAAAGGACCCCATGCCCCGCGACGTGTCTCTCACCACCGGCCGCTCCTTCCCCGTGGCCGATACCGCGTCAGGCCCCTACGCCCTGACCGCAGGCCCCGACGGAGCGCTGTGGTGCACCCTCGTCCACGCCGGGCGCATCGCCCGCCTCGACCCCGACGGCCCGACACCCGTGACCGAGTTCCCCCTGGACTCTTCGGACTGCGGGCCCGCCCAGATCACCGCCGGACCCGATGGCGCGCTCTGGTTCACCCGCATGCGGGACGACAGGATCGGGCGGATCACCACCGACGGCATCCCGTGCTCGTACCCCGTCCCCACGCCGGGCAGCGGCCCGTACGGCATCACCGCCGGCCCGGACGGGGCGCTGTGGTTCACCGGTATGAACTCGGACCTGATCGGCCGGATGGAAGTGGACGGCTCGGTCCGGGAGTTCGGGCTGCCCGGGCGCACCGGCGCCTTCCCCTCCATGATCACGTCGGGTGGTGACGGCGCGCTGTGGTTCACGCTCAACCAGGCCCCCGCCCTCGGCCGGATCACGACGGCGGGCGAAGTGACCGTGCACCCCCTGCCGACCGCGACGGCCGGACCGGTGGGGATCACCGCGGGGCCGGACGGCGCACTGTGGTTCACGGAGATCGGAACGGGCCGGATCGGCCGGATCACGACGTCAGGGGAGATCACCAGTTCCCCGCTGCCTGATCCGCAGTGCCGTCCCCACGCGATCACGGCGGGCCCTGACGGCGCCCTGTGGTTCACGGAGTGGGCCTCTTCGCACATCGGCCGGCTGACCGTGGCCGGAGAGCTGACGCGCTACCCGCTGCCCGCACGGGACTGCGAGCCCCACGGGCTGGCGTTCGGCCCGGACGGAGCCCTGTACACAGCCCTGGAGCGCGGGGACATCCTGCGGCTCGTCCCGGAGGGTGGGCGGCAGGGCGACCACTGAGACGGCGTCCCGTTCGGTACGGAACTCGCATGGGGGGGAGCGGGGGGCGGGGACGCGGCTTGCTGCGGGAGGGGTCGCTCGCGGGTTCGGCGGGCGCATACGCGAAGACGCCCGGCCGGGGAAGTCCCGGCCGGGCGTCATCGTGCGTCTGCTGTCCGCTGGCGGCTTAGTACCAGTGGTGGGTCTGCCAGAAGTTCCAGGCACCCACCGGGC
>NZ_JBVIGX010000015.1:0-67706 GCF_055570595.1 Streptomyces sp. NPDC031132
GGATCAGGGAGCGGCGTCCGGTGCGTGCGATCGCAAGGCCGAGGAGGGAGTCGACGCGGAGCGTCGGCGAGTGACGAGAACGCGGCGAGCGCGCGCACCGGACGCCGCGAGCCCGGCCTGATCGGCAAGACACCCCCTAGGACCAGGAAGCGGCCACCAGGGAGCGTTCCGCCGCGGCCAGGTGGGTGGAGGCGGCCAGCCAGGCCCAGGCGTAGGCGTCGGGTGAGGGGTCCGTCAGGCGGCCGAAGTGGTCGCGGGGGCGGCGGTCCGCCTCCGCGGCGAGGGCCGTGGCGAGCTCCGCCGCCGCGGTGAAGCCGGCCCGGCGCAGCGGGCCGTACGAGGTGGGGCGCTCGGCGGTGCGTGCCGCCTCGGCGACGGCGCGGCGGCCGCCCGCCACTCCGGCTTCCAGCAGCCGGCGTACCCGCCACAGCGGTGAGTCGGCCAGGGGGTCCGGACCCGTGGCAGCGGCGGCGGGGGCCGCTGCCGTCCCGGGCGGGAAGTGGCTGCCCTGGAGCAGGTCGTAGCCGAGGTCGGCGCGGCCCAGCCACTCCTCGGGCAGGCGCAGGGTGTGCTCCGCGCCGGGCACCGGCCCGACGGCGAGGGGGCGCAGGGTGGCGGCGCGGTCCAGGTCGGGGCGGCCCAGGACGCGGAGCACCAGCCCCGGATGGGCGGCGATACGGCGCAGGTTGGCCGTGTGCGGCAGTTCCGGATGCGGGTGGGCGGCGCGCAGCCGCAGCAGGGGCGCGTCCGCTCGTACCTCGCGGACCAGGAGGTCCTCGCCGGCCGCCCCGACGACGGTGACCTCACAGCCGAGGAGGGCGGCTGCGGCTCCGTCCGGGTCGGTGTCCCGGTCGGCGAGCTGGGCGGCCACGGCCTCGGCCGCCGGGCGGGCGAAGAGCGCAGCAGCGGGTTCCTCGGTCCACGGGACGCCGCGCAGCGGGGTGGCCTGGACCCCGCGTCCGGCGCCGAGGCGGCCGTCTGCGGAGACCGTGGCCCCGGCGATACGGAGTCCCCCGCGCGCGAGGCCCGCGTGGTCGAGGGCGGCTCCGCCGAGGGCCACGGAGGCGGAGCCGGCGCCGCGGGCGCGGGCCAGGCCGCCGGGGCGGACGTCGGACACCGAGTAGCGGGCGCCGTCGGGGGCGAGCAGGTGCGTGACCACTCCCCCGTAGCCGGTGGCCGAGAGGACCGGCTCCCGGCACAGGCCGTACACCCGCAGGCTGCCGCCCGGCTGGTAGGCGCGGCGTACGGTGCCGGTGACCGCCGGGCCGGCCGTACCGGAGGCCAGCAGTCCGGCGGTGTGCAGGAGTTCGCGGAACGCTCCGGCGAGGTCGCCGAGCCGGTGGGCGCCGCTGCGCTCCCGGGCGGCGCGCAGGCCCCGTACGACGCGCAGGGTGGCGGCCTCGGCGCGGGGCAGTCCGGCGAGGCGCGCGGTGTGGGCGGCACGCAGCAGCTCGGCCTGGACCACGGCGCCGCCGGCCGTGACGCCGGCCGCGAGGGCCTCGGCGGCGGCCTGCCAGAGCGCGGCGGCGGCGCCGAGCTGGGCGGCGGTGAGGGCCTCGGGGGCGGGCTCGGGCCCGCCCGAAGAGCCCGCGAGCCCGGCCCCCGAGGCGACTCGCCCCGCACTCGACCGGCCGGCGGCTGCAGCTCCCGTCTGCGACCCGGCCCCGGCATCGGGCGCGCTCGCGGAGTCGGCCCCCGGCACGGAAGGAGATGCGGGCACGGCTCCGGACCCGCCCGCGGACGCTGCATCGGCATCGGCATCGGCATCGGCATCGGGGTGCGGTAGTTGGTCCGCGTCGGCCAGGGGGGCTGCGCCCAGGACTGCCGCCCGGTGCAGGCAGCGCGGGGCCAGCAGGCAGGTGCAGAGGGCCTGTTCGGCCGCGGTGACCGTACCGGCGGGGCCCGGCCGGAGGGTGACGAGCGCGTCCTCGCCGAAGCGGACGGTGACGCTCCCGTCGTCCGCCCGGGCGGCGCCCGCGGCGCAGCCCTCGATGGCGGCGTCGAGCTTCTTGCGCAGCCGGGCGGTGAGGTTCTCGACGGCCTCGGCGAGGACCTCGGGGGCGACGGGCGGCAGGAGCCCTGTGTGCGACTCGGCACTCAGCTCGGTGTCGGTGTTCGTGTCGGTGCTCAACGGGGTTCTCCACGGAGGCGGTCGCCCACCCAGCGGGCGAGGGCGAGCGGGCTGAGGGCGGCCACCGGCATGCCGGCCGCGACGAGCTGCCGGGCGACGGGGACCGAGTACCGGGGCGCCCCGGCGTCGTCGAGCGCGGCGCAGCCCAGCAGATGGGCTCCGGACGCGGCCAGCGCGCGGACCTCCCCGAGGAGTCCGCCGATCGGCGCGCCCTCCTCGAAGTCGCTGACCACGACGACGAGGGTGCGGCTCGGCACGGTGATCAGGGACCGTGCGTGGGCCAGGCCCGCCGCGATGTGCGTACCGCCGCCGACGCGGACCTCCAGGAGCAGCGAGAGCGGGTCCTCGACGCGGTCGGTGAGGTCCACGACCTGGGTGGAGAAGGCCAGGAAGTGGGTGGACAGGGTCGGTACGCCGCCGAGGACGGCGGCGGTGAGGGCGGACCAGATGACCGAGGCCTCCATGGAGCCGGAGACGTCGACCACGAGGATCAGCCGCCAGTCGGCCTCGCGGCCGGCCCGGGTGCTGAACACGGGCCGTTCCGGCACGACGACCACCCGGCCGTCGCCCTGGCGGCGGGTGTGCGCGAGGTTGGCCCGCAGGGTCCGGGCCAGGTCGAGCCTGCCGCCGGGGCGGCGGGTGGGGCGCGGAGTGGCGAGGCCGGACAGCGCCGGGCGCAGCCGGGTGGCGAGCTCCTTGGCGAGCTCGTCGACCAGCCGCCTGACCAGGGGCCGCAGCCGGGCGAGTTGGGCCTCGGGCATGCCGCCGGCCAGCGACAGGACCGAGCTGAGCAGTTCCACGGAGGGGCGGACGGCCGCCGGGTCGAGCTGGCTCAGCACGTCGGTGCGGCCCGCGTCGGCCGCCTCGGCGAGCACCTCCTCGCGTACGTCGGCGCCGAAGAGCGATTCGAGCTCCTGCGACCATTCGCGGGCCGTGGGGAACGAGGGCTCCTGGCCGCCGCCGTTGCCGCCGTTGCCCCGGCCGCCTTCGAGGTCGGCGGCGCCTTCGCCGCGGCCGTTGCCGTACAGCTCGTCGAGGGCGTGGGCGTAGCGGCGGGCGCCGGCGGGGAGCCGGTCGCGCTGGCGGCCGAGCAGCAGGCGCCAACGATCGGCGGGGGCCAGCCGGTGGTCTCCGCGCAGGGGCGCGGGTACGGCCCGTACGGGTACCGCCGGATCGGGGCCGGGTTCGGGAGCCGGGGCCGCGTGGGCCGGCAGCGGAAGGGCCTTCAGGGCCGCGGCGCCGGCGGCGTCCGCGGCGGCCCAGAGGGCGAGCAGGGCGGGCGGCGCGTCGAGGGACAGGTCGAGGCGGTCGCCGAGCCGCTCGGTGACGGTGTCCAGCAGCCGGTCGCGGGCGGCCGGGGCGAGTACGTCGAAGCCTCCGCGCAGGGCCGGGAGCCGGTCCAGGAACTCCTGGTCGGCGAGGCCGTCGATCCGGTCGAGGACCGGGGTGAGGGCGGCCGCTGAGGAGTCGAGCAGCGGTCCGGCGGCGGCCAGGACGCCGCCGAGGCGGCGGGCGAGGGAGCGCCGGCCGTCGGGGGTGCCTGCGCCGTCGATCCATCCGGCGGCGCGGTCGCCGAGACCGGCGGCCGGGTCGAGATCGAGGAGGACCCGTACGGCCAGTGCCGCGCCCTGCATCAACGGGGATGCGGTGGCGCTCAGTTCCGCCAGGGCGGTGTCCATCCGCAGGCCCAGGTGCAGGGCGGCGGCCCGGTCGGCGAGGGCCACGAGGGCGCGCGCGTCGGCCTGGTCCTCGCTGCCGGCGAGACCGGGCAGGGACCGTACGGCCGCTTCGAGCAGTCGGCCGGTGAGCGCGGCGGCGGCGGTGCGGGAGCCGTCGGAGGTCCCGGGGAAGTGCCCGCGGGAGAGACCCTCCAAGAGGTCCAGCGACTCGAGGAGTTCGGGCAGGGTGGCGGTCTGCGGCAGGACCTCGGCGGCCTCCTCCAGTCGTACGTCGACCAGTTCGGGCAGATCGCACCGCGCGGCGGCGGCCAGCCCGGTGAGGAGCTGGGCCGGGGTCGGACCGCCTTCGGCGGCGGCCCGGCGGGCCGTGTCGCGCAGGGTTCCGGCGGCGGCCTGGGCGGCGGTGACGCCGCGGACGCCGGCCAGGTCGAGGCGGGCCGGGACGGAAGGCGTCCAGGTCAGCCGCCACTTGGTGCCGAGGGCGGTGCCGTCGCCGGTGGCGGCCACGGCGAGGGGCTCCCCGTACGAGGCCCCGCAGACGGCCAGCCGCTGGAGCAGCACCTCTCGGCGCCGGTCGAGCGGGGAGCGGAGGGGGTCGAGGCGGACCTCGCGGGAGGCGGGCTCCTCGGGACCCGGCAGCCGCAGCTCCGCCAGCTCGGCCTCGACGGAGGGGCCGAGGCCGGAGCGCGGGGCGTGCGGGGTGATCCGGCCGCGGCCGGTGCCGACGAGCACGGCCTCCAGCGCGCGGGCCAGCGCCCGGCCCCGGCCCAGGGGTTCGCCCTGGCCGAGCACGGTGGTGACGGCCTCGAGGAGTTCGCCCCGGCCGGGAGCGGGGAGCCCGCGCAGGACGGCGAGGTCGCAGGCGAGCCGCAGCGTCTCGGCGGCCTCGCCGGTCCCGGCGGTGTGCCCGGCACGGCGCAGCTCCCGGCAGATGCCGGTGACGGCGACGGAGGCGGCATCCCGCACCCGCACCGGATCCCCGCCGGCCTCGAGCACGGCCTGCTGCCAGAGCGGATCCCGGATCCCGGCGGGGTACCCGGAGCGGGAGTCGAGCAGATCGAAGGAGTACGGGACGAGCGAGGTGACGGCCTCCTCACCGGCATCCGCCGCGGGCACGAGGGCCGACCCTGCGGCCGATCCCCGGAGCGCCGCTTCCGGGCCACCCCCCGGGCCGGTACCGGACCCCGCCCCGCGACCGTCCCCGGGTGCCCCACCGGACCGCGTCGCCGAGCCGTCCCCGGAAGCACGCACCGAAGCCTGCCCGCTCACCGGGGTGTCCGAGCCGACGGCCTCGCCCGCGCCGGCCGCAGCAGCCCCCACGGCCGAAGCCGCCGACGCATCGGAACCGGGGACCGGGGGCTCCGGGGCGGAAGCATCCGTCCCCGGGTCGAGCGCCGGGCCGGCCGCGGACGGACCGACGAGCGGCTGCCCCCCGCGCGCGGAAGCCGCGCCGGTACGGGGACCGGGAATCGGCACCTCGTCCGCTGCCGTGGGCACGACGGCCGCGGGCTCCTTGCCCGACGCACGGTCCGCATCGGTGGTCCGGGGCGGGGTCGAGTGAGCAGCCCGGACGGCCGGTACGGCGGCACCCTCCGGACCGGGGTCGGTGACGACGAGGGCCGGAGCGTGGAAGGCGCCGATCAGCGCGGCGACCTTCCGGCCCCCGGAGGCGGCGGCATTGACGACGCTGCGCATGTGGGCCTCGCGGGCCAGGTCGGTCGCAGGTACGGGACCGTCCTGACGCAGCGCCCAGCCGACGCCGAGCGCGGCCCGCCGAACGGCTTCCGGGGCGCAGCCGGGAGCCAGCACCTCCACGGCCCGGTCCCACAGGTCGTCACCGTCGCGCCCGGTCCCGGACGCGGTCAGCGCCTGCGCGAAGGACCGCCGGCGGCCGGGGGCCGAGTCCCCCGCCGCGTCCTGGTCCGGGGACCGCAGGGTCCAGCCGGGGTCGGTCAGGGGGAGGTCGCAGCAGCGGACCTCCGCGCCGCGCGCACGCGCCCAGCGGATCGCGGCCAGCTCCGGGGAGAAGTCCGCGAACGGGTAGAAGGCCAGCCCGCCGTCCCGTCCCGTGCCGGCCAGGGCGACGGGAGCCGTGGTCTCCGGATCCGCCAAGTGCTCCAGCCACGGCTGGAAGTCGGTCGGCAGCTCGACGCAGACCACCTCCGCCTCCGAGGCGTCGAGCAACGCCGGGACCACCGCCGCCAGCGCGGGGCTGTGGTGGCGAACACCCAGCAGGTACGGCGCGCGGGACGCGGCGAGCGCGTCCACGACGTCCCGCGGATCGGCGTGCACGCCCCGCTTCGGCGCCGTCATCGGAGGTTTCCGCGGAGGTCCCACAGGCGGCGCCACATCGCCGAGCCGTCTTCCGCGCGGCGGCGGACCGGGCCGTCCCAGTACCCCAGCAGGCGGCCGTGGTCGGCCGGGTCGTCCTTGCGGACCACGCCGAGCAGGTGGCCCGGCAGGAGGTCCAGTACGTCGCCGCCCGGCAGGTACGCCGCGGCGACGCCCAGCGAGGCCGCCACCTGGACCGCCTCGGCGGTGGACATGACCGTACCGGGGCGTTCCACGTCCCAGCCCTCCGCCGAGCGGCCGGAGCGCAGGTCCCGGAAGACCGTCACCAGCGCGTCGAGCACCGCGTCGTCCACTCCGAACGCCGCCCCCGCCCGCTGCACCGCGGCCACCGCCTGGCGGCGGATCAGCGTGGTCTCCGCGTCCGCGTCCGCGATCGGCGCGACCGTCTCGAAGTTGAAGCGCCGCTTGAGGGCGGCGGACATCTCGGAGACCCCGCGGTCCCGCAGGTTGGCGGTGGCGATGACCGTGAACCCGGGGGCCGCGGAGACCACCGCGTCCTCGGTGGCGGTCAGTTCGGGCACGCTCACCCGCCGGTCGGACAGGATCGACACCAGCGCGTCCTGTACCTCGGGCAGACAGCGGGTGATCTCCTCCACGCGCACCACCCGCCCGGTCCGCATCGCGGAGAGCACCGGGGAGTCGACGAGCGCCTGGGAGCTGGGGCCCTGGGCGAGCAGCAGCGCGTAGTTCCAGCCGTACCGGAAGGCGTCCTCCGTGGTGCCGGCGGTGCCCTGCACGGTCAGCGCACTGGTACCGCAGACGGCGGCGGCCAGCAGCTCGGACAGCATCGACTTCGCGGTGCCGGGCTCGCCCGTGAGGAGCAGGCCCCGTTCCCCGGCGAGGGTGACGACGCACCGCTCCACCAGGGCCCGTTCGCCGACGAACTTCGGGGCGATGGCCAGCTTGGCCGGGAGCCCCGCGCGGCGGCGGCCCGGCAGGGCCAGCTCCACGCCCTCGCTGCCGCACACGAAGGTGACGACGGCGCGCGGCGTGAGCACCCAGCCGGGCGGGCGGGGGCCGGTGTCCTGGGCGGCGAGGAAGGCGAGTTCGGCGGCGTACCGCTCCTCGGCGGGCAGCGCTTGCCGCGCAGAGGTCTGAACGGGTGTGTCGGTAAGGGTCATGAGGTGGTGTGTCCTTCGCAAGGTACGGGCGTACGGGGTGCGGGGGGGGCCGGGCGGCGCAGTGCCCCGCCCGGCCCGCTCGGCGGTCGGCTTCAGCGGCGGCGCGTGCGCGTGCGCTTGACCTTCAGTGCCTCGAAGCGCGGTACGTCGCCCTCGCGGACCCGCTGCCAGGCCCGCCGGTAGAGGTCCGCGGCCGGCTCGTCCGGCACCAGCACGCCCAGCACCGGCCGGCCGCCCGGCGCCAGCCCGTACATCGGGAGCTTCCACCGCTCCACCGGCAGCACCGGCGAGGACATCTCCGCCCAGCCGCCGGGCAGGAACAGCGAGCGCCCCGCCCTCGTCCGGGAGGCCGTCACCACCAGCTCGGTGGCGGCCAGCTCGGCGCGGGCGGCCTTCAGCCGGGCCGGCTTCCAGCCCGTCCAGCGCGCCACGTTGCGGTCGGTGGGGTCGGGCATGGCGAGCAGCGCCAGGTACACGGCGGCCGCGTCCGCGCCCAGGCCGTGGGCCTCGGAGACCTCCGCCACCAGCTCGGGCACCGAGCGGCTCGGGTCCTGCGGCCACCACGTGCCGTCCTTGTCGACGGCGCCGGCGCCGGCCGCCGGAGCGCCCGGGTCGGCGAGCAGCGCGGCGAAGCGCGGGTCGTGGGCGGCGCGCAGCGCCGTCTCCACCGACGACGGCTGCTGGTCGTCGCCGCGCAGCGCCGGCAGGTAGGGGTCGGATCCGGTGGAGTCGAGCAGGGCCGTCCGCAGTGCGGGCTTGGGCCGGTCGTCCTGGGTGGCCATGACCACCGCGCCGTACCGCTCGTAGCCCTCGCCCGTCTCGGTCGGCGTGCCCGCCGCCTTCCGGAAGTCCGGGAGGCTGGTGAAGTGCCCGATGGTGAGGAGCAGGCCGGGCGCGGCGAGCCGCTGCCGTACGGCAGTGAGCGCGGGCGGCAGGGCGGCCCGTACGGGATCGCCCGCGGGCAGCCGGTGGGCGAGCCAGGCCGTCAGGGCCAGCGCTCCGGTCAGGACGGACGCGGTGAAGGGCTGGCCGGCCGGTTCGCAGGGCTCGGCGTGGTCGCCCTTCACCTCCCAGGCCACGTCGACGCCGAGCGACGGGGACGCCGCGGGGTCGAGGATCGCGGCCAGCGCCCGGTGCAGGGGCCACGACGTCTTCGCGGCCCGCGTGGCCTCGGTGAGCAGCCACTCGGGCACGGGCTTGCGACGGCCCACGCGCCGGTTCCACAGCTCCGCGGCGGCGGCCACGTCCGGGCCCTCGGTCCACAGCCGCGCCGGGTCGGCGGGCAGCAGCGTCGCCACGAGCTCGCGCCGCAGCTCGATTTCGAGGCTCTTGAGTTCGGTGCGGGCGTTCTTCGCGTCGGCCAGCTTGACGCCCAGGGCGGTGCGCAGTTCGGCCGGCAGGAAATCGTGCTCGTAGCTGTCGATGCTCGGCAGGCCGGCCAGCAGCAGGCGCGCCAGGGCGGCGGACACGCCGGTGAGGCGGACGAACTCGTCGGCGGCTTCGGGGAAGAACGGCGCCGGGCCGCGGTCCGCGGCCTCGGTCAGGAAGGCCGTCAGCCAGCCGGGGCCGCGCTCCCGGTCGCCGAGCGGGGCCTCGCCGCGCAGGGTGTACGGGCCGGGCACGGCGAAGCGGCCGGCGGGGTCGTACAGCAGCGCCCCGAACTCGTGGCCGTCGGGTACGGAGGTGCAGTGCTCGGTGAGGCCGAGGACGGCTCCGCCGCCGAGCGGGAGCAGGCTGCGGTGCGAGGTGTTCCGCTCGATGCCGTCGGGGGTGCGCAGGTGGCGCTGGTCGAGGTGGACCAGGACCCGGCGCCAGCGGTCGGCGGAGCCCTCGGCCGAGTCCAGCCCGAGGGCGTCCACCCGGCCGAGCAGGGTGCACAGGGCGGTCCGCTGCTCGTCGGTGGTGCCGACGGCGACGGCCCGGTACGCGATCGCCGCGGGCTGGTCCAGCAGCTGCGTGAACGGGAGGGCGGAGTAGGGCAGTGCGGGCAGGTCGAAGTGGAGCCGGCCGGGGACCTCTTCGGCACCCGTGTCGGCGGCCGCCCGGACCAGCCCGTCGAGGTAGCGGTAGGCGACGTCGCTCTGGGCGCCCCAGCGATAGTACCCGTTGCTGCCGAGCCCGTACAGCGCCTCGGCGATCAGTTCGTCGGTCGGGCCTTGCGGCTGCCGGTCGGCGGCCGCACCCGTGTCGGGGTCCAGCCGGGCGGCGACCTCGTCCAGCGCCTTCTGCTGGACGAGCGCGAAGCGGAGCACCTCGATGATGCCGCCGATCAGCTTCGGGGCGGTGACCTGCGGCAGCGCGGCGCGCACCACGTCGGGCAGGTCGGTGACGGCCTCGGCCGCGGCGGCCGCCCGGAGCAGGGCGCCGATCGCGACCCGGTCCGCCGCGCGCAGGGCGGCCGAGGCTTCGGGGTCGCGCGGGCGCAGCGCGTACCAGAAGGGCAGCGGCGGCAGGTCCACGCTGCCGGTCGCGAAGGCGGCGTTGCGGTAGTCGCCGCGCGACTGGGCGGTGACCACGCCGTCCGGGTCGCTGATGCTCAGCTCGCGCCAGCGGTGCGTCAGGGCGCGGGGCCGCTCGTCGCCGGGGAAGGCGAGCGCGGCGACGGGCATCTCGCTGCCCTCGGGCACGCTGACGGTGCGTCCGGCGGTGTCGGAGCCCTCCCAGCCCCGGCCGGGCAGGCGTACGGTGCGCCAGCCGAGCAGGCCGCCCGCGGGTGCGCCGAGGACCGAGCCCTCGACCGTGGGCGCCGGCCGCAGCCAGCAGGACTGGGCGGGGACGGTGGCCTCTCCGAGGGGGGCGCCCGATCGGCGGGTGAGGGCGTCGGCGAGGAAGCCCGGCTGCGAGAGCCGCCCGAGGGCGCCGTCCGAGGGGTCGTATTCGCGCCAGCCGCCGACGTTCTCCTGGTCGCGGCGCTGCCACACCCAGTACGAGGTCCCGTCGTGCAGCAGGGGCTGCTCGCTCGGCAGCCGGGTGTCCCCCGCGTGCAGGACGCCGCCGCCGGTGGTGCGGCCGCCGCCGGGAAGGGGCAGGCTGATGTCGTCGGAGCGCAGGTTCCAGTGGTTGCCGGAGTGGTCCAGGGTGAAGACGGTGCCGGGCGCGGTGTGCCAGTAGCCCTCGATGCCCCCGCCGCCCCAGTGGGAGGACCAGAAGACGAGCAGTTCGCCGTCGACGTAGTGGAATCCGTAGCGGTGCGCGTTGCCGCTCGGCGCCCGCAGGTCGTGGGTGAGCACGGTGGAGTCGGCGTCGATGACGCGGACCTGGGTGGAGTTGGCGACGATCAGGTACGGCCAGGCCTCGACGACCGTCAGCGCGTGCCCGCCCTGGGCGGGCGACAGCTCGGCGACCGCGGACTCCCAGGCGGGCCAGCACAGTTCCTCGAAGAGGCCGGCGCGCAGGGTACGGGCGAGGGTCTCGCCGAGGTCGGCGGCGGCCGCGGCGGCCACCTCCTCGCGGGCGAGTTCGAGGGCCTCGGCGGGCAGCCAGGTCAGCCGGCGGATGGCCTCGGGCAGGCCGGGCAGACCGGCGGCGGTGGAGGCGCCGGCCACGTCGTGCATCCACTCGGTGAGCAGGGGACGCCCGCCGGGCGAGGCGGCGAGCAGCCGCATGACGTTCACCGCGTCGGTGTCACCGCCGAGGCCGTACGCGGCGCGCCGGAAGGCGGGCCGGAATCGCTCGTCTGCGGCGATGGCGAGGAGGTCCCGGCGCCGGTCGGAGCTCGCCCAGTCGGTCAGGTTCAGCTGGTCGTGGCGCCGGCGGGAAGCGGGGTCGGGCTCGGGGTCGGTGACCGGGACGTCCAGGGAGAGCAGCAGGTCCAGCAGGTCGGCGTCCTCGACGCCCACCTTCAGGCCCGCTTCGCGGCCGGGCTCGGCGAGTTCGGCGCGCAGCCGGCCGGCGGCCCGGGTGACGAGGTCGAGCAGGGCGGGCAGCGTGGGGCGCGAGCCCCAGCCGGTGTGGCGGGCGGCGTGGAAGCGTTCGAGCCAGCCGGCGGCGCCGTCGGAGCAGCGCTGCTCGGCGGGCAGTCCGTCCTGGATCAGCCCGGCGGTGGCGCCGGATTCCTCGAGCACGCCCAGCCAGAGGGCGGAGAGTTCGCCGTCGCCGCCACCGGGCGGCATCAGACCGAGCAGGGTGCCCCGTACGGCCGGTACCCGGCGGGCCAGCGCGACCAGAGCCGTGCGGTGCGCCTTCCACCAGCCGAACGCGGCGCGCAGGGTCGCGGGCAGCGGCAGCAGTTCGGCGAGGTAGTCCTGCTCGGCCTCGGTGCCGGTCAGGCCGGCGGCCCGGGCGAGGCGGCGCAGCTCGGTCGCGGCCTGTGCGGAGGGCGGCAGCCCGCCGGCGGTGCGGCGTACGCACAGGCGGCGGAAGCGCTCGTGGGCCTCGGCGGGGCTGACGCGGCCGGACAGCTCTTTGGCGTATCCGGTGAGCACCTTCACCGGGAGGGCGCCGACCAGGGCGAATTCGAGGAAGACGCCGTCGAGGCGGTCCTCGTCGACGGCCAGGCCGTGCTGGGCCTCGCTGGTCCGGGCGCGGCCGAACAGCTGGGCGGCGTACGTGGTGTTCTCGACGGCGAGGAAGACGCGGGCGGCCTGCTCGTAGAAGACGGGCAGGAAGTGCGGGACGGCGGCGGCGAGCCGGCCGGCCAGTTCGTGGCAGGCGTCGAGGGCGGCCTTGGGCTTGGTCTTGGCCTGGCGGGCGACCCGGTCGAGTTCGGGGACGACGGCGAGGGCGTGGTGGCCGTCCTCCGGGTGGTGGACGAGGACCCATTCGGGGAAGCCGAGGGCCTGGCGCTGGCCGAGGCCGACCACGGGCGGTTCGCCCTCGTCGAGTACGAGTCCCAGGAAGCCGGCGGCCAGGTCCTCGGCGGGACCCAGTTCGGCGGCGGCCAGTCGGACGACGACGCGGTCGTCGGCGAGGGCGGGGTGGCGGTAGCTGCGCGCGGTCAGGTCGACGGCCGAGGGGCCTGCGCCCTCGGTTCCGCGGGGCAGCACGGCGCCCGCCTTGAGCAGCAGTTCGGCGTCGGCCGCGGTGTCGGTTGCCCTCGTGGTGCTGGTGGTGGTGCTCATCGCGCGTCCCCGCCCTCTTCGATCTTGCGCCCGGCGTAGAGCGCCGCGGCCATCCGCATTCCCTCGGACCAGGCGACCGGTCCGACCTCCGTCAGGCGCACCGCCCGGCCGTTCTCGTCGTGCCAGCTCAGGGCGCCGGTGCTCGTCTCGTCCTCGTAGTACGGCTCGCCGATCCAGACCGCCGCTTCCGTGCCCCCGCCCGTGTCGCGGACCTTGCAGGTCGCGTAGCCGCCGGAGACCCGGTAGCCGAGGCCCGTCGCCCGGGCGGCCAGGCCGAACCTGCTCGCGAAAACTCCGCCCGCGTAGTCCCGGACCTCGGTGGCGGTGGCCGCGAGCCCCTCCGGCTTCTCCCAGGTCGGCCGGTGGATCTGCTCGACGCGCTGGACGATGCCGAGTTCGGCCGCGAAGTCCCGTACGTCGTCCAGGTCGGGCAGCAGCACCGGGTGCGGCAGGGTCACCGTGCGCGGGGAGAGCCGTACGGTCTCGCCGTCGAGGTTGACCACCTTCAGCTCGCCGGAGGCGGTGGCGTCGCGCAGGAAGCCCACTTCGTCCGGGTCCTCACCGACGACGGCCATGTCGCGCAGCGCGCTCTGCCAGGCCTCGTCCGGCCAGACCTGCGCGAGCAGCGCCGTCGGCACGGGCAGCGAGGACACCATCCAGGTGTCCACCTGGGCGGTGCAGGCGGCCTCGTGCCGTTCCAGCCATTCGGCGAGCCGGCGCAGCCGGTCCACCTCGGGGTGGTCGCGCAGCGCCTTGGGCAGCGTCTTCAACTGCCGTCCCGCCGCGCGGCCGGTGGCGGACCGCGCCGCCACCTTCCCTTCCACCAGGGCGATCTCGTACCCCTCGCCCGCCGCCAGCCATGCCATCAGTACGTGCCCCTCCGCCTGCCCGATCCGGATGCGCGCAGCGTCGACCAGGGGGAAAAGCCCCCTGAGCTGCGGTATGCGGGGAGACTAGCGAGAGCCACTGACAACGCCCCACGAGGGGGCCCTGCTCGACTCCGGCGTGGGCGTGGCCGGTTGGGCGTCCGGTTGAATGTCCGGTTCTGGGTAGTCTTTCCCGGACAGGGTGCGGATCCGGCTCGGGGTGGGGTTCATGGGACGTCAGATACGTGTACGGGGTGCGGCCCTGGCGGCATCGGTGCTGCTGGCCGTGGCCGGGTGCTCGGGAACCGGCACGACGAGCCAGGACGCGAAGCCCTCGGCGCCGCCCGTCTCGGCAGGCACCTCGCCCTCCGCGCCGGGGGCGGGTGACGCCAAACCGGCCGCCGGGGACGTGCTGCCCGGCATGGTCGGCGTCCAAGAGGCCCGCACCCGGCTGGCCGCGCTGAAGGTCGCGCCGCCCGGCACCATGGCCGGCTACAGCCGCGCCAAGTTCACGCACTGGGCCGAGCAGGGCAACAAGTGCGACACCCGCGAAGTCGTCCTCAAGCGCGACGGCCAGGACGTCAGCCAGGACTCCGAGTGCAAGGCGGTCTCCGGCACCTGGAAGAGCCTGTACGACGGGGCGGTGGTCACCGAGGCGTCGAAGATGGACATCGACCACATCGTGCCGCTCGCCGAGGGCTGGCGCTCGGGTGCGGCCGGCTGGGACGCCGCGCAGCGCAAGGCCTTCGCGAACGACCTGACCCACCCTCAGCTGCTGTCGGTGACCGCGGCCACGAACCGCTCGAAGGGCGACCAGAGCCCGGACCTGTGGCAGCCGCCGGACAGGGCGAGCTGGTGCCAGTACGGGCGGGCCTGGACCACCGTGAAATCGACGTACGGCCTGACCGTGACGGAACCGGAGAAGAAGATGCTTTCGACGATGCTGGACAGCTGCGCGGCATGACCGGACGGCAGCAGTGGTGCGACGAGGTCCTGGCCGGGCCCGGCGGGGCGATGACCGACGAGGTGGGTGTCATCACGGGCCCGCTGACCGTGCGGACGACGGCGGCGGCGGACGGCCGGGTCCGGATCGAGATCCAGTACAAGGACGCGGAGGAGTGGTACACCCTGACCGGCAGCCCGGTCCCCCACCACGGCGACCCGGCCGCCGTCCACGCCGCCGCGCTCGCCGCGGTCCGCGCGGGCCGTGCGGCCGAGGCCCCGGGCGCGGCCCCCGCCTGAGCCGGGCGGACCCCGAAGGATGACCCGGCACGGACCCCGGAGGAAGGCCCGGGCCCGGACCCCGGAGGATGACGCGGCCCGGACCCCGAAGGAGCGGGCGGTCAGCCCTCGTACTCCGACAGGTCGATGCTGTGGATCTGGAGCAGGTGACCGTGCTCCGGGTCCGTCGTGTCGAGGTCCAGCACCATGCCGAGCTTGCGGATCACGTTCTCGGACTCCTCGTGGCCCGACCGGTTCACCGCGATCACCCGGTCGAGTCCCCGGTCCTGCAGGGCGAACTCCAGGGTGGCCTGCGCGGCCTCTGAGGCGTAGCCCTGCCCCCAGTACTGCCGGCCGAGCCGCCAGCTGACCGCCACGAAGTCCCGCGCTTCCGCCGGGGACTGCGCCACGGACAGGCCGACCGCCCCGATCAGCTCCCCCGAAGCCAGCAGTTCGACGGCGAACAGGCCGAAGCCCTCCTCGTCCCACTCCTCCTCCCAGCGCTCGATCTCCTCGGCGGTCTGCTCCAGGTCGAAGGTGGAGCCGTCGCCGATCCAGCGCATCACGTCCGGGTCGGCGTTGATCTCCGACAGGGGGACGAGGTCGTCGTCGGTCCAGCGGCGGAGGAGGAGTCGGGGGGTGCGGATCTCGGTCATGCCCCCATCCTGCCGAACACCCGCCGACCAGCGGTAATCGGGGCCTCCACCCGGGCCGAGGGTCCTCTTCCCGCTCCGGGAGGCGACCTCAGGACACGGTGATCGCGTCCAGCTTGCCCCGCAGGTACGCGTGCGAGTCCACGGGGTCGTGCAGCACCCGGCCGACGGGCGCCGGGAGGGACTCCACCCGGGTGTGCGGGTCGCATTCGTAGAAGTAGACCAGCGAGATCAGCTCCTCGGCCGGTGCGTCGGCGGGCGGCGGCAGCACCCGGTGACGGCCCGCGCGCCAGCGGTCCCCGGTCCAGCGGGCCATCAGGTCGCCGATGTTCACGGTGAGCGCGGCCGGGTCGTACGGGGCGTCCTGCCAGCCGTCGGCGTCGGTGTGGATCTGGAGCCCGCCCGAGCCCGGCTCGCGGTCGAGGACCGTGACCGTCCCGAAGTCCGTGTGCGCCCCGATGCGGAACTGTCCGGGCAGGGGCTCGCCGAGCACCTCGGTGCCCGGGTACCAGTTGAGGTTGAACCCCCAGGTGGGGTGCCCGGTGTGGCGGGTGAAATGGTCCGCGGCGAGGCCGAGCGCAGTGGCGAGGAGCTCCAGCAGCTCGTCGGACAGGGCCCGCATCCGGGCGATGTACTCGACGGCCAGCGGCTGCAGCGCGGGCACCTCGGCCGGCCAGGCGTTCGGGCGGAACCACTCGGCGTCCACGGACGGGTCCCCCGTCGGCTCGTCCGCCGCGCACGACCAGGACTCCTTGAGGTCGGGCGGCGAGGCCGCCCCCTCCGCGTAGCTGTTGGCCTCGGCGCCCGGGCCGAGCCAGCCGCGGCCGCCGACCGCGACGGCGTACGGCTCCTTCGCCTTCGCCGGCAGCCGGAAGAACTCCTTGGCGGCCTCCCGGATCCGCGCGGGCAGCTGCGGGTCCACGCCGTGCCCGGTGATCAGCAGGAACCCGGCGGCCTGGAGGGCCTCGTCGACGCGGGCGGCGATCCGCTCCCGCGCCCCGGGCTCACCGGACCGCCACGGCCCGAGGTCGATCACGGGGACCTGGGAACGAGCGGGGGCGGAGGGAGTCGGAGGAGGAGGAGAACTCGCCATCGGGACCTGCCTTCCGAGCCGGTGTCGGTCGTCCGTCTCCGAGGCTAGCGCCCCGCAGACCCGCCGGGCCTCAAGAACGCCCCACTGCCGGCCCCGCTGCACCGCGGCGCGTACGAAACGTACGGCTGCGGCTGCTGAGCAGCTGGTACCGGGCTGCGGCCCGCACGGTGTAGCGGGTTTCGCCGTCCTCGGTGGAGCCCGTGCGCTCGAAGCCCGCCCGGGCGACCACGCCGTGCGAGGGGGCGTTGTCCGCGTCGACCCGGGCGTGCAGCGCGTTGACGCCGGGCTGGGCGAAGGCCCAGGCGACCAGGCCCTTCAGCGCCTCGGTGACGTACCCGTTGCCCCGGGCGGAAGGTACGAGGTCGTAGCCGACCTCCGCGTTCCCCTCTGCGTCGGGGGCGCCGTGGAAGCCGATCCCGCCGATCGCGCGCCGGTCCTGCGTACGGACGATGGCGTACGCACCCCAACCCGGGCGGAACGTGCCCTCTTCCTTCGCCTTGGCCACCATCCCGGCGGCGGCCCGGGTGCCCTGGCCGGGGCCGTCCTCGGCCCAGGCGAAGCCGCCGGTGCCGCCGTCGTGGAGGTCGCCGGCGACGTGCGGGGAGATCTCGCAGAGCACGACGCGTTCCGTGGCGACGGGTTCGGCGTACCAGCGCCAGGCCGTGCGGCGGGGCAGGCCAGGCAGTTCGCCCCGGCCGGTGACCCACAGCAGGGTCGGCCACGGTCCGGCGGCGTCGCGCGGCACCTGTGGGAAGAGCCGGTCGAGGACCTGCTCGCAGAGGTCCCCGTCGGGCTCCCAGTCGTGGACGCCGAGACCGTTCAGGATGTCGTGGGTGTGCAGCAGCGTCTCGACGACGCCCATCGCGGCGAATCCGTCCGGGCCCGCGAAGCCGTACGGATGCCAGGCCCGGACCCCGGGGTCGGTCACGGCCACGGCGGCGGACAGCAGGCCTCCGGTGGCCTCGATGACCTGGATCAGGCCGGTGGGGGTGGTGCCGGGGGCCGCGCTGATGTCGAAGGGGGCGTACCCGCTGGTCGAGCGCCCGGTCAGCTGGGTGGCGTACCCGGTGAAATCGCTCGCCACGTGGACGGCCGTGTCGTAACAGCTCCACTCGAGGCCGGCGGCCGGGGCGGACCAGTCGAGGTGCGCCACCCCTCGGAGCGCCTGTGCGGTGAGGGACACGGATCGGTCTACGGCGTCGGAGCCCATGATCGTCATGGGCGGAACCCTAGGTCGGCGCCCGCGCCCGGGCCAGCGGATTTCCGGCACGGCTGCGTCGCCGTCACGATCCGGGGTCCGGGAGCGGGCCGCCGCAGCGGGAGCAGGTCCGGGCGACCCGTCCGGTGGCGAGCCGTCCGCAGTCGGGGCAGACCAGGTGGAGCAGGCAGGCCGACTCGCCGCCCTCCGCGGGGGCGAGTGTGGGGGCGGGGGCGGCCGCCGGCGCGGGCGCGGACGCCTGGTCGGAGTCGCTCGCCCCCTCGGGGCCGTGCGCCGCCGGGCCGTGCGTCTTCGGGCCGTGCGCGTGCGTCGTCATGTTCCGTCCTTCCCGTACCTGTACCCGTACCCCTCCCCCGAGGCGGGCCTCGCACACCTGGCGGATAAGGTCGTAGCCGGTCTGCGTCGGCCGTACCAGGGACAGGCGCGAGGCCGAGGCGGCGGTTGATCACCCTGCCTCCGTGCCGCCTCGACCGCGTTCCCCCTGTCGTCCTGCCCCGGAAACCGCACATGAGCACCGCCATGCCGTCCCCGTCCGCCACCGCCCCCGCCCCCGAACCCGCCGCCGAGCCGGTCCGGTCCCGGATCGCCCTCGGCCGGGCTCCCGCTCGCCCCACCCCCGCCGCCGCGTTCCACAGCATCAGCGCCGTGACAGCGGTCCTGCTGGGGCTCGTCGGGATCGGCGCGATGCTCCACGAGCCCGTGCTGATACCGCCGCTGGCGGCCAGCGCCGCCCTCGTGCACAGCGCCCCCACCCTGCCCCTGGCCCAGCCGCGCGGTGTGGTCGTCGGGCACCTGCTGGGCATGGCCGTCGGCTACGGCGTCCTCGCCGCCGCCGGCAGCAGCGCCTGGGCCGCGGCCGTCGCGGTCGGAGTCACGCTCGCGCTGCTGATGGTCGCCCGTACCCCGCACTCGCCCGCCTGCGCCACCTCCGTCGTGATCGTGCTCCAGGACCCGGCCCCGGCCCGGTTCGTCCCCCTGCTGTTCGGCGCCACGGTGCTGCTCGTCATGACCGGGTACGCCGCTTCGCGCATCCGGCGCAAGGCGCCGCGGTATCCCGCCTACTGGTGGTGACCCGTCCGGTCGTGCGCCGCGCGTCCGGCCGATGAATCCACGCCGCTGCGGGAGTCTTTGTCTGCGGTGGCCGGCCCGCTCGGCCCGCCTCCGCATCGGGAGAGGCATCGGGAGAGGTGGAGAGATGACCGGCCTGCGCGACATCCTGGAACGGCACGTGAGCAGCGGATCGCTGCCCGGGGCGGTGGGCCTGGTGGCCCGTGGCGACCGGGTGGAGGTCGAGGCCGTCGGTTCGGCCGACGTCGAGGGCACGGCTCCGATGGTCCGGGATTCGATCTTCCGTATCGCCTCGCTCACCAAACCGGTCACGGCCGCGGCGGTCATGATGCTGGTCGAGGAGGGCCGGTTCGCACTGGAGGACCCGGTCGAGGCGTGGCTGCCGGAGCTGGCTTCTCGCGTCGTCGTCCGTACGCCCGCGAGCCCGGTCGACGACGTGGTGCCGGCGGCCCGCCCGATCACCGTGTTCGACCTGCTCACGTTCCGCGCCGGTTACGGGTTCCCGTCCGACTTCTCCCTGCCTGCTGTCGGTCTGCTGGTCGACGAGCTGAAGCAGGGGCCGCCGCAGCCGCAGCACATCGAGGCGCCGGACGCGTGGATGAAGGCGCTGTCGCGCATTCCCCTGCTGTACCAGCCGGGCGAGGCCTGGCTGTACAACACCTGCTCGGACATCCTGGGCGTGCTGATCGCCCGGGTCTCGGGGCAGCCGCTGCCCGAGTTCCTGGCCGAGCGGATCTTCGAGCCGCTGGGCATGGCGGACACCGGGTTCGCCGTCCCGCCCGCCGACCTGGGCCGGTTCACGAGCTACTACCGCGGGAGCGACGGCGCCCTCGAACCGGGCGACGCCCCCCACGGGCAGTGGAGCAGCGTCCCGGCCTTCCCCTCCGGCGCCGGCGGCCTCGTCGGGACCGCCGACGACTGGTACGCGTTCGGTCGGATGCTCCTCGCGCAGGGGGCGCTGGACGGGGAGCGGGGCCGGCTCCTGTCGGCCCAGTCGGTGCGGCAGATGACCACCGACTGGCTGACCCCGACCCAGCGCTCCGGCGGCGAGCTGTTCCTGGAGGGCCAGGGCTGGGGGTTCGGCGGATCGGTGGACGTCACGGCCCGCGATCCGTGGAACGTGCAGGGCCGGTACGGCTGGGTCGGCGGCACGGGGACCGCGGCCCACATCACCCCGGCCACCGGCGCCGTCTCCGTCCTGCTCACCCAGCGGGAGATGACCGGCCCGACCCCGCCCGCCGTGATGCGCGACTTCTGGACGTACGCGGCCGGCGCCTGAAACTCCCGGGGCGGCCGGGCTACAGGCGGACGCTCCAGTCGACCGTGGACTTGAGGCTGCGGGCGATCTTCGGGTCGCGGACCGAGGGCGTGCGGTCCTCGGCCGTGACCGACAGCTTGTGCGTGCGCAGGTCGAAGAGCCACAGCTCGGACACCGCGACCTCGCTCCGGCCCGCGAACCGCTTCAACTCCCGCCCGTCGAGGTACCAGCGGACGTCGAGCTGCCGGGCGTCCGCACCGGCCAGCCGGGGCACGGAGACCCTGGCCGTGTTGCGCAGCCGCAGGGTGCGACCGGTCGGGGTGAGCGCGGCGGCGGGCTTGGCGTGCTGGTAGAAGCCGGCGATCATCGCCTCGGTGCCGGGCAGGTTGAAGGGCTTGCCGAGCACGCGCATGATCGAGTTGTCGGTGGGCCGGTACAGGCCGGTGACGTAGTAGCCGCCGCCCTCGTACGCGCCGACCGTGCCGCCGTCGGGCGACGGGGCGCCGAGCCAGCGGTACCACTTGGCCTGCTCGGCAGCCATCCGGTCGGCGGGCAGGGTGGAGGTGTTGGAGTCGGCGGGTTCGGGGCCCTCGTACTTCTCGTAGCCCGGGGTGTCGGGGTAGAAGTACTCGTCGGCGAGCTTGCCCAGGGAGTGGCCGGTTTCGTGGATGGCCACCTGGCCGGACTTCGCGTTGCCCGCCGACGCGGTCGATATCCCCTCGTAGCCGAGGGTGGCGCTGGGCTCGTTGTAGCCGGCGCCGCCGTACTTGGCGCTGTTGGCGAGGACGAGGACCAGGTCGGCCTCGGGCGCCTTCGCCACGTACGCGTCGACCTTCGGCTGGTCGATGCAGAGCAGCCGTTCGATGTCCTCGCACCAGAAGTACGAGCCGAGGGCGGTGTCGCGGACGGTGGCCGGCGTGGGGTCGCCGGACACTCCCGAGTCGTGGGAGACGGCGTCGACCGTCCAGACGTTGAACAGGTTGCGGTACGTGGAGTACGGCTCGACGGCGGCGATCTCGGCCCATTTGGCCCGGGCGTCGGCGTGGAACCGGTCCTGCTCCGCGGCGGTGTAGCCGTCGCCGATGACGACGATGTCGAGGCGGTCGGTGGTCGGGCCGTTGTCGACCATCTTGGCGACCTCACCGTCGGCCGCCCGCTCGGCCTCCGACAGCTGCGGGGCCTTCTTCGCCTGCCCGGCGACGGGCACGCGGACGTGGCCGGATCCGGCGGCGGTGCCGTCCTCCGGCCCGGGTACCTCCACCTCGGTCCCGGTCTTGCCCGGTGTCGGCGAAGGTATCGGCGGCGGGGCCGCGGCCGCCGTACCGAGGGGCCCTGCAGCCAGGAGCAGGGCCGTCGTACAGACCGCGGCGAGGGCGGCGCGCAGCGTCAGGCGAAAGGACGCGTCCATGGAGTTCTCCCCCGGGAAGCCGGAAATTGCCGCGAGTTAAGCGGCTTGATAAGTGTGCTGAAGCAGTTGCTTAAACTAGGGGGCGCACGAGACGTGCGCAATGGCCTGCCGCCCCTGCACCATGGGGAGTTGGAACGACCAGGGGGTCTTCATGGACGAACCGGCCGAGATCGGCCGCAGGGTTCAGCGCATGCGCGCGGAACTCGGCCTGACACAACGGGCCTTGGCGGAGCCCTCGTACACTTCCGCCTACATCTCGACCCTGGAGTCGGGCAAGGTCCGTCCCTCCGAGACGGCGCTGCGCTTCCTCGCCGGGCGGCTCGGCACCTCGTACGAGGAGCTGACCACCGGGCGCCCCGCCCACCTGGCCACCGAGGTGCGCCTCGCCCTCACCGACGCCCAGCAGACGCTGGCCACCGGCGACGCCGCCGAGGCCGCCGTCCGCTACCGGCAGCTCCTCGCGGACGCGGAACGGCTCGGCCTCGACGCCGAGCAGGCGGAGGCGCTGCTCGGCCTCGGCGACTGCGCCATCGAATCGGGGGAACTGCCGGAGGCCATCGCCCACTTCGAGGCGGCCGAGCGGCTGCTGGCCGACGAGCCGCTCCCCCGCCGCGCCCGCCCGATCCGCGGCCGGGCCGTCGCGCATCTGCTCGCCGGGGAGCTGCGTTACGCCTGCTACCTGCTGGAATCCGCCATCGACGAGCTCAACGCGAGTGGGCTGGCCGATCCGGAGGCGTTGGTGCTGCTCTACGCCGCCGTGATCGGCCCGTACATCGACATGGGCGCCCACGCCCGGGCCGCACACGCCGCCGAGCTGGCCCTGGCGCTGGCCCCGGAGGTGGCCGACCCGGCGCTGGTGGCGGGCATGCACCGGCAGGTCGCCCGAACCTTCCTCACCGCGGGGCGGCCGGCCGACGCCGACGCCTCGCTCGCCAAGGCGCAGGCCATCTACCGGCAGCTGCGGCTGCGGACCGATCTGGCGCACTGCCACTGGATGCGCGGCTACGTACAGGCACAGAACGGCGATCTCGTCGCGGCGGAGGCGGAGTTGCGCACGGCCCGGGACATGCTCTCGGCCCGGCGGGCCGCCCTGTTCACGGCGCAGGTCGAGGTGGAACTCGCCGACGTACTGCGCCGGCTCGGCCGGTGCGAGGAGGCCGCCGGGCTGCTCTCCGCACTGCTGGAGCTGGGCGACAGCCACGGCGCCGTGCATGCGGGCGGCGCGCACCGGCTGCTCGGCCTGATGGCCGAGGAGCGCGGGGCGACCGAGTCCGCCGAAGAGCACTACGTCCAGGCGCTGACCCTGCTGGAGCGCAGCGGCGCCAGCGGCGATCTCGCGGACCTGTGCCGGCTGCTGGGCGACCTGCTGCGGCGTACGGGTCGGATCGAGGCCGCGCTGGACGCCTACCGTACGGGCCTTGGCCACCGGGCTGCGCCGGGGACCACCACGCTGGGCCCGGCGCCCGCATCACCGCTGCGGCGGTGATGCGGGCGGCCGAATGCGGGGGCGGCGCGGTCAGTGGTTCTCGGTGGGCCGGAGGTCGCGCGGGATCATCGTCCAGGTGGTGGCCGCCGCGGCGACCGCGAGGAGTCCCGCGATGAGGAACGCCGGCGTGATGGCGAGGGTGTAGGCCTGGGAGGCCGCCTCGATCAGGCCCTTGCCCGCCGTGCCGCCCAGCCGTTCGGCGACGTGGGCGGCTTCGCCGACGGACTCGCGGACCGCCGCGGCGGTCGAGCCGTCCAGGTCGAGGGCCGGCAGGTTGCCGCGGTAGAGGACGGCCGCGGTGCTGCCGAGGACGGCGACACCCATGGCCGAGCCGAGTTCGTAGCAGGTCTCCTCGATGGCGGCTGCGCTGGATACCTCGTCGGCGGGCGCGGCCGAGATCAGCGTGACCGAGGCGACGGTGGTGGCGAGGCCCGCACCCAGGCCCATGACCGTCAGGGCCACGGCGAACGCCGCGTAGCCGAGGTCGGTGAACTGCTGGAAGGCCCAGGGCAGGGCCATGCCGGCGGCCAGGACCACCAGCCCGGCACCCAGCACGTGCCGGATCGCGAAGCGCTGCATCAGGCGGGGGGCCACCATCGAGGCGCAGATCAGCGCGAGCGGGGCGGGCAGCAAGCGCAGGCCGGCCTCGAGCGGGGTGTAGCCCTGGCCGTACTGGAACCACTGGGTGACGAGGAAGAGGATCGCGCCCATGCCGACCATGGGCAGGAAGATGGCGGTGGCGGCGACGCTGAAGGCGGGCTTGGCGAACAGCCGCACCTGGAGCAGCGGGTTCTCCACGCGCAGCTGGCGGCGTACGAAGACGGTCAACGCGACGGCGGCCAGGGCCAGCAGGGCCCACGGGAGCGGCTCGGCGACGCCGCTCTTGCCGAGCTGCTTGATGCCGCCCGCGAGGGCGAGCATGCCGACGATCGACTGGCCGACGCCCCACCAGTCCCAGCGGCCTGCGCTGCGCGCGGAGCGGGACTCGGGGAGGTAGCGCAGGCCGGCCGCGACGATGAGTGCGGCGACGGGAAGGTTGAGCAGGAACGCGGAGTGCCACCCGTAGTCCTGGACGAGGAGCCCGCCGACGACCGGGCCGAAGGCCATGCCACCGCCGAAGACGGCCGCCCAGACGGCGAGCGCGAAGGCCCGCTCCTTGGCGTCGGTGAACACGGTGCGCAGGATCGACAGGGTGGACGGCATGATCGCCGCGCCTCCGATGCCGAGGAGGGCGCGGGCCGCGATCACGTGCCATGCCTCGGTGGAGAAGACGGCGATGAGGGAGGCGACGGAGAAGATCGCGAAGCCCGCCGTCAGCAGCCGCTTACGACCCCAGCGATCACCCAGGGCTCCGGCGGTGACGAGCAGGCCGGACAGGGCGAGCGCGTAGACGTCGATGATCCACAGCTGCTGCACGGCGCCGGGCCGGAGGTCGCCGACGAGGGAGGGAAAGGCCACGTTCAGGATCGTGGTGTCCATCGAGATCAGCAGGAGGCTGCCGGACAGGATGGCGAGCACGATCCACCGACGCGGGTCGAGTGGAGCGGCGGGGCGGCGGGCGTGCATGGGGTTCCGTTCGGGGTTGCGGCGCGGCGAGGAGGCGGTCGCATCGCATCACAATGAGCCTCCCTCGCCTCGAATGATACAAATTTGTCTCATTCGATGCAAAGGAGGCTCATACCCGAGATCCGCGTACGCTGTTTTCTCGCCCTGCCCGCCCTGCCCCGCCCCCGCCCCCGCGAACGGAGATCCGCCGTGCCGGACGACAAGACCGAGGATCACGCCTCCGCGGCGGCGGAGCACGAGAAGTGGAAGGAGAAGGGCGTCGCGCTCCGCGCGTTCTTCTACATCTTCGGGACGCACGTGTTCGCCGGGTTCGTCTGGCTGCTGTTCTACCTGGGCGAACACGCCAAGAAGTAAGGCCCCTCAGGGATCCCGACTCGCCAGGCCCTCAGGGCCTGGCAGCGTCAGGGCCTCATAGCCTCAGGGCCTCAGTCCTCGCCGGTCCGGGCGCGCGCGCCCGACCTGGTCCGCCCCGGCGTCTGGGCACGCTGCGGGTGCCGGCGTACGTACTCGTGCTCCAGCTCGTTCATCCGCTGCGTATGGGTGACCAGGGCCTCGTCCGACCCGTACAGCAGGGTCTCGTGGCGGGTCCGGTGGATGGCCTCCAGCTCCTTGAGGAGCCTGCCTTCCTCCAGATTCGCTGCCGACGGACCGCCGTCATGTTCCGCCATCGCGTCGCACCTCCTCCACTCCATCATCCCCTCCGCCGCCGCGTTCGTCCCGGCCGCGGCCTTCCGCCCCGGCGTCCCGGCTACCCTTGCCGCATGACGCTGCGCAGGACGGTCAACGTGAGTGTTGACGCGATGATCGAGGACCTCAGGACACTCGTCGAAACCGAGTCTCCGTCGCGCGATCTCGAGGCCCTGGCCGCATCGGCCAAAACCGTCGCCGGCGTCATCGAGAGCCGCCTGGGCGGACAGGCCGTCCTCATCGACAGTGAAGCCGGACCGCACGTCCACTGGTCGGCCGGCGGCGATCCGAAGGTGCTGATCCTGGGTCACCACGACACGGTGTTCCCGCTCGGCACCCTCGAACGCCGCCCGTTCGCGGTCGAGGACGGGCACGCGACCGGCCCCGGGGTCTTCGACATGCTCGGCGGTCTGGTGCAGGCGATCCACGGTCTGGCGGCGCTCGAGGACCGGTCGGGCGTCGAGATCCTGGTCACCGCCGACGAGGAGGTCGGTTCCCACTCCTCCCGCGCCCTCATCGAGGAACGGGCCCTCGCCTGCGGCGCCGTGCTGGTCTTCGAAGGCGCCGCCGACGGCGGAGCCCTGAAGACCGGCCGCAAGGGCTGCGGCACGTTCCAGGTCTCCGTTGCGGGCCGGGCCTCGCACGCCGGCCTCGAGCCCGAGGCGGGGGTCAACGCCCTGATCGAGGCGGCACACCAGGTACTGGACATCGCCGCCCTCGGTCGGCCCGAGATCGGCACGACCGTCACCCCGACCGTCGCGTCCGCGGGAACCCTGGACAACGTCGTTCCGGCAGGGGCAACCGTCGTCGTCGACGTCCGGGTCGAGTCGGCAGACGAGAAGGAGCGCATCGAATCCGCGTTCGCGGCGCTCGCTCCGCATCTCGCAGACGCGCAGATCACGGTCCACGGATCCATCGGCCGTCCCCCGATGCCGGAGTCGGCGTCGACCGGTCTCTTCGCGGTGGCCCGGCAGCTGCTTCCCGGCCTCGAAGGCCGGTCGGTCGGCGGCGGAAGCGACGGCAATTTCACGGCCGCCCTGGGGGTGCCGACCCTTGACGGCCTGGGAGCCGTCGGAGGCGGCGCCCACGCCGACCACGAGTACGTGGTCGTCGAGGCCATGGCGGAACGGGCGAACCTCGTTGCCGGGCTGGTGCACGCGATCCAGAACGGGCAGGCGAGCGAGGACCTTTAGCACCTGCCCCTCCTCAGCGGGGTGCTGAGGGCGGCGGCGGGAAGAGGCGGTCCAGGTGGTGGCGGAGCACCGATGCGGCCGATTCGTGGGTGCGTTGGCCCACCAGGATGCTGGTGCCGAGGCCCGCGGACATCGCCAGGAGGCTGATCGCCTCCGTACGCGCATCGGTGTCCGGCGGGGCCAGTTCGGCGGCGACCGCCTGCCGGAGGAGGCCCGTGAGGGCGTCCTCGGCCGCGTTCGGCTTGTCGATGAACGGCTGGGCGGCGAGCGCCTCGTCCGTCAGGGCCAGGGCCGCGTACGCGGTGTACACGACGTGGAACGTCCGGCTGGCCTCGTCCGTGGGCAGTGACTCCATCAGCAGCGCCTCGATCACCGCGCGCGGCCCCGGATTCTCCCCCACCGCCCGCAGCCTCTCCGCCACCCGGGCGCCGAGGCCGGCGGCCAGGTGCTGGAGCCCGTAGAGGAGCAGGTTCTCCTTGGTCTGGAAGTAGTACTGGACGAGGCGCAGCGAGACCCCGGCCTCCGCGGCCACGTCCCGCATGCCCACCGCGTGCAGTCCGCGCCGGCCGGCGACGCGGACCAGCGCCTCCGCGATCTGGCTGCGCCGCTCCTCGTGGTCCACACGCTTCGGCATCCGCTATGTCTCCGCCCGCTCGGTCTGTCGTGGCCCGGCCCGGCCTGGCCGTCTCGTCTCGTCTCGCGGCGCCCGGCCCTGCCGCAGATTTTCATGGTACCGCCGTACCAGCATCGTGGTACGGTCGTATCAACAAAGCAACGGACCACCGGAGGTGCCCACCGTGCCCGAGACCATGACGCGCGACCGCAACCGCAACCGCGTCCCGGCCGACGTCGGCCGCTACGTGAGCGACGAGCTGCGCGATCGGTACTTCGCCGCCTGCGACGCCGTCTACGCCCTCGCGCCGGCCGCGGACGCCGAGATGGACATCGAGACGAGCTTCGGAACGACCCGCGTCTACCGCTTTGGCCCCGCCGATCCGCAGGCCGCCTCCCGGACCCCGGTGGTGCTCGTGCACGGCGCCGGGTCCAACTCCTCGATGTGGTACCCGAACCTCGCCGCCCTCAGCGCCGAGCGGCCGGTGTTCGCCGTCGACACGCTCGGCGATCCGGGCCGCAGCGTGCAGCACACTCCCATCCACCAGCCCGAGCGCGCCGCGCAGTGGCTCGACGAGGTCCTCGGGGGCCTCGGCCTCGACCGGGTCCACCTCGTCGGCAGCTCGTACGGCGGCTGGCTGTCACTGAATCAGGTGCACCGCCGGGCCGAGCGGCTGGCGTCGGTCACCCTGCTCGACCCCGGCGGCCTGGAGAAGACGGGAGCCCGCTTCTTCGTCTGGATCTTCATCAGCCTCTTCGCGACCATCGCCCCCGAGCCGATCCGGCGGCGCATGGCGGCCTGGCTGGACCAACCGGTCCTCATCGTCCCGGAGTTGCGCGCAATGACCATGCTCAGCGTACGCGCGTACCGGATCCGCCGGCCCGCTCCGCAGCCCCTGACCGAGGACGAACTGCGCACCATCCGCACGCCGCTGTACGTCCTGCTCGGCGAGCACAGCCTGCTCGTACACCCGGAGCGGCAGCGTGAGCGCGTCCCGCGCCTGATCCCCGGCGCCGTCGTCGAGATCATGGGCAACACCGGGCACGGACCCCAGATCGACCATGCCGACGAGACGAACACCCGGATGCTGAAGTTCATGGACTCCATCGGCTGAGCGGCGAGTACGTCACGATGCCTGTTCGGGCTGGACCGCCTGCTCCTGGGCGGCCGCGTGAGCTGGGCGGCCGCCGCGCGGCGTTCGTGCAGTGGAGGGCAGGACCCCGCCGCGGTGCCGTTACCTCCGTCGTCGCTCTCGCTCTCACGGTCGGCTGCGGGACGTCCAGGTGGTCAGTGACGTGCGGAGGGCGAGGGTTTCGGCGTGGTCGGGGCCCAGGACGCGTTCGAAGTCGGCGGCCATGGCGGCGAACTGGTCGCGGGCGGAGGCGGGGTCGCCTGCCTCGCCCGTCCACTGGGCGAGGTTCCTGCGGGTCATGAGGGTTTCCGGATGGTCCGGGCCCAGGACCCGGCCCTGCATGGGCAACAGGACGGCGAACTGGTCGCGGGCGCCCGCGGCGTCCCCTGTCTGGGCCGTCCAGTAGGCGAGGTTGGCGCGGGCGACGAGCGTGGCGGGGTGGTCGGGGCCCCAGACGCGTTCGCGGACCGCCAGCAGGGACGTGTACTGGTCCCGGGCGGCGGCCGCGTCGCCGGCCCGCCCCGTCCACCAGGCGAGATTGGAGCGGACCCACAGCGTCAGGTGGTGCTCCTCGCCGAAGACACGGTGGTGCCGGTCGAGCAGTTCGACACACTGGTCCCGAGCGGCGACGGGATCCCCGTTCTCGCCCAGCCAGCGTGCGTACTGGTCACGTGCGGCGAGGATGTCCGGGTGGTCGGCGCCCAGGACGCGCTCCCTGACCGGCAGGAGCGCCGCGTAGTGGGCACAGGCCCCGGCCGGGTCCCCGGCCTGGCCGGTCCAGAAGCCGAGGTCGGCCCAGAGGGTGAGGGTGTCCGGGTGTTCCTCGCCCACCGCCTCGCGCAGCCGGGGCAGCAGGTCGGCACAGATGTCCCGGGCGCGGGCCCAGGCGCCGGCCTGGCCCGTCCAGTCGGCGAAGCGACCGCGCAGCGCGAGGGTCCGCCCCTCGCCCGCGCCCCAGGCGCGTTCGCACTCCGGCAGCAGGGCCTCCAGCATGTCGCGGGCGGCGGCCGCGTCGCCGACCATGCCGGTCCAGTTCGCCAGTTCCGCCCGCGCGCCCAGGGTGTCGGGGTGCCCGGGGCCCAGGCGCGCGGTGAGGTCGGTGCAGATCTCGTCCTGCACCATCCTGGCGGTGCGGAAGTCACCGCTGGCGCCGAGGTACGCGACGAGTTTCGCGGTGCCGGGACGGTCCGGGCCGAGCGTGGCGCGGGCGTGCGGGACGAGCGCGCCGTAGACCGGCCAGGTCTCCGGCCGGTGCGGGTCCTGCGGCAGGGCGGCCTCGACCAAGGCGGCCATCGAGCCGCACCAGGCCGGCCGCTCCTCCTGGGGCAGGGCGTCGAGCGTGATGGCCTGTACGAGACGGTGGACGGAGACTGCGCCGTCCGCGAGCGGGCTGACCAACGAATAGCGGCGCAGGGCGAGGACCGCGTCCGCGACGGTGAGTTCGTCCTCCAGGAGCGGCGCGATCAGTCCCGCGGTCGCGGCGTCCTCGAAGACGGGCGCAGGAGCGTCCCCGTCCACGGGAGGTGGCAGCAGCAGCGGCAACGGGATGGCGTCCGGCGCGCAGCACGCCAGGAGGCGCAGCAGCGCGACGGCGGACGGCTCGGTGCGCTGGAGCCGGCGGAACGACAGTTCCCAGGTGGACGCGACCCGGCTCTCGTACGCCCAGGGTGTGCCACGCCGTAGCAGCGCCACGCGTTTTGCGGCGAGTTGGCCGCGGTACCAGCGTAGGGTGCGCCCGGTGGCGGCGATGAACGAGGCGGCCTGCGCGAGGGCGAGCGGCAGCGCACCGAGTTCGTCGGCGAGGGCCAGCGCGGCGTCGCGGTCGGTGTCGCCGGAGCGGGCCGTCAGGTAGTCGGCGGCGGCATCGCGGTCCAGTACCGTCACTTCGAGGTCCACCGAGCCGGGCCAGAGGGCGGAGCGGGTGGTCAGGAGAATGTCCCCGTCGCCCCCGGAGGGCAGCATGGTCCGGATCGCCTCCTCGTCGGCGACGTTGTCCAGCAGGAGCAGCCAGCGGTCGGTACGGGCGGCCAGGGCGGCGTGCACCTCGTCCACCGGGTCGACGTTCTCGGCCCGGTCCTTGAGGTCGAGCGCGACGGCGAGACGTCCGTAGTCCGCGGACAGGACGGCCGGGTCTTCGGCTCGCAACTGCCAGACCACCCCGTACTCGTCCTGGTGGCGGTGGGCGTACTCGACGGCGACGCTGGTCTTCCCGACACCGCCGAGGCCGTGCAGCACGAGCAGCCGGGGGCCGCTGACGGAGGACGGGCCCATGGCCGGAGCCGTGGAGGCCAGCCGTTCGCCCATCGTGGTGAGCAGAGGCTCCCGCCCCGCCAGGTCGGGCACCCTCGGATCGAGTCGGAACGGCCGTGTGGGCACGGCCCGCTGATGGATGACCGTCCGTAGGTCGACGTTCAGATCGCCGCCGACGGTCACCGTCGTCAGCTCCACCGAACGGACGTCACGCGCTGCGCCCTCGGGACCGGCGGCCGGTTCGGGCTGACGGGCCGCGGCTAAGGGTGGGGCGGGGGCTCCTCACCTGCGCGTACGTTGGTGATGGTGACGTCCCCGGTGAACTTGCCCTGCCGTACGCGCACCCCTGTGCCGGACGCCTTGACGGCGTCGATGCTCAGGGCGGCGGCCTCGATGCGCTCGAGGTCGATGCCGACGGCCGGTGCGGCCGTCGGCTGGTGGTTCTTCACCTGCTCGATCAACTGCCGGGCCGCATTGAGCAGTTCGACGTCCTCACCCGCCCCGGCCGCCGTCAAGTCCTCTTCAAGGGATCCACGCTTGGCCTCGGACTCCGGCCGCCGCTCGACCGCCGATACGTCCACGTCGGATCCGTAGCGCTCGCTGATGAGCCGTTTGAGTCCCTGGTAGGCGTCCCGTACCGCGCCCGCGGCGGATTCCTGCACTCCCGCCACCGCACCGAGTGCGATGGCCGACACGATCAGCGTCACTGGGTCCACGGTCCGAATCCTCTCCAAGGGCACAAGGCCGGTCAAGGCGATCGGCCAAGTCGGCTCACGGTCGTACAAGCGGGCCAGGACGTCTGCCTGATTCGGAAGGCAGTCGCACCGCCACGGGGCGCCCAGCAGCCGCAGGAGTCGGGCAGGACGATCGCAACCACGCCGCCACTCCCCCGGGAACGTGCAACCTGCGCGCCGAGGGCCGGGCCGTGCGCACTCGCACACGCGCGAACCCCTACCCTGGTGCCCGAGACGTGGCGGGATTCGAACAGTGCGGCGAACAGGGAGTTGACAGGTGACGGGGGCGAGCAGCGCGGATCTGACCGGCGAGGTTCTGGGCGGGCGATACCGCGTGACCGCCACGATCGGCCGCGGTGGCATGGGTGTGGTCGCCCGGGCGGTGGACCAGTTGCTGAACCGCGAGGTCGCCGTCAAGGTCCTGCGGGCCTACACCGACGCCTCCCCGGCCGAACTGGCCGATCTGCGGGTCCGGATGCAGAGGGAGGCGCAAGCCGCGGCCCGTATCCGTCACAGCGGTGTGGTCACCGTGCACGACGTGGTCGAGGAGCAGGGGCTGCCGGTCATCGTCATGGAGTTGGTCGACGGGCCCTCCCTCGACACTGTGCTGGCGGAGCGCGGCTCGCTGGATCCGCGCGAAGCGGCCGCGATCGGCGCCAAGCTGATGGACGCGCTCGACGCGGCACACCGGGCCGGGGTCCTCCACCGGGACGTCAAGCCCGGCAACGTACTGCTCGAGCGCAGCGGCCGGGTCGTGCTCACCGACTTCGGCATCGCCAGCATGGAGACCTCCGGCGACGAGGCCCTGGCCAAGCTGACCCAGAGCGGTCAGATCGTCGGCTCTCTCGACTACCTGCCACCGGAGCGCGCACAAGGCCAGGTACCGGGTGCCGCGTCGGACATCTGGGCGCTCGGCATGACGCTGTACGCGGCCGTGGAGGGCGCTTCGCCCTTCCGCCGTACGTCGGTGTGGTCCACGCTGACGGCGATCGTCAGCGATCCGCTGCCGGAGCCCCGGCGCGCCGGACCGCTCACCCCGGTGCTGCAGGCGCTGATGGCCAAGGATCCGCTGCAGCGACCCGACGCCGCGCAGGCGCGCAAGATGCTGGAAGCGGTCGCCGGGGGCAAGGAGGACGACCTCACGACGGCACCGGCGCCGCAGCCCCTCACTCCGCCGGGCTTCGGTCCCCCCGTCGCCGCACCGTTCTCCCCGCCCGCCCCCCAGCCCGTCGCTCCCTACATGCCGGCCGGCCCGTACGCCGCCCCTCCGCCGGCGGGCCCCGTGCAGCCGGGCATGGCGCCCGGCATACCCGCCGGTCACGGCAGCGGTCCCGAGACCCGCGCCACGATGGTCCGCGGGCAGCGCCGGCGCACCCGTACGATCGTCGCGGTGGCGGCCGCCACCGTCCTCACCTGCGCCGGAGTCGCCTACGCCCTCGTGGACATGCAAGGCGCGAAAGGCGGCGGCGGGTCGAACACGGCGCTTCCCACGGCGAGTACCCGCGCCGACGGTGACGTGTCCGGCGCGGGCGGGACGTCCATCAGCCCGGGCGGGACGCCGTCCAGCACGCCCTCGAAGAAGGACGGGGACCGAAAGACCGGTCCCACGCCTACGCCCGGCAACGGCGGTGGCAAGCCGGCCGGCGACCCGTCAGCCTCTGCGAAGGCAACTCCCGGTGCCACGGTGAAGCAGCCCGCCCCGGTGTCGACGGCGTGCACCGGCTGGGCCCACTCGAACAGCAGCGATGGCTCCGGCCACGCGTCCCAGGAAACCCACCTTTACACCGGCCCGTACGCGGCGTGCTCCTATGTGACCCTGGTCAAGTCCGGCACGAAGGTCTACTACCACTGCTATGTCACCAATGCCGAGGCCAACAAGTGGATCTACGCCCGCATCGCGGGCACGGGCACCGAAGGCTGGGTGTTCAGCGAGAAATCCACCCTGGACAGCGGCACACTCGCCCGCTGTTGAGTCCGGTCTTCCCCGACGCCACCCCCGAAAGCCACTTGGCGGCGTCACCCCGGCCTCGACCCACTCCGGGTTGAGGGTGTCTGGAAGGCGCCCGAGCTCCAGCGGAGCATGGCCGAGCACGGCCTGGTGATCTCGGCCGGCAAGTTGTCCGGCCTGGCCACCTTCGCCGAGTTCGAGTTCGACGTGCTGCGCATGCGCACCCGCGCAGGCATGGCGGTGGGTCGGGCGGTCAGGAGCGAACTCAAGCGGATGCAGGTTCAGTTGACCGCACGTCAGCAGACGCACCTGGTCCAGCAGCACCAGTCCGGCGGGCAGTGACGTGCTGCTCTACGTCTACCGGGTCACCCAGTACGACCCTGCCGACCGCGATCGGCACGGTCACCACACCGGCTCCGACCCCGCGACCAGCGACCACGGACCGGTCGAAGCCGCCTACCTCCAGGCCATCGCCGCCTTCGCCGAAGAGACCGGTGTCGACCAGTTGGCCATCCGTGAGCCGCAGATCAGCGGCTTCGCCCACTTCGGCCTGGAGCCGCCGGTCGACGGCTACGGCCTGGCGGACCTCTTCCCAGCCGGCCTCACCGGGTTCCATGACGGTGCGCTGGTGCCGAGCACCACCGGTCTGGAACTCGTCCGGGCCATGCTCCGCGACAACGGCGCCTGGTGCCGCTTTGAGGCGGAGGCTGCGTCCTGCGGAGGTTGCGCCGGCGTACGGTAACGCCGCGCGCCGCTCAGTACATACGTATCGCCGGACGCGGCCGACGCGACATCGAACACCGCGAAGCGCCGGCCGTCGGAGGGCTTGGAGGCCAGATCGACGCGGTGCGCCGCCACCAGCGAAGCGGTCAGGGTCATGGGAACGTGTGAACCGTGATCAGTTTGGTCCGACGTCCCACTGACAGCCCCGGCGTCTGAGAACCCGGCCGCTCTCCAGGCCCTGGGCCGTACTCAAGCGCCGCGGTCGGGCCAACCTGAGCACCCCTGTCTGCCGGCGTGCGTGCCTGGGGTCATCCGGGGATGGCACCGGGGTCGACGCCGGTCAGGTCACAGCTTGCGTCCCACAACCGCGCCGCGACGGAGGGGTCGGCCAGGTGCTTCCACACCGGTTCACGTCGGGGCTCGCCGCGCAGGCCGAAGACGCGCGGTCCCCACAGCTGGCCTCCACGCACCGCCGCGTCGAGCACCGCCCGGACCGCGGGCCATGCGCCGGCGTGCTTGCCCTGGACGAGGAGCGCCGCAGGTGCCGCGCTCAGCCGTGCGCCGGTGGTTCGCACATGGATCGGTGGCCGCGACGGGGTCAGGGAGTCCAGCGCGCCGCCGGGATGGACCACCACGCTCGCCACCGTGCTGCCGGCAGCGCGCAGGCGGCGGTCGAGTTCGACGCCGAAGTACATCTGTGCCAACTTGGAGCGTCCGTAAGTGCGCTTGGGCTGGTAGTCCTTCCGGGACTGCAGGTCGTCGAGGTCGAGCCGCTCGGACTTCGCCGCGAAGCTGCCCATGGTCACGACGCGGGCCGCCGGCGCGGCCGACAGCAGCGGCATCAGCCACTGGGTCAAGGCGAAGTGCCCGAGGTGGTTCGTGCCGAACATGAGCTCGTGACCGTCCCCGGTCTCCTTGCGCGGCGGGTCGTCGAGCGCGACGCCGGCGTTGTGGACCACCGCGTCGAGGCGGCCCGCCTCCAGTGATTCCACCGCTGTTTCGAGCGACGAGAGGTCGGCGAGGTCCAGCCGTACGACACGCACCCGCGCGCCGGGGACACGCGCACGGATCGAGGCCACGGCAACCTCGGCCTTGGCGGGATTGCGGCTGCCGAGTACGACGGTGGCTCCGGTTGCCGACAACTGCTCCGCGACGAAGTACCCGATGCCGGCGTTACCGCCGGTGACCAGGAAGACGCGGCCATCGGCACGCGGCAGCCGTTGGACATTCCAGGGCGGGGTGGAGGATGCGGACGACATGGCGACGGGGCTCCCTTGCTGGTGAGGGCGGCTGCGACTGCTCCGCCGGCAACTCGACACCCACGGTTCCAGCGGCCACCGACACGTCGCCCATGGATCACCGACAGCCCCGCCAGGAGACCGACATCCTGCCGACGCGGTATCGGCCGTCGCCGCACCGTGCCGGTGAACGTCGCGTCAGCCGACCGGAGCGCTCAAGGGCCAACGGGGACGCTCGGCCACCAGGGGCCAGACGACAAGCTGGGCTGAAATGGGGGGTCCTGACCTGACGGCATTTCGGGTCGTCCCGGGCCGTGAGGGCGCGGGCGAGGTCAGAGGATCGTCGCCGCCGGTGTCGCGGGCGAGGCGCTGCTCGAGGTCGGCGGTCCACTGCTGGGCCCAGTCCCGCAGGTCGGTGATGGTCGCGGGGTCGAGGCCGTACGCGTCGAACTCCTCGTCGTCGTACCAGTCGGCGCCGGGCGAGGCGGTCGTGGAGGTCCTCGAGGCGGAATTCGTCGCGGCCGTGGCGCCGACCGAGGCTTTCGAGTGCGGCGGTGGTGCGCAGGCGGGAGGCGGCGTGGACGTCGATGAGGTCCCGGACGGCGCCGCGGTCGGCCAGGGCGCGGACCTTGGTGCCGATGACGTCGTCGAGGGCGAGGACCGGGCCGTACTCGGTGTGGGCCGGGGCGCTCCAGAGGTTCTCTTTGAGGACGTCGACCTCGCATTCGGCGCCGTCTGCGGGGTCGGTGACCATGAGGCGGGCGGACAGCGGGTCGACGGCGATGACGGCGACCTGCCAGCCGCGTTTGGCCAGCTCGTGGGCCAGGTCGGCGGTGATGTCGGCCATGGGTGCGGGGTTCTCGGTGGCGACGTCGAGGTCCTGGCTGAGGCGGTCGACGAGGCCGTGGGCCTGGACGGCGTAGCCGCCGGTGATCACGAGGGGGTAGGGCGTGCCGATGGCGATCACGTCGGCCAGGAGCCGGCGGTGGAGTGCGCTGAGGTTCACGCCGCGGACGTCGTCCGCGTCCGGGCGGTGAGTTGGGGGAAGCGGTCTTCCCAGACCTGGCGGATGTGCCGGCTGACCAGGGTGCGCAGGACGGGCCACTGCTCGGCCGGCAGGTCGCGGTCGAGGAGGGCGGTGAGGTCGTCGCGCTGGCCTTCGGCCAGGACGGTGCGGTACAGGCTCATCCGCTGCCGGGGCCGGTCCAGGTCGTACGCGCGCAGCCCGGACCAGGCCACGTGCAGGGGCAGCTCCACCACTCCGCGGGTCGGGCCGGCCAGCTCGCCGAGGGCGGCGGGCAGACGGCGGCGGCGGGCGCCGGTGAGACGGGGGACGAGAGCTGAGCCATGAGGTCAGTGTCCCGTGCCACGGCCCCCACAGGTCCAGCGGATTGCGACATCCGTCCCGTCCTTGGCCTGCGTCGCTCCACTCGCACCATAAATCGAACACATGCTTGAATTGGTGGATGCAGTGCACCTCCTTCCCCGACGACCTGGTCTCCCTCCAGGCCGAGTGGCTCCGTACCTACCGGGAACTGGCCCGGCGGCCCGCAACCGCCGGCACGACCCCGCTCCGCCGACGGCTGATCACGCTCTCGCGCGCGTTCGCCGCTCATCCGTACTGGTCATGCCCGGCCCGTACGGCGGGCGGCCCGGTCGAGCTCCGCCGCGTGGCGAGGGCCAGGGCCTGGGTGAGAGCGGCATGACGAGCGCCTGCCCCGGAAACGACCCGGGACCCGACACGCCGACCCCTGCTCCCCGCCTGGTCGTCCATCCCCCGGACCACCGCGGATGGCGCCGCGTGCGGTACGAGGGCCAGAGCCTGGGCACGGCATACCGAATCGGCGACATCGCCGTCTTCCTCGCCGCGACGGGCATGGAGAACGCCGAGGACTTCGACGTCACGGACCCCACCCTGGTCGACTGGCGCGGCGGCGGCCCCGACTGCTGGACACCACCGCCGGCGTAGCGAGCCCCGGCCGGTGACGGCGGCGACGCCCGGCGGCGAGGGCAGGGCACGCTAGTCGGCTCGCGGGCGGCTGCCGCGCGAATCCCCGCCGGCGCGGGGAGCAGGCTTGCTGAGCTGCCAATCGAGAGACTGTCCCGTAATGATCACCTGGCTCAGGGCGGTCACGGGTTAGAACGCCAACGCCCACCTTCGGCTTGTCTGAGCTCCCTCGCGGCGCAGGGCGGTCACGAGCCCGAAGCAGCGCGGGCTCAGCCTGGCGAACGGGGCTATCCAGGACGGTTGCGACGCCGTGATCACAGCAGCCATTGCAAGATCGTCTCATCTGCCAGTGCGGCAGTTGCCAAGCCAGTCTGCCTGTTCTGCACGATTGGCGCCGGCGTCGCCATGCACCACGTAAGCCAGCGCCTCAGCGAAGGTCGACCCCAGAGGCCAGAGGAAGTTCGGCGCGACGGCGACGACGACGCGGTACCGGATCGTCCGGTCGACGGTCTGCCGGTAGCGCAGCCAGTCGCGGCCGAGCAGCGGGCGCAGCGCGGGTTCCGCGAGCGCCGCGGTGAGCCACTCGCCCCAGGTGGGGAAGACCGAGGACGCCCGCTGGCCGCAATGTACGACCTGAACTGGACCGACCACAGACCAAGGGGACTGTAGTGCTCTGCATACCGGTGCCTCAGCTTGGACGCTTCTGCGGCGGTGTCGACGCAGGCCTCAACAGCGTCTATGTGCAGTGACGAGGCAGGGACACGGGCGGGGGAGCTCTTGACCGTCAGCTCGCCGAACTCTGCCCAGATCCCGACCACCGGGTCATCGAGCACGAACCCAGCGGCTGCCAGTTGCAGTCTCCAGCGCGCAGTGCCGACCTTGCGACCTGCTGTCCACCCAGCAGCGCCAAGTGCCGCCAACACCGACGGACCACACCCCGCCAACGACCCACTGATCGATTCTATGCGCCCTCCCCGCCCACGCGGCCGTCTCCGTTGCCCGAAGTCTGCCGCACATGCGGACCGGCAGACAGGGCTGCTCGTCACAGAGCGTACGGAGATCGTTCAGGGACAAGCTTTAGGCGGCCGGCAAACTCCTGCCAGCGCACTTTCACTGATCGCGGCAACTGCGGCACACCATTGCTGACTCGGCTACCGCGTAGTGACAGCTACCCCCCGGCCGGCCTCGGAGTCGCCGGGGTAAGTCCGGATCGGCTGCTCCAACGCGAACACTCAGAGTTGACGCGGCGTTCTGGTGACATCCAGCCGTTCGATGACCAGAAGTCAACTAGGCCTTTCCACAAGCGAATCAGCCCCGTAGCGTCCCAGGGGTTCTCCACCCTCAGGGCTGGGGTTCACCGTCTGCAATAAAGGGTGGGTATGCAGTTCAAGAAAGCAGCGGCGATAGCACTCGGCGCGGCGGCTCTGTTAGGCAGTTCGCCCGCGATCGCGTACGACATCAATTCGTACAAGGACGGCGCGGTCCACGCCTACTCGTACGGGACCAACACTCGGGTCGCCGTGAGTGACACCAAGCAGGACGGCCACCCGGTCTACGTGAACTACAAGCGTGAAACCAGCACCGAGCTGTACACACTGTGGAACAAGAGCGGCAACGGCTCGACCACCACAAGTGCCTCCGCCGGCATGATCTACGTCATCCAGGCATGCGTGTCCATCGACGGCTGGCCCGACAGCTGCGACTCCAATCGCGAGTGAGTCCCCGCACGGGATCACACCAGAAGATCACGGCAGCCTGACGACCTGCCTGCAAGGACGGATTCACTTCATTCCACAGGGGGAGCGTGTGCGGTACAGGAAAACGGCTGCGCGGATCGCAGTAGTGCTCGGCGCGGCAGCAATCTTAGGTAGTTCGCCCGCCATGGCGGTCGACATCCACTCTTACAAGGATGGCGCGGTTCACGCCTACTCGTACGGTACGAACACCCGATCTGCGGTGAGCGACACCAAGGAAGACGGTCACTCGGTCTACGCCGAATACGGACGTCAGGCCGAGTCCGGGCGGTACAGACTCCACAACAAGAGTGGAGAGGGCACGACCGCGACCAGTGGTGCCGGCTCGGCGGTGTGGTACCTGCGAGGGTGCATCTCCCTGTCATGGGAACCCGACCGCTGCGACATCGATCGAACCTGATCACCGCACGGAACGTTGAGTGGGGTTACCGGTGCCGGTAACCCCACTGCCCTTTCAGTAAGTAGGGAAGCATGGGAAAGCACGGCGTGTCGGATACGGCGCGGGGATCCACTGCACTGGAGCTGAGCTCGCTGCGGTACGCCATCGGCGGTAGAACCCTGTTCGAAAGCCTTGACCTTCGGCTGCCGGTGGGTGAGTCCGTCGCCGTGATGGGCCCCAGTGGCAGCGGAAAGAGCACGCTGATTTCGTGCGCCCTCGGGCTGGTGGCACCACAGGGCGTCGTGAGGGTGGCGGGCACCGACATCACGCGGATGCGGCGGCGGGAGTTGGCGCGGCATCGCGGAGCCCACACAGGGGTGGTGTTCCAGTTCGGCGAGCTTCTGCCGGAACTGACGCCGGTGGAGAACGTGGCACTGGCGGGCCTTCTCTCCGGCGCCTCGCGCAGCGACGCCTACGAGGACGCGGAGAAGCTGCTTGCGGAACTGGGCGTCCCCGGCGCCGAGCGCACCACCGGGACCCTGTCGGGCGGCGAGCGCCAGCGCACGGCGGTGGCCCGCGCGCTGATCAACAAACCGGCACTGCTGCTTGCGGACGAGCCGACAGGCGCGTTGGACGATGCGAACCGCAACAGTGTCGCGGACATGTTGTTCCAAGTGCCGAGCCGGTGGGAGTGCGGTCTGTTGGTCGTCACCCATGACGAGCAGGTGGCGAGCCGAGCCGATCGCGTTCTGCATCTCGTCGACGGCCGGTTGCAGGCGAGGAGGACGTCATGAGCCGAGGACGGCGCGCGCCCTTGTGGTGGCAGCTGTTGCGGATCGGAACAGCTGCAGGCCGCGAGGCTTCGGCCGGACGAGCCCGGTTCGTCGCGCTCAGCTGTGCCACGCTGGCGGTTGGCCTCGTCCTCTCCGCGCTCACACTGATCTTCGCCGCGTATGAGGGACGCGATCTGCGCGATGCGGCCCGTTCACCACGGCACGCTTCGGAGAACGCCAAGGCGGAGGCGCCACTGCTGTACCGGCCCACATTCGACGTGGTGGAAAACCTGCAGTTCCAGGTCGTCTATCTGGTGCCGCTGCGTGACGATGCCCCCTTGCCCCCTGGTGTCTCTGCGTGGCCGCAGCCGGGCCAGGCGATCCTTTCGCCGGCACTACTCGCTGCGGGCCGGGACGAAGGCATCACGACCCGCTACGGCGCCCTGGCCGGCACGATCGGGGAAGAGGGGTTGGCGAGCCCGCGTGAGCGGTTCGCGTACGTCCGGCCGGCCCTGCCCCCGGGCGACACCGACAGGATGTGGCCGGTCACCGGCTTCGGTACGCCGTCCCCTTCCGGCATCGGCGAGGGGCTGTTCGTCAAACCTCTCTACCTGCTGCTCGGCATTGCCGTCTTCATGGGGGCGATTCCCGCTGCTGCCCTGTCCGTTTCCGCCGCGCGGGCCGGATCGGACGCCCGCGATCAGCGCACGGCACTGCTGGGGGCATTGGGGGGCGGCTGGCGGGTCCGCGCCCTCATCAACATGGGCGAGGCTGCTCTTCCGGTGGCTGCGGGAGCACTCGCCGGCATGGCCGCGAGCCTGTGGGTTCTGTCCCGTGACACCGGACTGCCATGGGTGGGATACACCCTCTCGGTGGCCGATGCGCGCCGGTGGGGCTGGGCCCTGCTGGGCGCCCCGCTCCTGGCTGCCGGTCTCGTTCTGCTGTGCGTTGTTCTCGCGCATCCGCCGCAGGACAGACGCCAGGGCGTACGGCCTCGTCTCGTGCGGACCCGCCTGCCCCGGTGGTGGCCTTACCTCTGCCCGTTCATGGTGTTCATCGCGGTACGGGGTCCCGGACTGGCCCCGAATCCGCCGATGCGCCTCCTGATCTACGTGATCGGTGTGAGCGGCACGATTCTCACCCTGCCCTCGCTGATCGGCCTCGCGGCGGTGGCGGCCGGGCACGGCCTGGCCTCCCTGGGGCGCCGTACCGGCCGGTCAGGCGCCCTCGTCTCCGGGCGCTGGGCGGCTGCCTGGCCCGGTGCGACCGTCCGGCTCACCGCCGGTGTGGTCATCGCGTTCGTCCTCGTCGGGCAGACGCAGTTGTGGGTCACCCGCAACACCGGGCCGGCAGTGCAGGCACAGCAGACGGTCAAGCGCGTGGGGACCGGTGCAGTCCTGGTGGAGCTACGAGATGACAAGCCGGTTCCACGTGCGTTCCTCGATGCCCTGCCCCCGGGTGTGGAAGCCGTGCGGTTGAACGTCGACCAGGTCAAGGCCACTGCCGAACTCAACGGCCCGTGCGAGGCGCTGCAACGTCTTTCCCTCCCCTGCACGCCGGAACCGGCAGCCGTTGAGCTGCGCAGTGCGGACGTGCGGGTCAAGGAGCTCTACAGCTGGGACACGCCCGGCCAGGGCCTGTTCGCCCGGCAGACCCCGACGCCGAAGGGGTCCGTCATCGTGCTGGTGGGCCTTCCGGAACAGCAGATCTCGGTGCCCGCGGTGAAGGAGGCCGCCAACCGGCATCTCGGCATTGCGGTGCCGGTTGAGACCATCGCCGGCTCCTGGCTGAACGCAGCGAACATGGACAGCCGCCAAGGGCTGTGGGTGCTACTGTTCGGCGCTTTCGCAGTCGTCGTCATCGCGGTCTCCATCGTCGTGTCGAACCTGGCGGAATTCGTCCGCTTCAGCCGCCAGATCACCGCGCTGAGCGTGCTCTCCGGCAACCGGACCGTCTACCTCAGCACCTCGTTCTTCACCCTGTTCATCCCGTTGTCGGTCGCGTCCCTGATCGGCATGGCCACCCACTATTGGCTGGCCACACCCATGACGACCGGCGCCTATTCTGACGGCGCATCCCACTCCTGGCCGGTCCTGACCGCCGTACTCGGCACCACGCTCGCCATGGCGCTGCTCGTGTGGCTGTGGGGCGCCTACGGCGCGGTGCGCTTGACGCACCGGTGGCGTCCGACAGCTGATTGATCACCGATTTACCCACCACCCCGTGCCCCCTGCATGGAGCCGTCGGCGACGAACTGTGGGCTTTGGCCCTGCGCCCTGTTGGGTTCCCCCGCCGATGCCCCTTGCTGCGCCCCCACCGAATACGACGAAGCCACCAGTGCTCACCTCAAGGGCAGAGCCCATGACTTCTCCGCCCGTCTCCTCGGCGGCGCCTGCGGCATCGCCGACACCTTCTCCTTCCTCGACGACCTCGCCCTCTTCCTCCGCCATACGCTCGCCCTCGTCCAGGGAGCTTTCGGCCCCACCACCTGGATCAAGGACTCCCTCCGCATCCACACCCCCGACACCGAGGCCCACCAGGACATTTGGGTCCACCACGGCTTCACGGGCACCGGCATGTGGATCAGCCCGGTCGAAGGCCGCTGGGCCGTCCTTCTCACCAACAAGCTCCGCATCAACCGAGACCGCGAACCCCTCACCGGGATCCGCAACGCGTTCCGTGCTGCTGCGATGCCTCCCTGTAGGGCTAACCCTCTTCGTGGGCGTTGATACGGCCCTCACCGCGACGGGGGGCAGCTGCTCGAAGGGAGATTCACCCGGCAGTCCATCGCCGCCTGAGCCGACGATGACGCGAAGGCCGCCGTTCTTATCGCGAGGCGCCTCGCCTGGCCGTGCCGATCCGATCGCGGGAGAGCGGGGCTGCGGTGTGCCCCGTTGCGGCCCACGTGTGCCTAGGGAGGGTGGGCCGCACGGTGCGGTGGGTCATCGGCTGCCGGCGATCCATCGTTGGACGGCTGCGTTGGTGATGGCGTCGAGGGCGGAGACGGCGTCGATGGCGTGAAGGTCTCCGGCGAGCGGTGGGATGCCGGCCGCGGTCAGCGCGGCGTGCAGGTCGAGGCGCCGGTGGTGTGCTGCGCTGATGCGGCTGAGAGGCGGCTCCGCCGCGTCCAGGGTCGGCACGGAGCTTTGGAGGCGAGTGTCCTCCTCGTCCTCGAGTCCCCGGACGCCGGGGAAGCGGTAGGGGTCGAGCGCCCCCTGCGGTTTCGGTGTGTGCGAGGCAGCTCGCCACGTGTTCATGCAAGGACCTCCTGGAGTCTGCCTGTCGGCGGTGAAGTTGCGGTGGGGCTGTACGGGAGCGGCGCGGTGGGGAGCGAACCGGATGCCTCCGGGCGCGGCGGGGAGCAGGTGCTCACGTCCGCTGCTGCTGCAGGGCCATGGCACCCGCGGCGACCACCTCGGCGAGCTGGTTGGCGACCGCGACGCTGCATCCGCCGAGCCGGACGAACCCGCGGCAGCCCAGGGGTCCGTCGTTGGCCAGGGAGGGGAGGACCAGCCCTGCGAGCGCGAGGGCCGCCTCGAGATGGGCGACGGCCTCCTGGCCTGTCTGGTAGGCGGCGTCCTGCAGTCGCTTGTACTGGATTCGCTCAGCGTAGGAGGGCTCGTACGCCATTGTTGCTGTCCTCTCTCAATAGGCCAGGGGAGGTGCGGTGTGGAATGCGGGGGTCGTGATGCTTCAGTGGCTCGCGAGCCCGTTCGGTCCGGGGCGGCGGGGCGGGACGGGCCGTCGGACAGGTGGCAGCGGAGTCCGGGCAACCGAGATGGGCTCCGAGCTGCGGTAAGTCAGGTGGCGGGGCCGGCTTCGCGTGCACGGGGGGTGGTCGAAGGCTGTTGTGCCGAGATTGCGGACCGCCCGTGACTTATCGGATTCGATTGTCGTTCCTCAGGTGTAAACGATCACTCAGTCGGGCTTCGGGAAGGACCACGTGCTCCATGCGGTCAGCGGCTGTCACGCCTTCGCCTCCGGCGCCGTATGCGGCGGCGCCGGCTCTGCCTTCGGCGGCGCGGCCACGACTGACGCAGCAGACTCCGGCCCGGCCCGCCCAAACGGTCGCCCCCTCCGCCAGGGCGTCGTGGCGGCCCTCACCGCCCTCGACCGCACCCGGCGACCGTCCGCCGGGCCCAGAACTCCTTCGCACGGGCGGCGGACCGACCAAGGCCAGGGACTTCCAGGACGTGACCGTCATGCCCCGTAGTGGAATTTGGGGGCCGGGGAGGACCTGGAGTTGCGGTGCCGTGGCGTCGGTTGACGGGGCGGTCGGGTGAGAGTGATCTGGCGGACGAGCTGTTGGAAGCAGGCGAGCGCCGCAATGGCGGGAAGCGTCGCCGCGGCCTCGGCGGCGAACGTCCTCGGCGCCTGGGCCACGCACAGGAGCGTGGCCAGCGTGGAGAACAGCAGGACGATGGACCAGGAGTGGATGGCGCGGCGCTGGTGCAGGGCCGCCCTGAGGATGGACAGGGAGGCGACCATCCAGGGTCCGTAGATCAGCAGCGGCCACCAGCTGACCACGTCGTGGGCGGTGCGGGGCGAGGCACTGTGCCGAAGGGCGTCGCAGATGGCAAGGCCGCTGAGGACGCTCACGACGGCGGCGATGAGTCCGACCAACACGGCCGTGCACAGGCTGCCCGTTCGCAACAGCGCCACTGCCGAGGCCTTCGCTTTGACGGCCCGGCGGTGCCCCCCGGCCGCTGCTGCCTCCGGTAGCCCGACGACGCCCGGCAATCCGGCTGCCAGCCCGGTGGTGCTCACCATGTCGCCGGCTTCGTCGAAGCCGCCCCGATCGAAGGGCTCCGCCTGGCCGGCGGCCATGCTCCCCTGAAGGAGACAGGCGAGCTCCTCCGCCGGATCCCATGTGCTGTTCCCCTGGGCCACTCCGAACGGCGAGTGCCCCGTGGCGATGTGCTGTTCGGGATCCGGTACGGGCCGAAAGATGCGGGCGTCCGGCTGGGTGGGGAAGCCGTTCCAGTCGTGATGACCGTACGGTTCATACACGGGGGCCCTGCCTCACTTGGCCGTCGGTGCACATTCCGGATGTCTCGGACGTCCCGGATGCAGCCACGTCTTGCGACCGTCGGTTGAACTCGTGATGGATCGTGCTGATCACCTTCAGGAAATCCTCAAAGATCGAGGACGAGTAATTCAGCTCGATTTTCCGACCTTCATGCTGCAGAGTCGCGTTCTCGCCCTGGGTGCGGTCCGCTGAAGCCGGTGTGAATGTCCACTTACCCATCTGGGAGGCCCCTGGGCCCACAGGGAGAACTTCCTCTTCCGTATGCCGACGGAAGATTGCATCGAAGCTTGCTGTTGTCATAGTCCAACCAACGCTTCCGACGCCGGGCGGGGTATGAGCTATGCGGGTGATGATGGTGGTGCGAACGAGTGGTGGCCGTTTCCGTTCATCATTTATGCACTCGCGCCGAACCCGTCAGGACCGCCTCGCGCGTCTCGCCTGCGATGCATCGTCTCAGCTCAGGTGGGTTACGGTGCGGTCGTGGGCGGGCCGGCGGGCCGTCGGGCCGTCACGCTTCCACCCGGCCTGCCGGCATGCCGGGATGCCGGGATGCCGCGACGCCGGACTGCCGGCGGTAATCGGTAATTATTACCATCGGACGGAGTGCTGCACATGGCTGCAATGCGACGGCGGGGCATAACTCTGCATATGCCGCTGCGTTATGTCGAGATGTTGCCGAGGGCTCGACCACGGGCCCCGCTGTGCGAATCCGTCACCCCAAAGGACCCGCTGTGACAGACGTGTTGATGAGGCTTGTGCTGATCTGTGCCGTACTAGGTGCGTTCTGGAGCGCATTGGCATCGTCGGGGGTGGGCCGAATGCGGCAAAGGGACATCCTCGAACTGAAGCGCCAGCAACACTTCAGGTACGTCCTGGCCCGGAATGCGAATGCGCCCTGGCTCCCCCACCAGGAAGACCCGGCGGCTGCCGCGCCGACGCAGGAAACCGTCGCCGGTGCGCCGTGTACTGCCTGCGGAGCCCTGTCCGGTTGGGAAGGCGGTATTCCTGGCTGAGTGCCGTCGCGGCCCACCGCTTACGAGGATCGGGTGTGGAGCCGGATGGTGTCGTGGATGAACCGGCGGCTCTGTTCGAGGCTGAGTGCCTGTGCTTGGAGGTGGTCGTACATGAGGTGGTAGGGCTGTCGGTCCACGGGCTTCTCCAGGTAGAGGTCGCTGGTGAAGCGCTCCAAATACACGACTCCCGCGTCGCTGTCGCGGAACGTGAGGATGGAGAACTGCCCCGAGGCGCCGGGGTGGGCTCCTGCGGTGTGCGGGAGGACCTGCACGGTGATGTGCGGCTGGGCGCCCAGGCGGTTCAGGTGTTCGAGCTGTTCGCGCATGACGTCGGCGGCGCCGACGGCGCGATGTAATGCCGATTCGTCCAGAACAACCCATAAACGGAAGGGGCGGGCGGGGTGGTGGGCGCGATGCTGGCGCCGTAACCGCACCTCCAGTCGGGTGGCGGCTTGCTCGGCCGTGATGTGAGGGTTCGTTTCCTCAATGACCGCCGCGGCGTAGGCGGGGGTCTGCAGCAGGCCCGGGATCACCAGCGGCTCGTACGAGTGGATGGAGGCGGCCTCCGTCTCCATCCCGATGAACACGCTGTAGGGGACGTCCCCGTAGGCGACCCACCAGCCCTGCCGGCCGGACTCCTTCGCCATCCGCATCAACGAGGCGACGAGCGACTGGTCGGTGACCTCGTAGAGCTCACACAGATCACGCACGTCACGCGGGTTGATGGCGCGACGTCCCGTCTCCAAAAGGCTGATCTTGGACTGGGACACCAGGAGCCGACCCGCCACCTGTTGGGACGTCATACCTGCGGCACGACGCATCTGGCGAAGTTCCGCGCCCAGGCGGCGTCTTCTGACGGTGGGGCTTCCGTTCGCCGCCATCAGCGGTACTACCTCCAACTACAGGAACTCACGCAGAAATACACAACCCTAAGCACGCGGCAAAGGCATTCTGCATACCCGAACCGACAAGGAGCACATCCAGACAACGAAGATCACCTGTCCGGCCCAAAGGGCACCTGCGGCAGTAACACCCCGGTGCCAGGCGGCCCGACGGGCCGCGCCAAGCACCGTCGGACGTCCGGGGACCGTCCCGCCCGCAGCCTCTGTGAGGCGAGCTGTGCCCCGAAAGGCGGCGGCGTTCCCGCCGCGCTGCGGGCGTCTTGCCGAGCGGCATCGATCCAGGTGGCGGCAGCCCGTCGCGAACCACCTCGAAGCCTCTGCCCGCGGGCCGCCGGGGCCGCACCCCTGTACACGAGTTGCGGGTTCCGGCTCACGTTCCGTGGAGCCTGCACGCTGAGTGCCGGTTGCAGTCGAGCCCTTGGATCGATTGCCGGCCCTGGGAGCGAGGGGTCCGTTGGACGGACTTGGCTTCCAGGTGTCGCGCTATCAGCCACACCGTACCCGGCATGGAGATCGAGATGATGGATCGTCAGAGATGGTGCACGGTGGCCGCACTGTCCGACCAAAGCCAGTTCACGGGCGCGTACTGTTTCTTCAGCGCGGTGCGCTCACGCCCGTAGCCCTTCAGCGCGGCCTCCACCGCCACCGCCAGGTCGTCCAGGTCTTGCGGCACTGGCACCCGCAGCAGCAGGTGCTGCTTGCGATGTGCGAGGAGCAGCTCCCCTGCGGGTGTGCACTCCAACAAGGCGAAGTGGACGAGAGGTTTGAAGGGCTTCTCCGCAGTGGACATCCGGGCGCGCAGCACCCCGTCGGCACTCCACGCGTACATGCCGTAGCGGTTGAGATGGAAGGCACGGGCGCGATGCGGGTCGGCAACGACGGTGAAGTCGAAGCCGGTGAACGGGCTGTCCTCGCGCAGGTGCAAGCCTCCCAGTCGGCCGCGCAACACCCCGCGGTCGTCGACGAGGGCGAAACTGAACTCCTGCCCCCGGTTGGTCGAACGGTAGGTCTTCCCGAAGACCGGGACGACGAACAGGTCATCGCCGAGCGCTGCCGGGCGGCTCATCCTGGAGTCGAGGTAGCCGTAGAGGCTGCCGCTGGTCCCGGTGAGCTCCGACAGGGCCTCGGTCAACGAGGGCGAGGGCCGGTTGCCGCGCCCCACCGGCTCGTCGCCGTACCGCACGTGCGCGTACGAGTCGGCGTCGCTCTGGCGGTCGGTGCGCGCGTCCAGGGTCGCGATGGCGCGCAGCACGGGCTTGCGGCCTGGGCCGAGTGGTGTGCCGGGTTCGGAAACGGCGACGATGTTGGGATGGGCACGGCCCAGTTGCTGAGCCCGTACTCGGAGGTCATGCACAGCAGCCGACCCGCGGGGGTGACGGCGATCGACGCGGCGAACGGGTCGTCCCCGGGGCCCTGCTGCTTTCCCCAGCCCCAGGGCATCGGCCAAGAGGCGCGGACCTCGTCCAGGCCCGGGGACAGGAGATGGGTGCTGCCGGGCTTGGAGCTGAGGGCGACCGCGCCGTCCGGGAGGACGGCCAAGGTCGCCACGTCGCCCTCCGGGATGGCCGACGGGCTACCGCCTGGCACCGCCTGTCCGAACACGGCGGTGGCTGTGGGCTTTCCGTCGGAGCCGTGGCGGGTGATCAGCTGGTAGCCGAAATCCTGCTCGGCGGGGTCGGCCGAGCCGACCGCATGCGCGCGGTAGCGGCGCAGGCCGGTGAGGACGTAGGTGTCGCCGGCTGCCGTCGCGACCGCGTGATCGACCCTGAGCCCCCATCCGTCGGCTTCGGGGTCGAGCTGGTGGACGTCCAGCAGGGACGCGGGCGCGGTGATCGGCAGCAATTTCATAGCACATCCTCTCCCCCGCCAGCGACAATCGTCACTCAGAGTGCATGCTCTACGGAAAGCAGGCCAGAACCCGTTCTCGCGTACAAAGCCACACCGCCGAGGTTCAGCGGCTGAACGTGCCGGGGCTGACGCAGACGATCGCCCAGGAGTACCGAAAGGCCGGAGCCGGCTGAGACCGGGGATGCGCGAAGGCCCCACCTGTTGCGGTGGGGCCTTCGTCGTTCGATCTGCGGGCGCGTCCTACGACAGTTTCTGCGCCGCGGTCTTGTACTCCTCGGCTTGGGCGGGCGTGAGGTAGTGGCTGACCCGGATGAGATGGACGCCGTGGACGTAGTCGTACTCGGTGAGGCTGGGAAGGGCCTTGGTGGCGGCCTGGATGTAGGTGGCGCGGGCCTGGGCTTCGGTGTTGCTGGCGAAGGTTTCGATGGCACCGCCGAGTTGTACGTCGCCGGGCTCGAGGCCCTGGGCGTCTGCCGGTTTGATGCGACTGTCCCCGAACGTGATCTTCGACGTGTACTGGCCGGGCCGGCCCAAGAGGTGGTTGGGGTCGTTGTCCGCGGTAACCGGAGTGCCACCGGTCGCGGAGGGTACGGCCGCCGCGATCTTCTTGAACGCGGTCGCAGCATCGGCGGCGGGCTGCGCTGCGGAGGACGAGGTTGCCGCGGTGGGCGGCGCCGGCTGGGGTTTGCTGTCGTTGCTGCTGGGGCTCGAGCAGGCGGCGGCCAGCAGGGCGGTACCGACTGTGAGCGCGGCGAGGCGCGTGGTGCGGGTCATGAGTCCCACAGGGTGTCTGCCGCGGGAGGGCCCCGTTCGCGGTGTTGCTGACTCGTGACCTTGAGGTTCGAGCTGGGGGCCGTTGGCGTATGGCCCGTTGGCGGGTGATGACACGTCGATGCCCCTGCCTCTCGGCAGGGGCATCGCGCTGGTCTTCGGCCGACAGTCCGTCCCGCCCCTGGACCTTGCCGGCTATCGGGCGACCGCTCCCTTGTGTCGCCCTCCGCAGGTCAGGCGCCGCACCGACCCGGATCCTCACCCCAGCCATGGCCTTTACGGAACGGCAGCCAGGGTGCCGGAAAATGATGGTGCGTCAGCCGAGTGAGCGTCGAGGTGGAGCGTTGGGGACAGCTGGCAATCAGTCGTGCGGCGATTCGTCGGCAGCCGACCGACGCCCCCCGATGGAGGCGACCAATGCGTCTGCCACGAGCGCCGCATCGGCGTCTGCAACATCTGCCGGGTATTCCGGCAGCAGATCGTCCCAGACGGGCATCCATGATCCGTACAGCTGCGTCTGTCCCTCGGGCCGGGCGAAGAACCAGATGTGCAGGTGTGCGCCTCCATCTCCGATGCGGTAGACGTGGGCTCGCGAAATGTGTGGCAGGGCCTGCACGTGGCGGACGATGTGCGTGGACAGGACGCCCAACTCGGCTGCCAGCTCATCGGGCAGGTCGGCCATGTCATAGTGCTCAAGAGGATGCAGCATGAGCACCAGCGGCACACCAACTCCCGTGATCCGGGTGAGCCGCCAACTGTCGTTGAACCAGATCCCAACGCCTCCGTCACGGCACGCCCCGCAGTTCGACGGGTCCTCGCCGTGTCGCGGAGGCTCGGGCAGAACCGGAGGGCGCAGCGGCGCGACGCGCAATCCGTCCGGCTCGAACGGGCTGATGTCCCACCCTGTCATGCGCGCGAGCGGGAGCCGACGCTCCCCGTCGGCAGCGGCAAGCGCGTGGTCGTAGAACTCGTCAGGTCGCAAAGCCATGATCCGAAGACTAGTTCGCCATCGACACCCAATGAGGACCGGGGTGACCTGACTTGACCCCTGTGCGGGGCAGAGCACGAACCTGGTTGTGGATGACCTGCAGATTCACGAAATCGCGGCCAGAGCCGAACTCACAGATCCTCATCGCTTTCACCGAAACCGGCAAACCCGGCGCATCCACCTGCATGCCACACCCCTGCAGGGCTGCGCCCATCCTGCTCGCCGGCCTTGGTGGGAGCGCACCACCGTCCTCGCCCGGTGAAGCCTCGGCCACAGAAGGTGCGCCCAACCGATAGCCGCAGGCGCAACCCGGTGTACGGGCGCTACTCCGCACCATAGACGGCCCCAGCCACTGTGCTGCCTTTGACGATGCACGGCCACAACGCGCTCGCCACCGTCCCTCACAGCCCAGTTGACGACACGGGTACCGGAGCGCGGCGCAGGTCGCAGCCAACCCCATGGAGCCTGACGGGTGGATTCGAGACACCGTGGCGGTGCACCGTCCCCCACAGGGATGAAAAACACGTTGGCCGGTCCGCCGCGGAGCTGCGACGATGCCCTCTGTTTCTCTAGCGGAGGACGTTTGTTCGTTTTCGTGTGTGCTGGGTGCGGCGCCAGGCTGACCATCCCGCTGTCCCAGGTGGAGCTGCCGGCTCACGCCCATCAGAAGTACGGGAACGGGATTCAGCTCCCGGTGCTCATGGAGTCAGGCACGTTCGCCGTGGAACCGGAGCCGTGGGGGCCGCCGTGGCGGAGGTGGCAGGATACCGATCCAGACGAGGCGGCGGCCCGCGGCATCCACGCTCCGGTCTACGCCTTGTCCGACGGCCCACCCGGCACGATCGTCATCGCGCCCGGGGATGCCCCCGGCACCGTGCTCGTCCCGGAGGAAGGCGGCGGCTACTGCTGCGGCCTCGACTGGGGCGACGGCCCCAACATGGCCTGCGAGGCGTGCGGTCTGCCCGTGGCAAGCCGGATCGACGACTGCTCACTCTGGCAGGCGGTCTGGCTCGTGCCGGATGCCGTGCACCGCCTGCCCGTCGACGACGCCGACACCACACCCCTCTCCTGGGCAGAAGTGTTGGAGGAGGGGAAAGCCACGCCCCCGATCGCGCCGATCACCAGGTGGGGCTCGCTGCTCGGGCTGAACCACTGGTGGTCATGGAGCCCTCAGTGGGAAGCGGCAGCCGGCCGGGCGCTGGCCCACCTGCTGGCAGCCTCGGACGGCCGGACGGTGACTGTCCCACAAGGCCTGATCGCGCAAGTGTTCCAACGCGCCCTCGACGCCCTGCTACCCGCGGTCCAGCCGGCGCGGCGCGCCGTCCTTGCCGGACCCGGACTACCCGCCCCCGCCACGGACGCCGACATGGTCCTCGTACCGACTCACCCACAGACGGGGGAACCCTGGAGGCCCGCCGGCCCGGCCGCATCGGCATACCCGGTGCCGCTGCCGTTCGGGGTGTGGATGTGGATGGCCTTTCCCGAGCCACACCTACACCTACCCGCGTCGGGGACCATGCCCGACGGCGTTCTCCGCGACGACCCGCCCGCGCCGCGCCCCCACCACTGTTCCGGGCCGACCCGGGGACCTTCCAGCACACGCTGGTCCGGTTGCCGGCCGTCCGCAGCCCGTGGCTTCGCGAGATCCGCGAAAACCTCACCCACCACATGCGCGCCGGCCTCTTCTAGCCGACCGACAGGGGCATCGGTACTCACTCTCAGGAACTGCCGCAATCGAACAGCATCGGGCAGTGGTGCCTTCCGGAATGGTGGTCGTCCGACTTTTGTACGCGGACAAGAGTCGGGGCGGCTGCGGGCTCCCCCGAGCTCAGCATCCGCCGGATCTCGTCGGGCAGTTCCAGCAGCACCAGCTGGTTCGTCACCCACGACGGCGAGCGCCCCAGCCGCTCCGCCGCCCCGGACTTGGCGCCGTGCTCACGGCCTTCCTCCTCCGCGCAGGTGTCGACCGGCTACTGCAGTCAGGCCACAGCCGCAGGTACGCGCTCCTGCTGGCCACGACGCACGCGGAGAGCCGCGCCTGCCGCAGCTCCTCGCCGAAGTTGCGGCGCGCGTTGTGGGGCGTGGCAGAGATCTGCTCCAAGGGGACTCGGAGCGGTTCGTGCGTCGGCACGTCGCCCTGGGCGACGGGCGTGGCGGGCCGGCCGCGGTTGCTGCGGCCGCCGGTGTGGCGGGCGTTGCTGACGGCAGCGGCGGTTCCGAGGGGATCGCTCTTGCTCATGCCGCGATCCTCCGGACGATCTCGCGCACCGCTTCCGCCTGCTCGCAGGGGCAGCTTGACGGGAACGGCCTCCTTTTGCTCCTTCAGGTCGGAGATGAAAGTGATGACGGGCAGCGTCCACTCGTATAGTAGACACTGTCTATGGAACAGCACAGCCCACTCCGGGAACGTCTGATCGACGTCGGCGTCGACCTCGTCATGACCGAGGGCACCACCGCGCTCGGCCTGCGCGAGATCGCCCGCCGCGCCGGGGTGTCGCACGGCGCGCCCCGGCGCTACTTCCCCACCCACCACTCCCTGCTCTCGGCGATCGCCCGGCGCGGATTCGCCGACCTCGGCGGCCGGTTCGCGGCGGCGACCGCCGGCGCGTCCTCGCCGCGCGAGCAGGTGCGGGCCCTCGGGTGTGCCTACGTCGGCTACGCGCTGGAGCACCGCGGGATGTTCGAGCTGATGTTCCGCCACGAACTGCTCGACAGCAAGGGACAGGAGGGCGCCGGGCAGGAGGAGCCCGGGCAGCAGCAGCCGCGGCTGCGTGAGTCCACCCTGCCCCTGTTCCGCCTGCTCGTCGGGCTCGTCTCCCGCTGCCGGGCCGGCGGGGACCCCGAGGTCAGCGCCGCCGCCCTGTGGGCCAACCTGCACGGCGTGGCCCAGTTGTGGGCCTGGGGCAGCCTGCCCCTCGTCCTCGGCGACCCGGCCGGCCACCCGGCCGGCGTCGAACGGCTCGTCGACGCCGCCCTCGACGCCCACCTCGGGGCGGTCCCCGCATGACCCGCCCCAGGCAGCGGATCGCGCTCCTCGTCAGCGTCGGCGGCGCGATGCTCGTCGCCCTCGACGGCACCGTCCTCAGCGTGGCGCAGCCCCGCCTGCGCCACGACCTCGGGGCGGGCGTGGCCCAGGTCCAGTGGACCAGCACCGCCTACCTCCTCGCCGTGGCCGCCTTCCTGGTCATCGCCGGCCGCCTCGGCGACCGGTACGGGCATCCGCGGCTGCTCCTCATCGGCGTGCTCGGCTTCGCCGCGACCTCCGCCGGGATCGCGCTCGCGCCCGGCATCGGCTGGGTCATCGCCCTGCGCGCCGCCCAGGGCGTGTGCGGTGCCCTGCTGCAACCGGCGACCCTCGCCCTGCTGCGCCTCGCGTACCCGCCCGACCGGCTCTCCACCCCGGTGGCCGTCCGGACCAGTGCCATCGGGGTGGCCGCCGCGGCCGGTCCGCTGCTCGGGGGCGTGCTGGTCGCGCAGTCCGGCTGGCGTTCCGTGTTCGTGCTGAACGTGCCGATCGCCCTCGCGATCGCCGCGCTCACCCTCGTCGTACGGGTGCCCGCGCCGCCCCGGACCGCATCACAGGGCTCCGGGTCGGACCGGCCCGCGCTGACCGGGGCGGCCCTGCTGGCAGCAGCCCTCGCCGTACTCGTCCATGCGCTGGCCGGCGTACCCGCCCACGGCTGGACCGCGCCGACGACGCTGCTCGGGCTCGGCGGGGCCGTGGCCCTCGCGGCAGTGCTCGTACGGTACGAACGGCGGGCCGCGCAGCCCCTCGTACCGCGCGCCGTGGCGCGGTCCCGGCCGGTCGCGGCCTCGATGGCGCTGCTGCTGGCCGTCTCCGGCGGCATGTTCGGGGCGCTGTTCGTGGCGACGTTCCTGCTCCAGGACGTACGGGGGCTCGACCCGCTCGCCACCGGCCTGCTGGTGCTCCCGCTCACCGCCAGCATGGTCGCGGGCGCGCCACTGGCCGGGATGGCGCTGCGCCGGTACGGGCCGCGCCGCACCGCGCTCACCGGTACGGGCCTGGTCGTGCTCGGGGTCGGCGGGCTGGGCGCGTGGTCCGGCCCGGCGGTCATGGCGGCCTTCGCGGTGCTCGGCGCCGGGTTCGCCGCCGTCATGGTGACCGCCACCGGCACAGTGGTCGGGGACGCCCCGGCCGGGTACGCGGGGGTCGTCGGCGGGCTGAAGCAGACGGCGATGAACGTCGGTCCGACCCTGGGCATCGCCGTCGCCGCGGGAGGGGGCGCGGGCGCGGGGGCCGCACCGACCGCCCTGTTCGTACTGGCGGCGCTGGCCGCCGTGGGACTGCTGCCGGCCTCACTGCTGCCGCGCGGCGCGCGCCGTGCAGCTGCGGGCGACGTCGTCGGCGAAGACACGGGCCAGCGGCGACAAGGACGCCCAGCGGCGGACGGCCCAGCCGACCGCGAGCGGCGGCAGAGCCGGGACCGGGACGAGGCGCAGCGGGCCCTCTGATCCGGGGACCCGCCAGCCGGGCAGGGCGGGCACGACGGCGTGGCCGAGGCCCAGCTCGGCCAGCAGCAGGGCGGTGTCCCAGTCGGCCACGCTGGTGTCGGACCGTATCCGGATGCCGGATTCCGCGAAGGCGGCGTCGAGGTGGGCGCGGGACGCGGAGTTCTCCGGGAGCCGGATGTGGCGGATGCCGGCGAGGTCGGCCGGCTCGATGCGGGGCCGGGTGGCGAGGGGGTCGTCGGCGCAGACGGCGAGCACCCAGGGCAGCTCCATCACCGGGCGCTGTTCGATGCCGCGTACGGACCTGCCGATGGTGATCCAGGCGAGGTCCAGGTCGTCGGCGGCGAGCGCGTCGAAGCAGCTGCGGCTGGAGTTCTCGGTCTGGAACTCGAGGCTGACCTGGGGGTGTCGGCGCCGGAAGTCGACGACGGCCTCGGACATGAAGTGCCGTACGGTCGTCGCGCCCGTGGTGATGCGCACCGAGCCGGTGTCCCCGCGGACGAGGTCGTCGAGGCGGCGCAGGGCGCCGTCGAGCCCGGCGATGCCGTCGGCGGCGGCCGCCTGGAGGATGCGCCCGGCCTCGGTGGGGACGACGCCGCGGGCGTGCCGCTCCAGCAGATCGGTGCCGGTCTGCTTCTCGAGGCGGCGGACGTGCTGGCTGACGGCCGACTGCGTGCAGCCGAGGTCGCGGGCGACGGCGCTGAGACTGCCGGCCCGGCAGACGGCCACGAAGACGCGGAGATCGTCGAGAGTCATGGGATCCAAGCTACAGCTTGGGACTTGATAGAAATTCAGAGGATTGACTTGGGTTTACGGCTCGACCATGATCAATGCAGGGCCCAGGGCGGCAACCCGTCCCCGCCTGCACCACGGTCCGGACCTGGCGCAGGCGGGGACGGGTGTCGACCCACACCATTCGTTCAGGCGCGAGGAAGGACCACGCCCATGCCTGTACCGGCACGCCCCGGCGGGACGGAGGAGCGCGCGCTCACGTTGCTGCGCGAGCTGGGCGCCGGGCACCTCGACCACCCCGGCGGCACCCTGCTCGCGCATCTGGAACGCGTACAGGCGCAGCTCGGGGCGTGGGGTGCCCGCCCCGCGCTCCGACTCGCGGGCCTGTGCCACGCGTTCTACGGTACGGACGGCTTCGCCACCGCCCTGCTGCCGGTCGACCGGCGGGCCGCGCTCGCGGCGGTGATCGGGGCGGAGGCCGAGGAGATCGTCTACTTCTACGCCAGTTGCGACCGCGCCGCCTCCTATCCGACGCTTGCCGCCGACGAGGAGGGCGCGGCCTCGTTCCGCGACCGGTTCACCGGTCAGGTGTACTCCCCCGACCGCCGGTCGCGGCGGGATTTCGCCGAACTGTCCGCCGCGAACGAACTGGACCTCGCGCGGATCGACCCCGTGTTCCGTGCGGCCCACGGGCCCGGCCTCCTCGCGCTGTTCACCCGCCTGGGGGGCCTGTTGACCGAGCCGGCCCGGCGGGACTGCCGGGCCGTGCTCGGCGGAGCCGCGCCCTGAGCCGTGAGCGGCGTCAGGGCGTGAAGGCCCAGCGTTGGGCCGGGCTGTTGTCGCAGGCGGTGCGGGTGAGTGCGGTGCCGTTCGCGGTGCCGGCGCCGACCGGGGCCAGGCACTGGCCGAGCGTACGGAGGCTGCCGTCCGGCCCCGGCTGCCAGGTCTGGCCGGTGGCTGCGCCGCACGTCTGTACGGTGATCCGGGAGGCGCTCGTACCGTCGAGGCAGACCCCGCCCAGGCCGGTGACGTGGCCGTCGGCCGTGAGGCTCCAACGCTGGTTGGGGCCGCCGTGGCAGGTGTACAGGGTGGGTTCGGTGCCGGGCGCGGTCGCGCTGTGCGGCAGGTCGGCGCAGCGGGCGGAGGCTGCGTTCACGAGGGTGGCGTCGGCGGGGAGCGGGGCGGCGCGCCCGGTGAGGCTGATCTCGGCGGCGCTGGTCCAGGGGCCGCGGCCGCCGGCTTCGGTCAGGGCCCTGAGGCGGAGGTAGCGGCCGGTCTTCGCCGACAGGGACGCGGACTTGGCGGCGGCGGTGTCGGCGAAGGTGCCGGTCGCCACCGGGGACCCCCAGTCGGTGGTGGTGTCGGAGACGTACACCTCGTAGCCGCCGATCCGGCCGTTGACCCCGCCGTCCTGGCGGGGCAGGTAGCCGAGGCCGTCGACCGCGTAGCGGGCACCGAGGTCGATGCGGATCTCGTGCGGGAGCGCGGCCGGGGTGCCGGAGGACCAGGCGGTGTGCCAGATCGTGGCCGGCTTGCCGTCGAAGGCGTTCGCGGCCGCACCGTTCTCGGCGGCGGTCTCCTGGCTGTCGGCGGAGACCAGGGTCCACGCCGACTGCGGGATCGGGGCGGAGGTCGCCGGGACCGGGTCGGCCGCCGGGACGGAGGTGCCGGTGGCCGTGATGCCGAACGCGCCCGACTTCGTACCGGTCTTGAGCCACAGGATGCCGCCGCGGTCGGCGGGGTCGAAGTACCAGCCGGACGCGGCCGCGTCGTAGCCGGCCTTGGACGTCTGGCGGCCCAGGGCGCTGCCGTCCGCCGTCACCGTGCCCGGTGCGGAGGCCACGTGGAGGGTGAACTCGTAGCCGCGCGCGGCCGGTTTGCCGGTGTAGGTGCCGGTGGGGGCGCCGACGGAGACGCTGACCGTGCCGGAGCCGGAGGCCGGCGCCGTGACGTCCACCTGCTGGCGGGCGTACGCGCCGGACTGGTGGGCGCGGGTGAGCCCGTCGTCCTCGTAGAGGCTGAAGGAGGAGTTGCCGCGCGGGTGGATGTCGTAGGTGAGGGTGGAGACGGGCTTCTCGCCCGTGTGGTTCATCTGCGGCCACATCGGCACGATCGCCCCGCCCTTGACGAAGAGCGGCAGGGTGTCGAGCGGCGCCTGGTAGTTGTTGAGCCAGCCCGGGCCGGCGTACGTCTTGCCGGTCCAGTAGTCCGTCCAGGTCCCGGCGGGCAGGTAGATGCCGTCGCGGACGGAGGTGTCGGAGACGACGGGCGCGACGAGGAAGGAGTCTCCGGCCATGAACTGGCCGCTGGTGAGGTTGCCGCGGGCCACCGGGTCGTCCGGGTACTCCAGGACCAGGGCGCGGGTGCTCGGCACACCGCTCTCGTGCGCGGTGCGGCTCATGGTGTACAGGTACGGCATCAGCCGCATCTTGAGCTGCAGGTACTTGCGGTTGATGGAGAGGTACGGCTCGGCGAAGCGCCAGGGCTGCTTGTCCTGGTAGCCGGCGGACGGGTTGGTCGCGCCCCAGCCCGACATGGTCATGAAGGCGGGGGTGAAGGCCTTCCACTGGAGGTCGCGCGTGTACGTCTTGGGGCTGCCGCCGAAGATCCCGTCGATGTCGCCGGAGGCGTAGTTGAGGCCGGACAGGCCGGCGCCGGCAATGGCGGGGACGTGCCAGCGCATGTCGTCCCAGGTGCCGTTGGTGTCGCCGGTCCAGACGACGGCGTTGCGCTGGGTGCCGGCCCAGCCGTCGACGGTCCAGACGTAGCGGCGGGCGTCCGAGTTCTTCTCGATGCCGTCGACGGCCTGCTGCACTCCGGTGAAGGCGGTCTTGTAGCCGCCACCGATCCAGGCGACGTCCGTCTTCACGCCGCGGCTTCCCGCGGCGGCGACCTCGTCGGCGATGGAGCCGAGGCCGGTGGAGGTCCACAGTCCGGTCTGGAAGCCCTTGGCCTTCAGGGCGTCGACCGTCGATTTGAGCGGGGCGGTGTAGCCGCAGCCGTAGCCGTCGTTGGGAAGGAACCAGCCCGAGGGCATGTCGGCAGCGCGGGCGTCGGAGGCGTAGCCGACCACGTCGGGGGTGGTCTGGTGGCGCAGACGGTTGTGGTCGCCCTGGTAATCGGGGTTGGAGGCGTTGAAACAGTCGGCGTTGCCGAGTTCCAGGCCCCACATCGGGGCCATGAACGGCTTTCCGCTGACGTCGGTGTACGCGTCCAGTACGGATTTCAGCGAATCGCCGGTGAAGTACCAGGCGTCGAAGCGCTTCTCGTCGTGGGTGAGGGTGGTGGGGGCGTTGAAACCGTACGAGCCCGGAGCCCAGGTGTTGCGCATGACGCCGTAGCCGTTGGTGGACATGTAGAAGGGGGCGGGGCTGGCGTTGTTGTTCTCGCGCCATTTGTTGTCGACGGCCACGGGGACGGTCTTGCCGCGTAGCGCCCATTCGCCCAGGCGCAGGCCGGTGCCGTAGAACTGCTCGTCGGCGCCGCGGGCCAGGTACTGGGTGGTCTGGGTGCCGGTCCAGGAGGTGGGCTGGGTCTCCTGCCAGACCAGGGTGGAATTGTCGGCGCGGTAGACGGAGAACTGCAGGGGCGTCTTGTTGACGCGGATGTTCAGGGCTCCGGTGGTGATCCGGTAGTACGCGCCCGCGTCGGTGAGGGTGGTGTCCACGGAGCCGAAGTCGGTGGTCGGGGCGAGGTCCGAGCCGGCCGGGTCGTTGGTGAACGCGCCGTCGGGAGACAGCCAGACACGGAAGATGTCGGCGCGGGCGACGACCACGCGGGCCTTCGCACCGGCGGTCGTGGTGACGGTGAAGGTGTTCCCGGACCGGGTGAGGCCGGTGGCGTTGCCTGCCGTGGCGGGGGCCGGGGCCGCGGCGGCCGGCGAGGTCATCGGCCCGGCGGCGGCCAGGCCGGCGACGGCGAGGGCACCGGCGAGCATCGCGGCGAGGGGCGCGCGCCGCCGCTTCACCCTTTTGCGGGTGTGGATGCGCCTGGGGATGCTGATGAGTCTCATGGGGCAGCTCCTCGTGCGGTCCGGATTGCGGACACACCGCTTTGGCATGCGCCTGGCAAGATAGCGGCCCACGGAGATCACTTGAAGGATGCTGCTCGAAGTAGTCTTCAATCAAGCATCTTTGAGCATCCTTCAGATGGCCGAGACATGGCGTCAGCCGAAGCGGACGGGGAGGTGCTTGATGCCGTTGATGAAGTCGGAGCGCAGGCGGCGAACCTCGCCCGTCAGGCCGAAACCGGGGTGGCGGGCCAGGAGTTCGCGGATCAGGGCCTTGATCTGGGTGCGGGCCAGGCCGGCGCCCAGGCAGAAGTGGGGACCGCCGCCGCCGAAGGTGAGGTGCTCGTTCGGGGCGCGGCGGATGTCGAAGACGAAGGGGTCGGGGAAGACGTCCTCGTCGCGGTTGGCGGAGGTGTAGTACGTGACCACCTTCTGCCCCGCGGCGATCGCGCGGCCGCGCAGGACGGTGTCCCGGGTGGCGGTGCGGCGGAAGTTGTGGATCGAGCCACCCCAGCGCAGGAACTCCTCCGTGGCCGAGGTCCACAGCGCCTCGTCCTGTGGGGACGCCGCCAACTCGGCTCGGGCCGCGGGGTGTTCGATCAGGGCCAGCAGCGTGGCCGAGAGCAGGTTGCGGGTGGTCTCGTTGCCCGCCACGCACAGCAGGACGAAGAACATGTCGATCTCGTCCGGGGTGAGCCGGTCGCCGTCGACCTCGGCGTGGACCAGCGTCGAGAGGATGTCCTCGCGGGGGCGGGCCCGCCGCTCGGCGGCGAGGGCGTCGCAGTAGGCGTAGATCTCGGCGGCGGCCAGATCGCTGTCGTGTTTGCCCGCCGAGAGCTCCGGATCCTGGCCGCCGGCCATCCGGTTGCTCCAGTCGAAGATCAGCCGCTCGTCGCCGGGCGGTACGCCGACCATCTCGCAGATCGTCTGGATCGGCAGCCAGGCGGCCACCTCGGAGACGAAGTCCATGTCGCGGCCGGGCACCACCGCGCTCTCCACCAGTGTGGCGGCCCGCTCGCCGATCCGGGCGGCCAGCCGGCGTACGACGCGGGGCGTGAAGCCCGCGCTGACCAGGGAGCGGTAGCGCGAGTGGCGCGGGGCGTCCATGCCGAGCAGGACCAGGCGCAGGGTCTGCAGGGACTCGGGGCTCTGGTCGCGGATCATGAAGGAGCCGAGCTCGGTGGACCACAGCTCGGGGTCGCGGCTGACGGCCTTGACGTCGGCGTGCCGCGTGACGGCGTAGAAGCCCTGGTGGGGGCCGGGCACCTCGTGCCAGTGCACGGGGTCCTCCCGGCGCAGCCGGGTGAACTGCGCGTGGGGGACCTCGCGGGCCCAGGTGTCTTCCAGGAGGTCCGTCTCGCCGGTGGGGATCACGGTCGGTCCACTTCCCTTCGGTTCGTTTCCGGCCTTCAGTTCGCTTCCGACCTTCGGTTGTTTCCGGCCTTCGGTTCGTTTCCGGCCTTCGGTTCATTTCAAGATGGCGCGGAGGGCTTCCACGACCAGGGCGTCGGGGATGCCCTGCGGGTCGAGCCGGTGCTGCATGGCGAGGCCGAGGAGGACACCGAGGACGAGGGCTCCGGTCTCCTCCGGCGGCCGGGTGAGCGGGGTTCCGGTCGCCGCGGCCCAGTCGGCGAGGCCCTCGCCGAGCTGGGCGCGGATCTCGGCGTAGCGCTGGGCGAGCTGGGTTCCGATGAGCGGGCCGCGGGCCCCGTGCAGCCACAGTTCTGCTTCCAGGAGCAGCCAGGAGTCCCCGCGGTCGGGGTGCGGGCGGGTGAGGCTGCCCCACATGGCGGAGAAGTGCACGGCGGGGTCCGCCGGGTCGGAGCTGCCCGCGATCTCGGCGGTGAGTTCCTCGGCGGTGCGTTCCTTCCAGACCTCGAGGAGGGCCAGCAACAGGCCCTCCTTGCCGCCGAAGTGGCTGTAGAGGGCGCCGGTGGTACGGCCGGCCGCGTCGGCGACCGCCTCGGCCGAGACGGCGTGGAAGCCCTTGCGCGCGAAGAGTTCGGCGGCCGCGTCGATGAGGCGGGTGCGGGTCTCGGACTTCCGCTGGGCCTGGGGGGTGCGGTCGGGTGCCATGGGGCTGCCTCCGGCGAGCAACTTATATCGGGCTTCCGATATAACTTGCTCCCAGAGCTGACGCCGCGTCAACCCTCGTGCGCCTCGTGGTGTGCCGTTTCTGCGGTGAACCGGTCCGGCCGATCGGGTGACCAGCTGCCCGGTCTCCTTCCGGCGGGACGAGCCGGGCCGCTAGAAACCCGTTCCGTGACCAAGAACCGCAAGAATCGGATGAACACGATCCGCACCCTGGCTGCGATCGCCGTGACGGCCTTGCCCCTGCTCATGACCTCGGTCCCGGCCCACGGGGCGCAGGCTGCGGCGCTGCCGCCGGGCGGGCCGACCAAGCTCGTGAACAGGAACTCGTCGAAGTGCGCCGATGTCGAGGCGTGGTCCAAGGACAACGGGGGCAACGTCCACCAGTGGAGCTGTCGGCTGGACGACGACTCGAACCAGAAGTGGACGTTCCGCCGCACGCCCGACGGGTACTGGAACGTCGTCAACGAGAACAGCGGCAAGTGCCTGGACGTCCAGGGCCCTTCGTACGCCGACGGAGCCCACCTCCACCAGTGGACCTGCTCGGGTTACGGCAGCCAGAAGTGGGAGCTCCAGTACACGACCACCGAATACTTCAAGCTGGTCAGCGCGTACAGCGGGAAGTGCATGGACGTGGAGGGCCCCTCGCTGAACGACGGGGCGCAGATCCACCAGTGGACCTGCCGGAACCAGGACAACAACAGCCAGCAGTGGCGGTTCTTCACCGCCACGTAAGCAGTCCTCGAAGAGGCCCGGTACCGGGACGGCCGCCTGGTCCGGCTCGTCACCCGGGGCAACGGCACGAGCGGCGAGGACGTGTCCCGTGCGATCGGGACCCTCGTCGGGCTGCCGGAGCGGCCGGCCTCGGACGTCTCCGTCGAGGTGTGCGGCGAAGTCCTACTGCCCGGACGAGGGGCCGCCGGGGCGTTCACGAGGTCGTCAGCCGGGCATCGCCCCAGACACCGTTGTAATTGATCCCTCCCTGCCGGCCGGGTCCGGTGACCGTCAGCTTCATCCGGAAGGCGCCGCCGATGTCGACGACGATGTCGCGGGACTGGCCGGCGGTGAGTTCGGTGCGGTGGACGGGCGTTCCGTCGAGTGACACCTGGAAGGACACCGTGCCTCCGGTCGGGGAGTCGTCGCGCAGCCCCACGGTCGCGAAGAAGCTCTTCCAGTGTCGTCCGAGACGGTATTGGACCTGGTTCACCGGGTCGGCGGGGCCGACGCGCTGAACGATGCTGCGGGGGAAGACCCGTCCGTCGACCTCGGCCCCGCCCCGCTCGACGGACCCGTCCAGCGGGGGGACGGCGACCAGGTAGACCACGTCGGGCCTCGGCTCGGCCGCGGTGCCTACACCCGTGGTGGTCCCGGTGAACGTTGCGGCGAGCACCGCGCACGCGGCAACCGCCGCCCGGCGACGCGTCCTGCCCTTCTGTCCCGTCGTGCTCATCTGCACCATCCCCAGCCGACATCGACGCCCACCGGCAGGGTTCGAAAGAGAAGCCCCTGCCGGCCTCGACTCCGGAAGCAGCGGGATCCGTCACAGTCGCCCCTCTCCACACCGGCACCGAAGGGCGGCCCAACCGGTTCCATCCTCCTCCGGTTGCGGTGCCCGCGCATGTCCGCGACGACGTCGTCGCCGGTCCGGTGTGCCCCGGTGGCCGGGTATGCAGAAGCATCGTCGGTCGAGTCCACAAGAGCCCGACCCCAAGGGCCGAGCCGCGCCGGTACATCGCCCGAGCGGAGCCCCCGCGGGGCGGTCTGCGGGGTCTGCGCACGCACCACTGCCGACGCATACTGAGAGCATCTGCCTCGGGGGGACGAGGTAGGGAGCGATCATGACTGTCGCTGCCAAAGGACGGATCGCGCGGGCTGCTGCCGCAGCTCTGGCAGTGAGCCTTTCGGGTTTCGGGTCAACGCCTGCCAGTGGCGCGGTGCCTGCGCTGACATGGGAGCAAGAGTGCCCGCTTGCAAGCGAGAAGGTGCCGGAGCCCACGGGGTACGCCGGGGTGTACGAACAGTTCGTCGACCCGGACCGCACCTGTTCAGTTATCAAGAACACCTCACCCGGCATCCTCTGGATCAGAGTTACCCGGCCGAATACGGCTGTCTTCCTCAATGGCTCCGCCACGACTCTCGAACCGAAGGGCTGGTTCGCGGAGGCCGGTGCTCAGGCCATCGGGGGCAGTACCGACACCCAAGTGCCCGTCCTCAGCGGTGGCTATGCGGTGATCAAGTACAACGAGCTACCCACTCGCTTCACCTTCTGGATGGCGGATCGAAAGACCCAGTGGAAAGCCGAGTTCGCTGTCCAGGTCAGCGAGTTCATGTTCAAGAGAATCCCGTATGCAACCTGGCTCGACGCACGCATCAACCTTCGGCGCAACGTTCAAGAGTGCTCTACCGCCGCGACCGCACTCTGGGAGCGCCTCAGCACCACCGATCGGCCGGCGCCCATGCAAGACGTCATTGCCCAACTCGCCACTGCGTCGGAGACCGTGGAGGCATGCAAGCCGATCCACGAGGCATTCCATCCACCGCCCGCACGGCGCACCCCCATGGCTGCGAACGCCTGGGACGACTTCGTGAACAGGGTCAAGGCCAAGGGGACCGCCTGGGCGGACGATCTGTTCGAGTTCGTCGCCCGCCATTCTGGAGCGATCATCAGTCGTCTGCCAAGGGTGCTTTGAGATGCGCCCGAACGCACCGCCGTCCTCGCGGCTGACGCTCCCCGTGCGCGGCCGGCGGGGCGGCACCTACCTCCGGGCGCTCCTGCCGACAGCCCGGGCACAGCTCCTCGACGCCGAGCCGCTGGAGATGGACGGCTCGGGCGTTCCGCGCGCTCGGGGTCGTCGGCTCGCCGGTCAGTGCGTGGTGGTCACGGGGCAGATGACGGGTGCGCCGGCGGCGTACGACACGGCGGCGGGGTGACGGCCAGGACCGGCGGAGCCGGCGAGGTGTACCGGTGCCCGCACGGGGCGAAGACCAGCACCACCGGCCGGCCCGGGCACTGGCGCCAGGAGATGCGCTCCGGTGCGCTCGCGCACTCGGGGCAGCGCGGCAGCGGGCTCGGCTCCGCCGGGCGTACGGGGGCGGGCGCGAGCCGGGGCACGGGGTGCGGTTCGCGCATGGGGGCTCCCTGGTCCGGCGGTGGTGCTCCTGGCACTGTGCCATGCGCCGCCCCTCTGGGGCACGGGCCGATCCTCCAGGATCTCGGCTGGTCAGGGGGCTTTCTGGCGAGCCCGTCCGTCCGTCCGGGCCAACGAAGGCGCCGACGGCCGGTGGAGCGTACTCCCCCACCGACCGTCGGCGCCTTCACCGCCCCGCGGCGATCACGCGGCCTTCGCGATCTCCGGGTGCTCCGTCAGCCAGGCGCGGACCGCCTGCTGCTCCTTGCCCTTGCCCGCCTCCTGGATCTTCGCCTCCAGGCCGGTCAGCTGGGCCTCGGTCAGCTTGAACGAGCGCAGCCAGGAGGCCACTTCCGGCTCGTCCGCCCCGAAGCCCTTGCGGGCCAGGGTGTGGATGCCGTCGCCCTTGCCCCAGGCCCCCTTGGGGTCCTCGAGCTTCTTCAGGTCGTACGAGGCGTACGCCCAGTGCGGCGACCAGAGCACGACCGCCACCGGCTCCTGCTTCTCGTAGGCCCGCTTGAGCTCGGCGAGCATGCCGGGGGTCGATCCGTCGACGACCTCGTACTCGCCCTCGAGGCCGTACTCCTGGAGCAGCTTGCCCTTCAGGATCCCCATCGCGCCCGCGCTGGGCTCGATGCCGATGATCCGGCCCTTGAACTCGCCGCCCTTGCCCTTGAGGTCGGCGAGGGAGGTGACGTCCTTCACGTAGGAGGGAACGGACAGTTCGATGGAGGTGGGCCCGTACCAGGAGCCGAGGTCGTCCAGCTTGTTCCCGTACTTCTCCCAGTACTGGGCCTGTGTGACCGGCAGCCAGGCGTCGGTCTGGAAGTCGACCTGGCCGCCCGCGAGCCCGGTGAACAGGGCGCCGAGCTCCAGCTGCTTCGCCTCCACCTGGAAGCCGCGGCGCTCCAGGAGCTCCTTCCACAGGTAGGTCGAGGCGATGCCCTCGTCCCAGGGGATGTAGCCGATGCTGATCTTGCGGCCCTTGCCGATGCCGTCGGCTCCGGCCGCAGCCGGCTGCCCGGAGCCGCCGAAGGTGTTCAGGCCGCCCGCGACGAGGGCGAGGACCACGGCGCCGGTGACGGCGTAGGCGGGCTGGGGGCGGTGGTTCCACAGCCTGGCGGCGCCGCTCGCGGCGGCCTGGGCCTTGGCGAGCGCGCGCCGGCCGAGCGGGGAGACCTGGCGGCCGAGCGCGCCGGTCATCCGGTCCAGGTACATGGCGAGGATCACGATGGAGATGCCCGCCTCGAAGCCGAGGCCGATGTCGACGTTGCCGATGGCCCGGTAGACGGCGCCGCCGAGCCCTCCGCCGCCGACCATGCCGGCGATGACCACCATGGACAGGCCGAGCATGATGACCTGGTTGATGCCCGCCATGATGGTGGGCAGGGCCAGGGGCAGCTGGACGCGTACGAGGGTGTCGCGCGGGGTGGTCCCGAAGGCGTCGGCGGCCTCGACGAGTTCCGCGTCGACCTGCCGGATGCCGAGCTCGGTCATCCGGACGCCGGGCGGCAGCGAGAAGATGATGGTCGCGATGATGCCGGGCACCACGCCCACCCCGAAGAAGATGATGCCGGGGATCAGGTAGACCATGGCCGGCATGGTCTGCATGAAGTCCAGGACGGGCCGCAGGACGGCGCTGACCCGGTCGGACCGGGAGGCCCAGATGCCGAGCGGGACCGCGAACACGAGTGTGACGAGGGTCGCGACCAGGACCAGCGAGAGCGTGGACATCGCGTCGGCCCACAGCCCGACGGAGTCGACGAGTGCGAAGCCGGCGAAGGCGAGGAGCGCGGCGAGCAGCCCGCGCAGCCACCAGGCGGCGACGGCGAGGATGCCGGCGAACAGCAGCGGGGCGGGCGCGTCGAGCACGGCGTGGATGCCGTCGTACAGGCCGGTGACGAGCGCGCTGACGGCGTCGAACAGCCAGGAGAGGTGGCGCTGGAGGAAGTCGACTCCGCTGTCGACCCAGGCGCCGAGGTGCAGGCGGGGCATCAGGCGGCCACCTCCACGCAGGCCATCGGGGGTCGCTGTTCGTCGCCGATGAAGGCGATGAGGCGGTCCTGCGGCACGGAGCCGACGAGGGCGCCGTCCGCGTCGGTGACGGCGACGGCGTGCGGGACCCGGGCACTGACGGCGCACAGGTCGGCGAGCGGGGTGTCGGCGGTGACGCTGGGGCAGCCGCAGGCGCAGCTCCCGGCGACGGGGTCGGTCATCACGGCGTCGGCCGTGAGCACGCGCGAGCGGTCGACGTCCTGGATGAACGAGGCGACGTACTCGTCGGCGGGACGGGTCAGGATGTCCTCGGCGGTGCCCTGCTGGACGATGCGGCCGTCGCGCATGACGGCGATCCCGTCGCCGAGGCGCATGGCCTCGTTGAGGTCGTGTGTGATGAACACGATGGTCTTCTTGAGCCGCTGCTGCAGTTCCAGCAGCTGGTCCTGCATGTCGCGGCGGATCAGCGGGTCCAGCGCGCTGAAGGACTCGTCCATCAGGAGCAGGTCGGCGTCGGTGGCCAGGGCGCGGGCGAGGCCGACGCGCTGCTGCATGCCGCCGGACAGCTCGTCCGGCCAGGAGGCCTCCCAGCCGGCGAGCCCGCACAGCTCCAGAGCCTCGGCGGCGCGGCGCTCGCGCTCGGAACGGGCGACGCCCTGCACCTCCAGCCCGTACGCGGCGTTCTCGAGCACGCTGCGGTGCGGGAAGAGCGCGAAGTGCTGGAAGACCATGCTGATCTTGGTGGAGCGGACGTGGCGCAACTCACGCCGGGAGAGCGAGGTGAGGTCCTGGCCGTCGAAGAGGATGCGCCCCTCGGTGGGTTCGAGCAGTCCGTTCAGCATGCGCAGCAGCGTGGACTTGCCGGATCCCGACAGACCCATGACGACGAAGATCTCGCCGGGCTCGACGCGGAATGAGGCGTCGATCACAGCGGCCGTGGTGCCGTCGGCGCGCAGCTCGTCGCGGTCGGCGCCGGCTCGGAGCGCGCGGACCGCGGCAGCGGCGTCGCCGGGTCGTCTTCCGAACACCTTGTAGACGTGTTCGGCCTGGAGCGTGGACACATACACCTCGCGGGTCGTACCGGAACGGCGCGGGGGGGGGGGGGGGGGGGGGGGGAGAAGGGGGGGGGGGGGGGGGGCTCCCCCCCCCCCCCCCTGAGGGTTGGGGGGGTGGGAGA